>NZ_JBVHTA010000070.1:0-22528 GCF_055566095.1 Streptomyces sp. NPDC027962
CTCACCGCGCTTCGCGCGAGTTGCGACGCTTTACGTCCCGAACACGCCCCCCTGCGCGTCCCCCTGCCCGCGGCCGACGGTTTCGCTCCCCCCGGCGTGTCCGCTTCCCCACCACCAGCAGAAGCCGCACCGGCCGTGGCCACGGCCATCAACTGTGCGCTCCGGCCGAAGGGGGGGGCACATCCTCCACCCCCCAGGGGGAGGCCGCCGGCGTGGGCAACGCGCGCGAACCCCTCGCGACCGAAAGGGAGGTCGCACCCCCAACCCCCACGGGGGGCCCGCACCAGCCGAGGGAAACGGCCACCAACCGCGCGAACCCCTCGCGACCGAAGGGAGGTCGCATCCCTCACCCCCAAGGGGAGCCGTACCGGCGGTGGGAAACGGCCACCGGCCGGGTGGTCCCGCGACCGGCGGGAGGGCGGCGGGGTCGCAGGAGGGGGTGTCCGGAAGTAAAGCGTCGCAACTCGCGCGAAGCGCGGTGAGGAAAGCCATTCCGGGCACCCCCTCCGGAGGCCCCGACCCCCACACCACCCACCCAAGCCGGGTACCCCCGGAAACACCACACCCCCCCGACCAGGCCAAGCACGAGACCCCAGCCGGGCGCACCCCTTCCGGACGCCCCGACCCCCGCACCCCCCGGCAGGGGCACACGGGGCGTCACGCCCCGGGAACGCCGAGCCCCCGGGCCCGGGCACAGGGGCGCCACGCCGCCGGAGCGGGCCGACCACGAGCGCGCGGCGGCCCCCGGGCCGGATACGCCACCACGTTGTGCTCGCGCACAATCAGCGTGTCGCGCTGCTGGTCAGACGCAGCGACTCGGTCCCGAGGCATCGACCCCGAGTCCCGTCCGGTGGTGTGTTGGGCCCCGACAGGCGAGCCGATCGGAGGCGAGCCGGACAAGGGGTTGCGTATGGCCGCCGCGCTTGAGGTGCGGGCGCTGTCCGTGGGGTACGGGCCCGTACGGGCGTTGCGGGACGTGTCCGTCGAAGTGCCCGACGGCGCCGTCGTCGCCGTGCTCGGCGGCAATGGCGCCGGCAAGTCCACCCTGCTGAGGGCGGTGTCCCGCACACTGCCGTTCCAGCGCGGGCACGCCACCGCCGGAAGCATCCGGTTCGAGGGCCGCCCGCTGGACGGCCTCAGCCCTGCCCGCGTCGTAGCCGCCGGGGTGGTGCAGGTTCCCGAGGGCCGGCAGGTCTTCGCCCGTATGACGGTGGCCGACAATCTGCGGGCGGGCGCGCTCGGCGTGCGGGGCGGGCGGCGGGAGTCCGCCGCCGCGCTGGCCCGGGTCCACGAACTGTTTCCCGTACTGGCTGACCGCGCCCATCAGAAGGCCGGTCTCCTGTCCGGCGGTGAGCAGCAGATGCTGGCCATGGGACGGGCGTTGATGGCGAGGCCCAGGCTGCTGCTCCTCGACGAGCCGTCCCTCGGTCTGGCCCCGCTGATGGCGGCGCGGATCGCGGAGACGGTCCAGGAGATCAACGCGGCCGGCACGTCCGTCCTGCTCGTCGAGCAGAACGCGGCGATCGCCCTGCGCCTGGCCTCCACCGCGTACGTCCTGGATGTCGGCGAGGTCGCGCTCGAGGGCCCGGCCGACGAGCTCGCCGCCTCCGACGAGGTGCGGCGCCGCTACCTCGGTGTCGTCGACGAGACCGCCGCAGAGGACGCCGTACGGGCGGAGCACGTCGCGCCCGCGCTGCGGAGGTGGTCGGCGTGAGTACGAGGACAACGACCACCACCGCAACCAGCGCACCGCTCGTCGTCGAGGACGTCACCGTCCGCTTCGCCGGGCTCACCGCCCTCGACGGCGTGTCGTTCACCGTCGAGCCGGGCAGTGTTCACGCCGTCATCGGGCCGAACGGGGCCGGCAAGTCCACCACGTTCAATGTGCTCTCCGGTGTCTACCGGGCGACAGAGGGCAGCGTGCGTTTCGGCGGCGACGAACTCACCGGGCTCCCGCCGCACCGTATCGCGGCTCTCGGTGTCGCCCGCACGTTCCAGAACCTGGCCCTGCCGCCCCACGCCACGGTCGCCGACAGCCTGCTCCTCGGCCGGCACCGGCTCACCCGGGCCGGCTTCGTCGCGGCGGGGCTGCGGCTCCCGTCGGCGGTCCGGGAGGAGCGCAGGCACCGTGAGCGGGTCGCGGAGATAGCCGCTTTCGTCGGGCTCGCGGACGACCTGGACCGGCCCGCCGGTCAACTCCCTTACGGAAAACAAAAGCTCGTCGAGCTGGCCCGCGCCCTGTGCATGGAACCGCGGATCCTGCTCCTCGACGAACCCGTCGCGGGCATGACCGCCGACGAGCGCCGGCAGACCGCCGCCGTCGTCGCGGGCGTACGCGACAGCCTCGGCATATCCATCGTGCTCGTAGAACATGACATGGGGGTGGTGATGCGGCTCGCGGACACCGTGACCGTGCTCGACTTCGGACGCCGTATCGCGGGCGGCACGCCCGCCCAGGTACAGAGCGATCCGGCCGTCGTGCAGGCGTACCTCGGTACGGAGGCCACGCCATGACCACCTTCACCGAACTGCTCCTCGGCGGGCTTTCCATCGGCTCGGTGTACGCCCTGATCGCCCTCGGGTTCGTCGTCATCTTCAAGGCGACGGAGGTCGTCAACTTCGCCCATGCCTCGCTGCTCCTCGCGGGCGGCTACATCACCGCCGTTCTCCACGAGGATCTCGGCTTCTGGCCGGCGCTCGCCGTCGGCATCGCCGGCGCGGCGGTGGTCGGCTCGGCCGTCGACTTCCTGGTCATGCGCCGCTACCGCGGCTCCGACCACAGCGTGCTCGCCATCGTCACCATCGGCGTCGACATCCTCCTCACCACCGAACTGACGCGGCTGATCGGTACGGACGTGCTGGCGCTCGGCGACCCGTGGGGCGACCGGGTCGTGAACCTCGGCGAGATCACGATCGCGCAGACCCGGATCGCGGCGTTCGTCGCCGCGGCGCTGCTCATCACGGCGTTCCTGCTCGCGTTCCGCTACACCTCGTGGGGCGTGGCGATGCGTGCGGCGGCCGAGAACCCGCAGACCGCCGCGCTGATGGGGGTGCGCCTGGGCCGGGTGTCCCTGGCCGCCTGGGCGGTCGCCGGCGCGCTTGCCGCGGTCGCGGCGCTGTTCCTCACCGTCTTCCCGACGCCCGGTCTGGAGCGGGCCACGTCACTCGCGGCCCTCAAGGCGTTCCCCGCCGCGATCCTGGGCGGGCTGGACTCGACGACGGGGGCGCTGGCAGGCGGCCTGATCGTCGGGGTGACGGAGTCGTTCGCGACGGGATACCAGAGCGAACTGACGTTCCTGGGCGGGGGGATAGGGGATCTCGCCCCGTATCTGGTGATGCTGCTCGTGCTGCTGGCGAGGCCGGCCGGACTCTTCGGAACGAAGGAGCTCGCCCGTGTCTGACACCCACCGCCCGGGCCCGGCGTCGGAGGCCCGGCCCACGACCCTCCCCGGCGCACGCACCGGCCGGCAGGCCGACTCCAAGGCCACCGAGCCGTCCGCCCAACCGGCCACCGGGCCGTCGGCGCCCCCCGCGGCCGAATCCAAGGCCACCGATCCCTCGGCGCCACGCGACGCCGATCCCTCGGCGCCGCTGGTCGCCGAGCCGCCGGTCGCCGAGCCGTCTCCGCCACCCGCCCCCGAGCCCCCGGCGGCAGAGCCGCCCAGGCCCCCGACCGCCGCGCGGCCGGCGTTGCGCAGGCCCCGCCCGCGGGCGTACGTCTGGACCGCACTGTCGCTTCTCCTGCTCGTCCTGCCCTTCTACCTCGACCGCTTCTGGCTGCAGGCCGGCCTGTTCGCCATGGCGGCGGCCATCGGTGCCATCGGCATCAACCTGCTCACCGGAGCCACGGGGCAGCTCTCCATGGGGCACGCCTTCTTCCTGGCCGTCGGTGCGTACGGCTACTGCGTCCTCGCCGGCGGCAACGACGTCGAGAGCGGCCACCAGCTGGTCGGCCTCGGCCTGCCTACCTGGCTCGCGGCCGTGCTGGCCGTGTGTCTGGCTGGGCTGGCGGGCGGCCTGTTCAGCCCGATCGCCGGGCGGCTGCGCGGGGCGTACCTCGGTATTGCCACACTCGCCCTGATCTTCGTCGGTCAGCATGTGCTGTTCAATGCCCGTGATCTGACCGGCGGTTTCAACGGCCGGTCCGTACCTCCGCTCTCCCTCTTCGGGCTGGACTTCGACGACAGCGAACTCCTCGTCGCCGCCGTCCCCTTCCAGTCCATGGAGAAGCTCTGGTACGCGGCGCTCGTCGCCCTCCTCCTCTGCGGGCTCTTCGCCCGCGGGGTGCTCCGCGGGCGTCCGGGCCGTGCGATGAACGCCCTGCGCGACCACCGGATCGCCGCCGGGGTGATGGGTGTGCCGGTCGCCCGCTACCGGGCGGGCGTCTTCGTCCTGTCCTCGATGTACGCGGGCCTCGCGGGGGTCCTGCTCGCCCTGGTCTTCCAGCGCACGGTGCCGGAGTACTTCGGCATGGTCCTGTCCCTCGAGTTCCTCGCCATGATCGTCATCGGCGGTCTGGGCTCGGTCGCGGGCGCGGTCGTCGGCGCGGTCTTCGTCTCGCTGCTCCCTCAGGTCCTCACCCGCTGGAGCGACGCCCTGCCCCTGGTCTCCGCACCGGGAACCGGCGGCGTGTCCCCCGGGGAGGCCTCCCGCTATCTGTACGGCGCGGCTGTCGTCGCGGTCGTGCTGTTCCTGCCCGGCGGTCTCACCCGCCTCGCTCCGTCCCTTCGGGAGAAGAAATGAAATCAAGAACTTACGCGGCGGTCCTCGCCGTCCTCGCACTGACGGTGACGGCCGGCTGCAGCTCCAAGGCGACCAGCGGCGACGGCGACACCAAGGGCGCCGGGGGAGTGAAGACCGGGGAGGGTGTCACCGACAAGACGATCACCCTGGGCGTGCTGACCGACATGACGGGCGTCTACGCGTCCCTCGGGAAGAGCGTCACCCAGGCCCAGCAGCTGTGGGCGAAGCAGACCAACGCCGCGGGCGGTATCTGCGACCGGCAGATCGAGATGACCGTACGCGACCACGGCTACGACCCGCAGAAGGCCGTCGCGGCCTACACCGAGCTGGAACCGCAGGTGCTCGGCTTCGCGCAGTTCATCGGCTCGCCGTTCGTCGCTGCCGTCAAGCAGCGCATCGACGGCCAGGACAAGGGGCTGGTGCTGCCCCAGGCCTGGTCGGCCAACCTGCTGGGCAGCCCGTACGTGCGCGTCGTCGGCGCGACGTACGACATCGAGACGATCAACGCCGTCGACTACCTCCTCGCCGAGAAGCGCATCGCCAAGGGCGACAAGATCGGTCACGTCTACTTCGAGGGCGACTACGGCGAGAACGCGCTGGCCGGCTCCACCTACGCGGCCGAGAAGGCGGGCCTGACGGTCGTCGAGCAGAAGATCAAGCCGACGGACAACGACATGTCGGCGCAGGTCGCGGCACTGAAGAAGGCGGGAGTCAAGGCGATCCTGATCAGCGCGGGGCCCCGGCAGGCGGCGTCCCTGGTGGGTGTGGCGGCGGCAGGAGGTTTCGACGTGCCCGTCGTCGGCAACAACTCGGCGTTCGCGCCGCAGCTGATGGCGACTCCCGCGGGGCCGGCGCTGATGAAGGACTACTACGTGGCGGCCTCCACGCTGCCCATCGGAGCACCCGACGCGGGCCCGGCGAAGCTGGCGAAGGAGTATGCCGCGGCGTACCCGAAGGACGGCCTCGACAACGGTGTGGTCGCGGGATACACGGCGGCGACCGTGTTCGGCGAGGCGCTGAAGAAGGCGTGCGAGGAGAAGGACCTGACGCGGGAGGGCGTCGACAAGGCGCTGCTGACGTTGAACGCGTACAAGAGCGACTTCGGCATCACGCACGACTTCTCCGACCCGGCGGCGCCGTCGACCCGCGACAGCCTGATCATGAAGCCGGACAAGTCGGTCCCGGGCGGCCTGAAGGTCGTCCGCCCTGCGACGGCATCGGAGGCGGCGCAGTCCTACAAGCCGCCGACCGGCTGACGCCCGGCCTCAGCCACACCTGCCCCGGCGCACCGCGCCGGGGCAGGTGTGTTTCCGGATCCAACCTCTACGCTCTGCTGCATGGTGCACGTACTGGGCAGCAGGATGCTGCTGAGCCCGACCGATCCGCAGCGCTCACGCGACTTCTACGGCCACGCTCTCGGACTGGCGGTCTTCCGCGAATTCGGAACCGGCAACGAGCGGGGAACGGTGTACTTCCTCGGCGGCGGGTTCCTCGAACTCTCGGGCCGCTCGGACACCCCGCCCTCGCCTGCTGTGCGTCTGTGGCTGCAGGTTCCCGACGTGCGGGCCGCCTACGACGAACTGCTGGAGCGGGGAGTGGAGGTGCTCCGAGCACCGCAGCAGGAACCGTGGGGCCTGATCGAGATGTGGATCGCGGACCCGGACGGCGTGCGCATCGCGGTGGTCGAAGTGCCGGGGGACCACCCTCTGCGCTATCGCCCGTAACGCGGCCTGGCCATCGCGCGGCCGCGCCCGGCAGCCCGGGACGTGCCGTCAGGAAACGCCGAGGGCCCCGGAAGTTTCCGGGGCCCTCGGCGTTTGGAACCTGCGCCGTCGGCGCTACGGCGTCTGTGCCGCACGTGCCTCGCGGCTTTCGCGGCGGTTGCCGCGGAAGGTGTTCACGCGACGGGCGGTGGCGAAGAGCGGGATCGTCGCCGCCATCACGATCTGGAGAGCGCAGCCCATCTGCAGCAGCACCTGGCCGCCGGGCGCGTCGAACGCCCACGCCGCCAGCATGCCCATCGCCGCCACGATCCAGCCGAGCATCGCGACCGCGAGGACGCCTCGCGGCTTCGGGTACTCGACCCGGCTGACCATCAGCCATGCGGTACCGACGATCGCCAGCAGTGTCGCCTCGAACGGCAGCTCGAGCAGCACGATCGAGACGACCGTGAGCGCACCGAACGGCGAGGGCATGCCCTGGAACGTGCCGTCCTTCACGGTGACGCACGAGAAGCGGGCAAGCCGCAGCACCACCGCCAGCAGCACCACGATCGCGGCCACGGCCGAGACCCGCTCGTGCGCGTCGTCGGCGACCATTCCGTAGACCAGCACGAAGTACGCCGGCGCGAGGCCGAAGCTGATCAGGTCGGAGAGGTTGTCCAGCTCCGCGCCCATCGGCGACGACCGCAGCTTGCGTGCCACGAGCCCGTCGCAGAGGTCGAAGATCGCCGCGAGGAGCATCAGGATGACGGCGGTCGCGGCGCTGTGCCGCGCCATGCCGGTCTCCTGGCTGCCCTGGAGGTGCGGGATGAGGATTCCGGTGGTGGTGAAGTACACCGCCATGAATCCGCAGGTGGCGTTACCGAGCGTAAGGGTGTCCGCTATCGACAGCCGCAGCGACAGCGGCATCTCCTCCGCGTCGTCCTCGTCGGACTCCTCCGCCCAGGCGGACGCCTGTGTGTCGGGATCAATCACGGTCAATGCGAGTCACCCCCGCGGTCGTGGTCTGTCCGACCTCGACGGCGACGTCCACACCTTCCGGAAGGTAGATGTCGACCCGCGAGCCGAAGCGGATCAGACCGATGCGCTCCCCCTGCTCGACCTTGGTGCCCTGAGGGATGTACGGGACGATGCGCCGCGCGACCGCGCCGGCGATCTGCACCATTTCGATGTCGCCGAGTTCGGTGTCGAAGTGCCAGACAACGCGCTCGTTGTTCTCGCTCTCCTTGTTGAACGCGGGCACGAAACCGCCCGGGATGTGCTCGACCGACGTCACCGTGCCGGCGAGCGGCGCGCGGTTGACGTGGACGTTGAGCGGGCTCATGAAGATCGCGACGCGGGTGCGTCCGTCCTTCCACGGCATGATGCTCTGCACCACGCCGTCGGCGGGCGAGATGACCCGGCCCTGAGCGATCTCGCGCTCGGGGTCGCGGAAGAACCACAGCATGCCCGCCGCGAGCGCGGTGGTGGGCACGGCGATGGCCGCGGCTCGCCGCGAGCGGCGGGCACGGACCAGGCTGAGTGCAGCGGTGGCGACGGTCGGCAGAAGCCACGGCGATGCTCCGCGCGCGATGCTGACGCGGCCGCGAGGTGCAGAGGTTTGGCTGTGGGGCATGGATGACCTTCGTAGCGGATGATGCCGCGCTGGCAACGGGGGACGGCGGCTTTCAAGCGATCGTATCGGTTACGACCCGCAACTGGGAAAGCCGGCAGACGAGTCGGAGGCCGGAAGATGATGACAGGGTGTGATCATCTTCCGGCCTCAATCGACTTAAATGCGACAATCAGCCTTGGAGTCGGTACTCCTCGAGGAGTCGGCGACCAATGATCATTTTCTGGATCTCGGCGGTACCCTCGCCGATCAGCAGCATCGGAGCCTCGCGGTAGAGGCGCTCGATCTCGTACTCCTTGGAGAAGCCGTAGCCGCCGTGGATGCGGAAGGCGTCCTCGACGACTTCCTTGCAGTACTCGGAGGCGAGGTACTTCGCCATCCCTGCCTCCAGGTCGTTTCGTTCCCCGGAGTCCTTTTTGCGAGCTGCGTTCACCATCATCGCATGCGCGGCCTCGACCTTGGTGGCCATCTCGGCCAGCTTGAAGGAAATGGCCTGGTGCTGGGCGATCGGCTTGCCGAAAGTGTGACGCTGCTGGGCATATGACACGCCCAGTTCGAAGGCACGCTGCGCGACACCGCAGCCACGGGCCGCGACGTTGACACGGCCGACCTCGACGCCGTCCATCATTTGGTAAAACCCTCGGCCTGTGGTCCCGCCGAGCACCCGATTGGCCGGAATGCGCAGTCCGTCCATGATGAGTTCGGTCGTGTCGACGCCCTTGTAGCCCATCTTGTCGATCTTCCCGGGGATGGTGAGACCGGGACGGACCTCACCGAAGCCGGGCTCCTTCTCGACCAGGAAGGTCGTCATCGACTTGTGCGGGGCCGTGCCCTCGGGGTGTCCTTCGTCACTCCGGCACAGAACGGCGACCAGAGTGGACGTTCCGCCGTTCGTCAGCCACATCTTCTGGCCGTTCAGGACGTACTCGTCGCCGTCCTTCACGCCCTTGGACGTGATGGCCGACACGTCCGAACCGAGACCCGGCTCCGACATCGAGAACGCGCCGCGCACCTCGCCGAGCGCCATCCGCGGCAGGAAGGTGTCCTTCTGCTCCTGCGTGCCGTGCTGCTTGAGCATGTACGCCACGATGAAGTGCGTGTTGATGATGCCCGAGACGGACATCCAGCCACGGGCGATCTCCTCGACGCACAGCGCGTACGTGAGAAGGGACTCACCCAGGCCGCCGTACTCCTCCGGGATCATCAGCCCGAACAGGCCGAGCTCCTTGAGACCGTCGACGATCTCCTGCGGGTACTCGTCCTTGTGCTCCAGCTGGGTGGCGACAGGAATGATCTCCTTGTCGACAAAGTCCCGGACGGTGGACAGGATCTCCTGCTGGACGTCGGTCAGACCAGCGGTCTGGGCGAGTCGGGCCATGACTACTTCTCCTGGGGCTTCACGCGGTCAGTTGGAAGGGGTCGGGCGGCCGGGCTGCTCGCCGCCGCGCTCCTTGATGTACGTCTCGGTCGGGACCATCACCTTGCGCCGGAAGACGCAGACGAGCGTGCCGTCCTGCTTGTAGCCCTTGGTCTCGACGTAGACGATCCCGCGGTCCGACTTGGACCTCGACGGCGTCTTGTCGAGGACGGTCGTCTCGCCGTAGATGGTGTCGCCGTGGAAGGTCGGCGCCACGTGCCGCAGCGACTCGATCTCCAGGTTGGCGATCGCCTTGCCGGAGACGTCCGGCACGGACATGCCGAGCAGCAGCGAGTAGATGTAGTTGCCGACGACGACGTTCTTGCCGAAGTCCGTCGTCTTCTCCGCATAGTTGGTGTCCATGTGGAGGGGGTGGTGGTTCATCGTCAGGAGACAGAAGAGGTGGTCGTCGTACTCGGTGACCGTCTTTCCGGGCCAGTGCTTGTAGACGGCCCCGACCTCGAACTCCTCGTACGTGCGTCCGAACTGCATAAGGGTCACGCCTCCGGGATCTCGAACTTGCTGGTGCGCTGCATGCCGGCCGCGCGGCCCTTGCCGGAGATCACCAGCGCCATCTTGCGGCTGGCCTCGTCGATCATCTCGTCGCCGAGCATCGCCGAACCCTTCTTGCCGCCCGCCTCCGACGTGTAGTAGTCGTACGCGTCCAGGATCAGCTCGGCGTGGTCGTAGTCCTCCTGGGAGGGCGAGAAGATCTCGTTGGACGCGTCGACCTGACCGGGGTGGAGCACCCACTTGCCGTCGAAGCCGAGGGCAGCGGCCCGCCCGGCGACCTCCCGGTAGCCGTCGATGTTGCGGATCTGGAGGTAGGGACCGTCGATCGCCTGGAGGTTGTTGGCGCGGGCGGCCATCAGGATCTTCATCAGGATGTAGTGGTAGGCGTCGGCCGGGTACCCGGGCGGCTGCTCGCCGACGACCAAGGACTTCATGTTGATGGAGGCCATGAAGTCGGCCGGGCCGAAGATGATGGTCTCCACGCGCGGTGACGCCTGTGCGATGGCGTTCACGTTGTTGAGGCCCTGCGCGTTCTCGATCTGCGCCTCGATGCCGATCTTGCCCAGCTCGAAGCCCATCGTCTTCTCGATCTGGGTGAGCAGCAGGTCCAGTGCGACGACCTGCTCGGCGCTCTGCACCTTCGGCAGCATGATGCAGTCGAGGTTCTGGCCGGCGCCCTCGACGACGGTGACGACGTCGCGGTAGGTCCACTCGGTGGTCCAGTCGTTGACGCGCACGACCCGCGTCTTGCCCGTCCAGTCACCCTCGTTGAGGAACTTCACGATGGTGTGCCGGGCCTCCGGCTTGGCCAGCGGCGCGCAGGCGTCCTCCAGGTCCAGGAAGACCTGGTCGGCCGGCAGACCCTGGGCCTTCTCCAGGAAGCGGGGGTTGCTTCCCGGCACCGCGAGACACGAGCGGCGGGGGCGAAGCCGGTTCACAGGGTGCACGGGCGTGGTCATGCGGGGACCTCCAGAGGGTCGAGCTTGTTCGCTTTACGGATCTCGTCGACGATACGGCCGATGATCTCCGTGATACCGAAGTCCTTCGGGGTGAATACGGCGGCCACTCCCGCCGCCTTCAGGTCGGCCGCGTCGGCGTTCGGGATGATCCCGCCGACGATCACCGGTATGTCGGCCGCGCCGGCCTCGCGCAGCCGCGCCAGGACGTCCGGCACCAGCTCTGCGTGCGACCCGGACAGGATCGACAGGCCCACGCAGTGCACGTCCTCCGCGAGGGCGGCGGAGACGATCTGCTCCGGGGTGAGCCGGATGCCCTGGTAGACCACCTCGAACCCGGCGTCACGGGCCCGTACGGCGATCTGCTCGGCGCCGTTGGAGTGTCCGTCCAGGCCCGGCTTGCCGACCAGCAGCCGCAGCCGGCCGCAGCCCAGCTGGTCCGCGGTGCGGGACACCTTCTCGCGCACGACGGCGAGCGGCGTGCCCGCCTCCGCGGTGACAGCCACCGGGGCGCTGCTGACGCCCGTCGGCGCACGGAACTCGCCGAAGACGTCACGCAGCGCCCAGGCCCACTCGCCGGTGGTGACGCCCGCACGCGCACACTCGACGGTGGCCGCCATCAGGTTCTCGGTGCCCGCCGCGGCCTTCTTCAGGGCCGCCAGGGCTTCAGCGGCACGGGACTCGTCACGGTCCGCCCGCCACTCGTGCAGCTTTGCCACGACGCGGGCCTCGTTGGCCGGATCGACCGTCATGATCGCCGTGTCGAGGTCCGCCGTGAGCGGGTTCTCCTCCGTGGTCTCGTAGATGTTGACCCCGACGATCTTCTCGTCGCCCGCCTCGATCCGCGCCCGGCGCTCGGCGTGCGAGGAGACCAGCTGCGACTTGAGGTAGCCGGACTCGACGGCCGCCATCGCGCCGCCCATCTCCTGGATCCGGTCGATCTCGGCCAGGCACTCGGTGACGAGCGAGCCGACCTTCGCCTCGATGACGTGCGAGCCCGCGAAGATGTCCTCGTACTCGAGCAGGTCGCTCTCGTGGGCCAGGACCTGCTGGATGCGCAGCGACCACTGCTGGTCCCACGGCCGGGGCAGACCCAGCGCCTCGTTCCAGGCGGGCAGCTGCACGGCCCGCGCCCGCGCGTCCTTCGACAGGGTCACGGCCAGCATCTCGAGGACGATGCGCTGGACGTTGTTCTCCGGCTGAGCCTCGGTCAGACCCAGGGAGTTGACCTGGACGCCGTAGCGGAAGCGGCGCTGCTTCTCGTTCTCGATGCCGTACCGCTCGCGGGTGACCTTGTCCCAGATGCGGCCGAAGGCACGCATCTTGCACATCTCCTCGACGAAGCGGACGCCCGCGTTCACGAAGAACGAGATGCGGGCGACCACGTCGCCGAACTTATCGGCCGGCACCTGGCCCGAGTCGCGGACCGCGTCGAGCACGGCGATCGCGGTGGACATCGCGTACGCGATCTCCTGGACCGGCGTGGCCCCCGCCTCCTGCAGGTGGTAACTGCAGATGTTGATCGGGTTCCACTTGGGGATGTTGGCCACCGTGTACGTGATCATGTCGGTGGTCAGGCGCAGCGAAGGACCGGGCGGGAAGACGTGCGTCCCGCGGGACAGGTACTCCTTGACGATGTCGTTCTGGGTCGTGCCCTGGAGCCTGGTGATGTCCGCACCCTGCTCCTCCGCGACCACCTGGTACAGCGCCAGCAGCCACATGGCGGTGGCGTTGATGGTCATCGAGGTGTTCATCTGCTCCAGGGGGATGTCCTGGAACAGCCGGCGCATGTCGCCCAGATGGGAGACCGGCACACCGACCCGGCCGACCTCGCCGCGGGCGAGGATGTGGTCGGGGTCGTAGCCGGTCTGTGTCGGCAGGTCGAAGGCGACCGACAGTCCCGTCTGGCCCTTGGCGAGGTTGCGCCGGTACAGCTCGTTGGACGCCTCGGCCGTGGAGTGGCCGGCGTACGTCCGCATGAGCCAGGGCCGGTCCTTCTTACGCTCTGTCATCTACGGACCTCAGACATTCCTGAAGCGGTTGATGGCGTCGAGGTGCTTCTCGCGCATCTCGGGGTCGCGCACGCCGAGGCCCTCCTGCGGAGCCAGCGCGAGGACGCCGACCTTGCCCTGGTGGAGGTTGCGGTGCACGTCGTACGCGGCCTGGCCGGTGTCCTCGAGGGAGTAGACCTTGGAGAGCGTCGGGTGGATCTTGCCCTTGGCGATCAGGCGGTTGGCCTCCCACGCCTCGCGGTAGTTCGCGAAGTGCGAACCGATGATCCGCTTCAGCGACATCCACAGGTAGCGGTTGTCGTACTCGTGGTTGTAGCCCGAGGTCGACGCGCAGGTGACGATCGTGCCGCCCTTGCGGGTGACGTAGACCGAGGCGCCGAAGGTCTCGCGGCCCGGGTGTTCGAAGACGATGTCGACGTCCTCGCCGCCGGTGAGCTCACGGATGCGCTTGCCGAAGCGCTTCCACTCGCGCGGGTCCTGGTTGTGCTCGTCCTTCCAGAACTTGTAGCCCTCCGCGTTGCGGTCGATGATCGCCTCCGCGCCCATCTTCCGGCAGATGTCGGCCTTCTGGTCACTGGAGACGACACAGATCGGGTTGGCGCCGCCGGCCAGCGCGAACTGGGTGGCGTACGAGCCGAGTCCGCCGCTCGCGCCCCAGATCAGGACGTTGTCGCCCTGCTTCATGCCGGCGCCGTTGCGGGAAACCAGCTGGCGGTAGGCGGTGGAGTTGACCAGGCCCGGGGAGGCGGCCTCCTCCCAGCTCAGGTGCTTGGGCTTCGGCATCAGCTGGTTGGACTTGACGAGCGCGATCTCCGCCAGGCCGCCGAAGTTGGTCTCGAAGCCCCAGATCCGCTGCTCGGGGTCGAGCATGGTGTCGTTGTGGCCGTCGGAGGACTCGAGCTCGACGGACAGGCAGTGGGCGACCACCTCGTCACCCGGGTTCCAGGCGTTGACGCCGGGGCCGGTGCGCAGGACGACGCCTGCGAGGTCGGAGCCGATGACGTGGTACGGCAGGTCGTGGCGCTTGGTGAGTTCGGACAGCCGTCCGTAGCGCTCCAGGAACCCGAAGGTGGAGAGCGGCTCGAAGATCGAGGTCCACACGGAGTTGTAGTTGACCGAGCTGGCCATGACCGCCACGAGGGCCTCGCCGGGGCCGAGCTCCGGCACCGGGACGTCCTCGACGTGGAGGGACTTGCGGGGGTCCTTCTCCCGGGTCGTGAGGCCCTCGAACATGTCGACCTCGTCCTTGTGCACGGTCACCGCGCGGTAGGACTCGGGAATGGTCAGAGCGGCGAAGTCGGCGGACGTGGACTCCGTCGACTGGATCGCGTCCAGGATTTCCTTCACGGTGATGCCTCCGGCGAATGCGATATCCCCAGCTCGGCGGGGCCGGGCGAGGGGAGGCGTCCGTCAGGACGCCGAGGGGTGCGTCGGGGTGGTGCTGCTGCTGTGGAGGTGTGCCGTCGGTTCGGCGGTGGTGCTGCTGGCGGCGCTGGTGGGCGCTGAAGGTGCCTGTGACGCAGGCGTCCGGGCGCACAACGCGATCGTTGCGGGGACAGCCGGCGTACGAATGGTCTCTGCACGCCGGCCGCCCGGACAACATCAACGTATGGCACCCCGTGCCATGTGACAAGACACTGCGTGCCAAGAATTTCTCTCAGATGAAATTTGCCGGACACATCTGAGCGATGATCGATCGAATACCCTGCCCGATCAGCACAAACGGCCGCCCCGAGTGGGGCGGCCGTTACCGTGCGTCGGTCTGTGTGCGATGTGGGTGAGGCGACTTCCGTGGTCCCGGGTACCGCCGAACGGGTGAATCTGCCGGAGGGACTCAGCTGTCCTTGAGCGCCTGCTCGATGGTGCGCATGACCTCGCTCAGCGGAGCGTCCGTACGGGCCACGGCCACCAGCACCTCGCCGTGCGCGCGGGCCGTCGCGGCGGGCTCCTCGGGACCCGAGGCATCGGCCACGACCGCCCCGTGCTTACGACCCGCCCCTATGCCCGTGCCGAAGGTGTCGCGCACGATGGCGAACGCGTGGTCCAGCTGGGCCTCCACGTCGCCCTGCCCGCCGGCCCGGAGCCAGCGGCGCAGCACATGGTTGTGCGCGGTGACGACCGCGGAGGCCGCGACCTCCGCCAGCAGCGGGTCGTCGTTGCCGTCGTGGTGGTCCCGCTCGTCGAAATGGCCCAGCAGATAGCGCGTGAACAGCCGCTCGTAGCGGGCCACCGACGCGATCTCGCGCTCCCGCAGCGTGGGCACCTCGCGGGTCAGCCGGTAGCGCTCGACGGCGACCGCGGGGGAGGAGGCGTACATCCGCATGACCTCCTTGATGCCCCGGCACACCGTGTCCAAAGGGTGCTCGTGGGCGGGAGCGGCGTTGAGTACCGCCTCCGCGCGCACCAGGGTGTCGTCGTGGTCCGGGAAGATCGCCTCTTCCTTGGAGCGGAAGTGCCGGAAGAAGGTTCGCCGCGCCACGCCCGCCGCGGCCGCGATCTCGTCGACGGTTGTCGCCTCATAGCCCTTGGTCGCGAACAACTCCATGGCCGCCGCCGCGAGTTCACGGCGCATCTTCAGACGTTGCGCGGCGGCGCGGGAGCCCGCGGCGCTCTCCGGAGCGTCGGTCGTGGCGCCGGAGCGGCCGGGGCGGCGGGAGGGGTCAGCGGGCTGGGGCATGATCTGAACGTACTGCATTCGAGCAGCTGAATGCGCCCGCGGGGCGGGGCTCGGGTCGCCGGAGGCCGGGGGCGGGCCGCCCGGGCCGAGCAGCCCGCCCCAGCCGGCGTCGACTTCAGCGCCGGGCATATTCGCGGAAGCCGCGACCCGTCTTGCGGCCGAGGCATCCCGCGGCCACCAGGTGCTCCAGCAGCGGCGCCGGCGCGAGACCCGGGTCGCGGAACTCGCTGTGCAGAACCTTCTCGATCGCGAGGGAGACGTCGAGGCCGACGACGTCGAGCAGTTCGAACGGTCCCATCGGGTAGCCGCCGCCCAGCTTCATCGCGGCGTCGATGTCGTCGAGCGTCGCGTAGTGCTCCTCGACCATCTTGATCGCGTTGTTGAGGTACGGGAACAGCAGCGCGTTCACGATGAAGCCGGCGCGGTCGCCGCAGTCCACCGGGTGCTTCTTGATCCTGGCGGTGACCTCGCGGACCGTGGCGTGCACGTCGTCGGCGGTGAGGACGGTGCGGACCACCTCGACCAGCTTCATCGCCGGGGCCGGGTTGAAGAAGTGCATACCGATCACGTCCTGCGGGCGCGAGGTGGCGCGGGCGCAGGCGACGACGGGCAGCGAGGACGTCGTGGTGGCGAGCACCGCGCCCTGCTTGCAGATCTTGTCCAGGGTGGCGAACAGCTGCTGCTTGATCTCCAGGTCCTCCGCCACCGCCTCGACGGCCAGGTCGACGTCGGCGAAGGCGTCCAGCGATCCGGCCGGCGCGATCCTCGCCAGCGTCGCCTCGCGGGCCTCCTCCGTCATACGGCCCTTGGCGACCGAGCGGGCCAGCGACTTCCCTATCCGGGCCTTCGCCACCTCGGCCTTCTCCAGGCTGCGCGCGGCGAGCACCACGTCGTGACCGGCCTTGGCGAAGACCTCCGCGATGCCGCTCGCCATGGTGCCCGAGCCGGCCACGCCGACCGAGCGGACCTCGCGGCCCGCGGCCGCCTCGGCGGACGCCTGCGGCGTGAGGGCGTCCGGCACCACCTCCGCGGTGCCCGCGGCGGCGTAGGTGTAGAAGCCGCGGCCCGCCTTGCGGCCCGTCAGGCCGGCCTCGCTGAGTTGCTTGAGGATGGGCGCGGGCGCGTGCAGCCGGTCGTGCGACTCGGCGTACATCGCGTCGAGCACGGTACGGGCGGTGTCGATGCCGATCAGGTCGAGCAGTGCGAGCGGTCCCATCGGCAGACCGCAGCCGAGCTTCATCGCGGCGTCGATGTCCTCGCGGGAGGCGTAGCGCGACTCGTACATCGCGGCGGCCTGGTTGAGGTAGCCGAACAGCAGCCCGTCCGCGACGAATCCGGGACGGTCGCCGACCGCGACGGGCTCCTTGTCGAGCTCCCGGGCGAGTGCGGTGACGGCCTCGACGGCCGCCGGGGCGGTCAGCACGCAGGAGACGATCTCGACGAGCTTCATCGCCGGGGCCGGGTTGAAGAAGTGCAGTCCGAGCACGCGCTCCGGGTGCTGCGAGTCGGCGGCGAGCCGCGTCACGGAGAGGGCGTTGGTGCCGGTGGCGACGATCGCCTCCGGGCGAACGATCGAGTCCAGCGCACGGAAGACCTGCTGCTTCGCCTCGTACGACTCGGGAACCACCTCGATGACGAGGTCGGCCTCCGCAGCCGCCTGGAGGTCGGAGAAGGTGCGGAAGCGGGCAAGGATGTTGCGGCGCTCCTCCTCAGTGATCCGCTCGCGCTGCACGGCGCGGGCGGTGGAGGCCTCGAGGGCGACGACAGCGGTGCGGGCCGCGGCGTCGCTGATGTCGATGCCGATGACCTCACGGCCGGCGCGGGCGAGGACCTCGGCGATGCCGGTGCCCATGGTGCCGAGGCCGACGACGGCGATGGTGTGGAGAGGGGTGTCCATCACGGGACTCCAGGGTGAGTGACGACTGATGAGGAGCGCGCGCGGGGCGGAACGGAAGGAACGCCGAATGCGCGCGGGCCGGACGCCCCGAGGGCGTGCGGCGCGCGGGAACCGCGTGTCGTGTTACTGGGCCGACGGGCCTGTCCCGGGCCACGCCGTACTTGGTGCTTCGCGCCCCGAGAACCTCGAAGACGCCGAAAGCCGAACCGACAACCTCTCGGCGGCTGCGTCACCAGGCCACCGGGAGTCGCGGGGATGACCCGCTCACTTGAGATTAACTCGCGAGTAACGAGCGCGCCACCCCCGGGCCGATGTGATCTGGATCGCCCGACCGGCCGCCGCGGGCCGGTATCGGCCGATACCCTGGCCGTATGGACGAGGAGTTACGGTCGCTCGCGAGCCGGCTGCGGGACGAATCGGGCGGCGGCCCGGTGTACGAGCGCCTGCTGGTCACCGTCGACCACGACGAACTCGCCGCGGTCCTCACCGAGGACCAACGCCCGCTGTGGGCCCGCGAGATCGCCGCCTTCCGTCTCGGCTGCGCCGGCGACCGCCGCGCCTTCGAGTCCCTGGTCCTGCTCCTCAACCACCGCGACCCGCAGCGCTGCGTCTCCGCCGCGCACGCCCTGCTCCTGCTCGCCGACCCCCGCACCCCCCGTGCGGCCGCGGCCCTCGCCACCAACGAACTCCGCGTCGCCTACGCCCTGACCCCGGTCCGCCTGCTGACCCGCCTGCGGGCCCCGGAGTCCGCCCCCGCCCTGATCACCGTCCTCCGCCGCCGCCTCACCCTCGGCGACCCCCACTGGCGCGTCGCCCTGGCGTGCGTGGAGGGCCTCGGCGCCCTGGGCGACAAACGCGCGGCCGACGTCTTGCGCGCGTCCCTCCCGCACCCCCGCTTGACGGCGGCCTCGGCGGCGGCCCTGGCCCGGTTGGACTGCTGAGGCGCGGAGCGGATCTGGTGGCCGCATGTCCATCTTCGCTCAGAGCAAGGTCAATTGGGTCGGCTCCGGCGGCGCGGGGGCGGGCTCGGGAGCGGTGCGTGGGCGGCGGTGGTTGTCGTGGCCGGAGGGGCCGATGCCGAACTCGGTGGCCAGCTCGTGTACATGGCGGGTGATCCTGCGCTGGTACCACTTGGGGGCGTATGCGCCCTCCGCGTACAGCCGTTCGTACCGCGCGACCAGGTACGGGTGGTGTTCGCGCAGCCACGCCATGAACCACTCGCGGGCGCCCGGCCGCAGATGCAGGACGAGCGGGGTGACGGAGGTGGCGCCTGAGGCGGCGATGGCGCGGACAGTGTCGCGCAGCTGGTCCGGGCTGTCGCCGAGGAAGGGGATCACGGGGGGCCATCAGGACGCCGCAGCCGATGCCGTGTTCGGTGAGGGTGCGGACCACGTCCAGGCGGCGCTCGGGGGAGGGGGTGCCCGGTTCGACCGTGCGCCACAGCTCGCGGTCGGTGAAGCCGACGGAGACCGATATCCCGACCTCGGTGACGTCGGCGGCCTGCCGCAGCAGATCCAGGTCGCGCAGGATCAGGGTGCCCTTGGTCAGGATCGAGAACGGGTTGGCGTGGTCCCGCAGGGCCGAGATGATGCCCGGCATGAGCTGATACCGGCCCTCCGCCCGCTGGTAGCAGTCGACGTTCGTGCCCATGGCGACGTGCGCGCCGTGCCACTGCCGGGAGGCCAGCTGCCGGCGCAGCAGCTCGGGGGCGTTGATCTTGACCACGATCTGGGAGTCGAAGCCGAGGCCGGTGTCGAGGTCCAGATAGCTGTGGGTCTTGCGGGCGAAGCAGTAGACGCAGCTCTTGCGGGTCCCTCAGTGGACGTTAAGTCCGCTTCTGGTAGCGGCCTCGTCCGGGTTGAGTGAGGAAGCCTTGGCGGGTGAGGCGTCCGAGGCGGCTTCGGGTGATGCTGACGGATGCCTCGTCGGTGGGCATGCCGAGGAGTTCGTGCAGCTCACGGGCTCGGAACTCTTGATCGGGATGCTGGTTGAAGGTGTTCACGATGGCCTGGTAGGCGGTGTTCGTCTCGGGCGGTGCGGGTTGGCCTGAAGCCGGTGCGAGTTCGGCGATGACCTTCCGGGTGGTGACCAGGTTCGCGAGTCGCGCTTCGGTCTCGGTAAGGGCGGCGGTCAAGTGCTGGATCTGGTCACGCAGTTCGTCGGCACGGGCTGCGGCCTTGTCGTGCTGGGCCTGAAGGTCGGCCAGGAGCTCGATGACGTTCACGCGGCCAGTCCGAGGGTGTCGCGCCAGGCTGGACTCGGTGTGGTGAGGCGGCGGGTCATGCTCGCGATCGAGGCCCAGTAGACGCGCGAGGCGGACGTGTCGGGCCGGTGATCGTACTCGCGGGCCAGTCGGCGGTGCAGCATCAACGTGCCGTTGACCTGCTCCACGATCCACCTCTTCGGTTGCGGGACGAAGCCTTTGCCCTGGTCAGCCGGGTTGCGGCGGACGACTTCGACGTCGATGTCCAGCAAGGCACCGTGGATGAGGACCTCGTCCTTGAAGCCCTGGTCCACCAGAGCCTTCTCCAGACGCATCCCGCACCGCTCGGCGGCCTGGTCGAGCAGGCGGTGCCGGCGGCGTTGTCGTGGGCGGATGCGGCGAGCACAACGACGCCGATGATCAGCCCCAGCACGTCGACGGCCAGTCCCCGCTTGCGGCCCGACAGCTTCTTGTTGGCGTCCAGTCCCGTCGTGGTCTTCGGGACACCGGCGGCCGCACGCACGGACTGGGTGTCGATGATCACGAGGGACGGGTCCTCTAATCGGCGGGCTCTCTCCCGGACCTGGCAGCGCAGGAGTTCCTGGATCCGCTGGTCAAGGCCGTCCTGACGCCACAGCGTGAAGTAGTAGAACACCGCCGACCAGGCCGGCAGGTCATGGGGCAGGTAGCGCCACTGACAGCCCGTCCGGTTCTGGTAGAAGATCGCGTTCACGACCTCCCGCAGATCGCAGGCCCCGGGGTCCCCGGTCGCCGACCGCGCCACCCTCGCCTGCTTCCAGGCCGTGATCATCGGCTCGATCAACGCCCAATGCTCATCCGACAAGTCGCTCGGATACGGTCTTCGGTCCATGCCCGCATCCCAGCATGCACATGGCGAACGGTCGCCCCGTACGGCGATCAGTACCACGATCGAGCGATCACGAACCAGGGAAGATCGGACTTAACGTCCACTGAGGAAGCGAAGGGCCGAGCTGGACACGTCGACGCCCGACGGGTAGACAAGCACGTGAAGCCTCTGGTGGAGACGGTTCTCTTGGTCGAAAACCCATTTACCAGGGGCTTCACCACGTTGTCAGCCCAACCGACGTACTCCCGAAGCAGGTTGGGAAGGCTCAGTGGAAGAAGATCCAGTCATCGAATCCACTGGAGCGAATCAACCGCGAGATCAAACGCCGCACCGACGTCGTCCAGGTCTTCCCCAACCCAGCCGCCCTCGAACGGCTGGTCACCGCTGTGCTCAGCGAGATGCACGACGAGTGGATCGCGTTCCCCCGCCGCTACCTCTCCGAAGGCAGCATGGCCGCCGTCTACGCCGGCGAACACGCCGGGAACACCACCCACGAGCTCCCCAACACCCGAAACACCACCACCACTTGATCGCCTACAGCATCAAGCGGGACGCCATCTGAGGTCGTGCGCGGGTCGGCCGGTTACTCCGCCTCCGTGGGCAGTTCGCCGCCCGCGCAGGTGGCGCGGCCGAACTCCCCGGAGGCCGTGGCGCGCTGCACGTGCTTCCCGCGGATCGCGAGGGTGCAGGAGGCCTGGCCGCCCTGTTCGCCGAGCACGATCGACACGATCGGCGAAGCGCCGAGCGGCGCCTCCACGGTCTTTTTCCAGGGCAGCTTCGCGCCCTTGACCACCGTCGTCTTGCCCGACTCGTCCCGGCCCAGGTACGAGATGTCGGCCGGGCCCTCGCCGGTGACCTCGTACGTCACCTCGGCGGTCGGCACCGAGTCGGCCTTCGGCTTGTCCTCGGCCTCGGTGCTGAGCACTCCGTAGCCGACGAGGCCGCCGCAGACGAGCAGCAGGACGACCGCGATCCCGAGGGCAGCCCGGCTACCGCCGGAGTCCTTCGTGTCTTCGGCATCCTTTCCGCCCTCGGCGTCCTGTGCCGCCGTCTCGTCCGTCACCGCGTCGTGCTGCACTGCGTCCTCCGTCGCGGTGTCGTTCGAGGCCGCGTTGTCTGTCGCAGTGTCATGCGTCGTGGTGTCTTCCGCTGCCGTTTCCTCAGCGGGAACCTCGTCGCTGCCTTTCGCGGCTTTCTCGTCCAGGCGCGCGGAATCCGACTCCACGGCAGGGTCGTTCTCCCGCACGAACATGTCCGCGGATTCGTTTGATGGCATGACTGTGGACCGGCTTTCAGTAATTGGCAGGCGTCGGCAGATTTTGAACCGGGCGAATATACATCATCCGGTACCGAAAAATCGAGCGGCCGGACAAAAGTGGCGTAACTGCCCCGTTTTCTGGGGCGTTTTCTCCCTGATGTCCAATCGGTTGACAGTGCGTCGGTGAAGTCGTTAAAAATCGCCTGACACGCATGTGAGCTGCGGTTTCCGGCTCACACGTCATGGTGGGACAACACTCCATGCCGGACGGAGGCCTCCGCTCCGGTTCTTCGGCGTGCCCTTCCCAGGCGCCTGGATCCATGTCAATGGTTCTTGCTGCGCACGGGTGCGTCGGCGCGCCGGATTTCAGAAAGGCAATGAGGTGAAAATTCCTCGCAGGAGATATATCTCCTGTCTGGTGATATCGGCGGTGGCGAGCACGCTGCTACCGCAGGTGGCCTATGCTGCGCCAGCTTCCGGTGATTCCGGTAAAGGATTCACGGAAACGCTGGACGGCTGGTTCTCCGGCGACGACGACAAGGGGCAGAAAGAGCCGCCCTCCTACGGAAATCGCGGAATAGCCGACCGGCAGAAGATCGCCAAGGGAAAGAATGATCCGAAGGCGAAGCGGGTCAAGGAACTGACCTCCCG
>NZ_JBVHTA010000071.1:0-19233 GCF_055566095.1 Streptomyces sp. NPDC027962
AGATACGCGACGGCGATCTTCATCACCTCGGCGGACTGCAGCACGAACGGCAGCTGCATCTGCCCGGAGCCGAACAGCTCGCCGACGACCTTCATGCCCGCCAGCAGGGTGTTGTTGACGATGGCGAGGGCCGGCGTGTCCTTCAGGGCGTCGTCGAGGTCGGCCTCCAGGCCGTTCTTCTCGCCGTCGATGATGCGCCGCTGCAGCCGCTCGTCCAGTGGCAGCGCGGCCAGTTCCTCGGCCTTGCCGGCCTTCAGGGAGGTGGTGGTGGCGCCCTCGAAGAGCTCCATGAGCTTCTGCAGGGGGTCGTAGCCCTCGGCGCGGCGGTCGTGGATGAGGTCGCGGGCGACCGTGACCTGTTCCTCGTCGAACCGTGCGATGGGAAGGATCTTGGAGGCGTGGACGATCGCCGAGTCGAGGCCGGCCTTGACGCACTCGTCGAGGAAGACGGAGTTGAGCAGGACGCGGGCGGCGGGGTTGAGGCCGAAGGAGATGTTGGACAGGCCCAGGGTGGTCTGGACGTCGGGGTGGCGGCGCTTGAGTTCGCGGATGGCTTCGATGGTGTTGAGGCCGTCCTTGCGGGACTCTTCCTGGCCGGTGCAGATGGTGAAGGTGAGCGTGTCGATGAGGATGTCCGACTCGTGGATGCCCCAGTTGCCGGTCAGGTCGTCGATGAGGCGCTCGGCGACGGCGACCTTGTGCTCCACCGAGCGGGCCTGGCCCTCCTCGTCGATGGTGAGGGCGATCAGCGCGGCGCCGTGCTCCTTGGCGAGCGCGGTGACCTTCGCGAACCGCGACTCCGGTCCGTTGCCGTCCTCGTAGTTGACCGAGTTGATGACCGCGCGGCCGCCCAGCTTCTCCAACCCGGCCTGGAGGACGGGGAGTTCGGTGGAGTCCAGCACGATCGGCAGGGTCGAGGCGGTCGCGAAGCGTCCGGCCAGCTCGGCCATGTCCGCGACGCCGTCGCGGCCGACGTAGTCGACGCACAGGTCGAGCATGTGGGCGCCCTCGCGGATCTGGTCGCGGGCCATCTCCACGCAGTCGTCCCAGCGGCCCTCGAGCATGGCCTCGCGGAACTTCTTCGACCCGTTCGCGTTCGTCCGCTCACCGATCGCCATGTACGCGGTGTCCTGACGGAACGGCACCGTCTGGTAGAGGGAGGCGGCTCCCGGCTCGGGGCGCGGGTCGCGGGCCGGCGGGGTCAGATCACGGACGCGTTCGACGATGCGGCGCAGGTGCTCCGGGGTGGTGCCGCAGCAGCCGCCGACCAGGGACAGTCCGTAGTCGGCGACGAACTGCTCCTGTGCGTCGGCGAGTTCGGCGGGGGTCAGGGGGTAGTGGGCGCCGTCCTTGCCGAGGACGGGCAGCCCGGCGTTGGGCATGCAGGAGATCGGGACGCGGGAGTGGCGGGCGAGGTGGCGCAGGTGCTCGCTCATCTCGGCCGGTCCGGTGGCGCAGTTGAGGCCGATCATGTCGATGCCGAGCGGCTCGAGCGCGGTGAGCGCGGCGCCGATCTCCGAACCCAGCAGCATGGTGCCGGTCGTCTCGACCGTCACCGAGCAGATCAGCGGCGGGCGGCTGCCGGTGGCGTCCATGGCGCGGCGGGCGCCGATGATCGCGGCCTTGGTCTGCAGCAGGTCCTGCGTGGTCTCCACCAGCAGGGCGTCCGCGCCGCCGGCGATGAGGCCTTCGGCGTTCGCCTGGTAGGCGTCGCGCAGCAGGGTGTAGGGGGCGTGGCCGAGGGTGGGGAGCTTGGTGCCGGGGCCCATGGAGCCCAGTACCCAGCGCTGCTGCCCGGTGGAGGCGGTGAACTCGTCGGCCACCTCGCGGGCGATCCGGGTGCCCGCCTCGGACAGTTCGTGGACCCGCTCGGGGATGTCGTACTCCCCCAGCGCGGCGTGGTTGGCGCCGAAGGTGTTCGTCTCCACGCAGTCGACGCCGACCTCGAAGTACGCCTCGTGGACGGAGCGGACGATGTCGGGCCGGGTGACGTTGAGGATCTCGTTGCAGCCCTCGAGGTCCTGGAAGTCCTCGAGGGTGGGGTCCTGGGCCTGGAGCATGGTGCCCATCGCCCCGTCGGCCACCACCACCCGGGTGGCGAGCGCCTGGCGCAGGGCGTCGATACGGGTGGTGGTCATGGCCGCTCCCCCAGTCCGGACGCGAGCAGGAGCGCGGCGGCGGTGCCGTAGGCGCGCTCGGCGGCGGCCAGCAGCTGCTCGGGGTCGGTCCGGTAGGACTGGGAGCCGACCGCGCCGAGGGCCTGGGCCGCCACGACGCAGCCCAGGCGCGCGGCGCCGGTGAGGTCCAGGCCGCGGCCGACGGCGGCCAGGAACCCGGCCCGGAAGGCGTCGCCGACGCCGGTCGGGTCGACGGCGGGGGCGTCGGGGACGGCCGGGACGGTCAGCGGTGCGTGGCCGGCGCGGTCGATGCGTACGCCCGCGCCGCCGAGGGTGGTGATCCAGGCGCCGACCTTGGCGAGGACGTCGGCCTGTTCCCAGCCGGTGCGCTCCAGCAGCAGGGCTGCCTCGTACTCGTTGGTGAACAGCCAGCGGGCGCCGTCGACGAGGTCGCGTACCTCGGAGCCCTCGAGGCGGGCGAGCTGCTGGGAGGGGTCGGCGGCGAAGGGCAGGCCCAGTTCGCGGCACTCGCCGGTGTGGCGCAGCATCGCGGCCGGGTCGTTGGGGCAGACGAGGACGAGGTCGGGGCGGGCCGCGCTGCCGGTGGTCAGGTGCCACAGGTCGATGTCGCGGGCTTCTTGCATGGCGCCCGCGTAGAACGAGGCGATCTGGTTGGCGTCCTGGTCGGTGATGCACATGAACCGGGCGGTCTGGTGCTCGGTGGAGACCAGGACCGGGCCGGTGTCGACGCCGTGTTCCTTGAGCCACACCTCGTATTCGGCGAAGTCGCCGCCCACGGCGCCGACCAGCAGGGGGGTGAGGCCGAGGCTGCCGAGGCCGAAGGCGACGTTGGCCGCCACTCCGCCCCGGCGCACCTCGAGTGCGTCGACCAGGAAGGAGAGCGAGACATGAGCGAGCTGGTCGGGGATCAGCTGATCCGCGAACCGGCCGGGGAAGACCATCAGATGGTCGGTGGCGATGGAACCGGTGACAGCGATGCGCACGTCAGGATCTCCTCACAGGTCCGGCGGCCCTCAGAGGCCGGCTGCGGCCTTGAGCCGGTGGGCGCGGTCGGTCCGCTCCCAAGTGAAGTCGGGCAGTTCGCGGCCGAAGTGGCCGTAGGCGGCGGTGGCGGCGTAGATGGGCCGCAGCAGGTCCAGGTCGCGGATGATCGCGGCCGGCCGCAGGTCGAAGACCTCGCTGATGGCTTTCTCGATGCGGTCCTGGGCGACGGTGCCGGTGCCGAACGTCTCGACGAACAGGCCGACCGGCTCGGCCTTGCCGATCGCGTAGGCGACCTGCACCTCGCAGCGCTCGGCGAGGCCGGCGGCGACCACGTTCTTGGCGACCCAGCGCATCGCGTAGGCGGCGGACCGGTCGACCTTGGACGGGTCCTTGCCGGAGAACGCGCCGCCGCCGTGGCGGGCCATGCCGCCGTACGTGTCGATGATGATCTTGCGGCCGGTGAGGCCGGCGTCGCCCATCGGGCCGCCGATCTCGAAACGGCCGGTCGGGTTGACCAGGAGACGGTAGTTGTCCGTCTCGAGCTTGATGCCGTCCCCGGCGAGTGCGGCCAGGACGTGTTCGACGACGTGCTCGCGGATGTCGGGGGTCAGCAGCGAGCCGAGGTCGATGTCGGCGGCGTGCTGGGAGGAGACGACGACGGTGTCGAGCCGGACCGGGCGGCTGCCCTGGTACTCGATGGTGACCTGGGTCTTGCCGTCGGGGCGCAGGTAGGGGACGGTGCCGTCCTTGCGGACCTCGGTCAGCCGGCGCGAGAGGCGGTGGGCCAGCTCGATGGGCAGCGGCATCAGGGACGGGGTCTCGTTGGTGGCGTAGCCGAACATCAGACCCTGGTCGCCGGCGCCCTGCTGGTCGAGCTCGTCCTCCTCGCCCTCCACGCGCTTCTCGTAGGCAGTGTCGACGCCCTGCGCGATGTCCGGGGACTGGGCGCCGATCGACACCGACACGCCGCACGACTCGCCGTCGAAGCCCTTGGCCGACGAGTCGTAGCCGATGCCCAGGATCGTGTCGCGCACCAGCTGGGCGACGGGTGCGTACGCCTTGGTGGTGACCTCGCCGGCGATGTGCACCTGGCCGGTGGTGATCAGCGTCTCCACCGCCACCCGCGAGGTGGGGTCCTCGCGCAGCAGGGCGTCGAGGATGGTGTCGCTGATCTGGTCGGCGATCTTGTCGGGGTGGCCCTCGGTCACGGACTCCGAGGTGAACAGACGACGGGACATGACTCTCCAAGAAGCAGCGGGCGGACGGGGCGTCAGACGGTGGTGAGGACGTGGCGGCTCTCGGGGCGGGCCAGGCCGAGGCGTTCGCGCAGGGTGGCGGCCGGGGCGCGGTCCGGGCGGCCGGGCCGGGCGGCGAGCGCGGCCAGGACCGGGTCGTCGGAGCCGGTGAGCGCCACGGTGAAGCCGTCCGCGGGGCTGTCGGCGGGCAGTTCGGCGGCCGGGCGGGGCAGCGGCAGGAGGACCTTGGCGTGCGGTGCCTGCTGCTTCACCAAGGCGGCGTCGGCCGCCTCGTCGAGCAGGACGAGGTCGGCGGCCGCGGCGAGGGCGGGGCCGGTGACGGCGACGACGGGGTGGCCCTGCGGCGGGCGGGCGACGTTGAGGGGGCCGGCGACGTCGAAGTGCCGGCCCTGGTGGTCGAGTTGGTGGACTGCGGGCAGCCGCCAGTACAGGCCGTCGGCGCGGTCGTGGACGAAGGCGTCGTCGTCGAAGCTGTCCCACAGGCCGCGTACGACGTCGATCAGTTCGCCGGTGCGGCCCTCGGGGTCGGTGGCGTCCGTGGCCGCGAGCCAGCCGGTGCGGCCGTGGGCGAGGTGATCGAGCGAGGCGGTGATCCGGGCCACGTGGTAGGGCGCCTGGTCGGCCGGGAGCGGGGCGGTGATCAGCCCGATCGTGTCGGTGACGGCGGCCAGCGCAGCGGTCAGCGTCGTCGTCTCGAACCGGCCCCGCGCACCGGCGGCGCGGTCGTCGATCAGGACGGCGTCGAATCCGGCGGCCTCCGCGGCGCGCACGGCGCGGATGAGCATGCCGAGGGAGGCGGCGGAGCCGCGGGTGTCGAGGGTGGCGACGAGGATGGGGGCGGTCATGCCGCTGCACCTGCCTTCTGTGGTACGTCGATGCCGAGGTTGGCCCGCAGGGTGGTGCCCTCGTAGGAGGAGCGGTACAGGCCGCGGCGCTGCAGCTCGGGCACCACGTGGTCGACGAAGTCGTCGGCTGAGCCGGGCAGATACGGGAAGTCGATGTTGAAGCCGTCGGCACCGCGGCCGGTGAACCAGCTCTCCATGTGGTCGGCGAGCTGCTCGGGCGTGCCGATGACGATGTCGCCCATCAGCCGCAGGGCGAGCTCGCGGATGCTGAGGTTCTCGCGCCGGGCCAGGCCGATCAGCCGCTCGGTCGTCGACTGGGACTGGTTGGTGTACGGGATGTCGGGCACCGGCCCGTCGATCGGGTACTCGCTCAGGTCGACGTCGCCGAGGTGGTCCTGAAGGGTGCGCAGGGCGACGTGGTCGTGGGTGAGGTCCTGCAGTTCCTGCAGGCGCTGCTTCGCCTCGGCCTCTGTGGCGGCGACGATCGGCGCGAGGGTGGGCCACACGAGGACCTTGTCGGGGTCGCGGCCGTGCGCCGCGACGCGTGCCTTGAGGTCGCCGTAGAAGTCCCGGGCGTCGGAGAGCCGGTTGTGCCGGGTGAAGATCACCTCGGCGTGGCGGGCGGCGAACTCCCGCCCCACGGGCGAGGATCCGGCCTGGATGATGACGGGGCGGCCCTGCGGGGGGCGGGCGATGTCGAGCGGGCCGGGCACCTCGAAGTGGCTGCCGCGGTGCTCGATGCGGCGGCCTTCGCTGTCCCACAGCTGCTTGACGACGTCGATGAACTCCTCGGCCCGCTCGTAGCGCTTGCCGTGCTCCAGATGCTCGGGGAAGCCGAAGTTGGCGGACTCCCAGGGCGCGGCGGAGGTGACCACGTTCCAGCCGGCGCGGCCGCCGCTGAGGTGGTCGAGCGAGGCGAACCGGCGGGCGATGTGGGCCGGTTCGTTGTAGGTGGTGGTGGCGGTGGCGCACAGTCCGATGTGCTCGGTGACGGCCGCGTAGGCGGCGAGCAGCGTGAGCGGTTCGAAGTGCTCGGTGCGTGAGGTGCGGCACAGGGAGTCGAGGCGGGTGCCCCACACGGCGACGATGTCCGCGATGAACACGGCGTCGAACAGGCCGCGTTCGAGGGTCTGGGCGTTGTTCTTGTGGAAGTCGAAGTCGAGCTGGGCGTCCGCCTTGGTCGCCGGGTGGCGCCAGGCGGCCACATGGCCGCCGGGTCCGTCGATGATGCCGGCGAGGGTGATGCGCCGGCGGGGTGTGGTCATGGTGGTTGTCTCCTCGGTTCAGTTCTTGACGGCGGACGCCAGGATCCGGGCGAGGCTGCGCACGTTGTCGCCGGTCAGCATGGTCACGTGGTTGCCGGGCACGACCCGGATGGCGAGGTCTTCGACGTGGTCCTCCCAGCCGAGGCCGGGACGGCCGTGGAACCGGTCGCTCTCGTCGTAGTCGGTGCCCTTGCCGAATCCGGTGTCCCCCGCGCGCAGCACGACGACGGGACCGGGATAGGGGCGGGGCCGGTAGCGCTGGACGGACTCGACGCTGTCGCGCATGAGGGCGACCGGGTCGCCGCCGCCGTCGCCGCGCATCCACTCGGCGATCTGGGCGATCTCCGCCAAGTAGGCGGCGGAGCCGCCGGGTTCGCCGGCCGGGCCGGAGGCGGGCGTGACCTCGGCATCGGCATCGGCGGTGGTGTCGGTGGTGGCGGCGTCGGTGGCGGTGGAGGCGGGCTGCGGCGCGGTACGGCCTTCGGCGACCGACCGCAGCTGGTTCGCGAACGACCCGTCCGCCTCCGCGTCGGTCAGCTCGCCGTCCGGCGCGCCCGCGTCGACCATCACCACGAGCGGCGGCGTGCCGCCGTCCGCGGCGATGCGCTGGGCGATCTCGTAGGCGATGACGCCGCCGCCCGAGAAGCCGCCGAGCACGATCCGCTCGCCCGCCTCCAGCGCGGGCCGCAGCGCGGTCACATAGTGCTCGGCCAGCTGCTCGGTGGAACGGTACTCGGGGTGCGGGTCGTCCACGCGCGGGTCGCGGATGCCGACCAGCGCCTCGGGGCCCGGGTAGCCGGCCGCGAGCTGCGCGTAGCAGGCGACCTGGCCGCCCGGCGGGTGGACGAGGTGGATCGTGCCCGCGCCG
Organism: Streptomyces sp. NPDC027962; assembly: GCF_055566095.1. Lineage (NCBI taxonomy): Bacteria > Bacillati > Actinomycetota > Actinomycetes > Kitasatosporales > Streptomycetaceae > Streptomyces > Streptomyces sp. NPDC027962. Next base: position 7,357 of record NZ_JBVHTA010000071.1, read on the forward strand.
GCCCGCCGGGCGGGCCGCAGCGGCACGAGCACCGAAGCGGCGCCGTCGGCCGCCTCGCTCGTGTCCGGGGCCTCGGCGAGGAGCCGGGCGAGCTGGCCGGCGCGGGGGTGGGCGAGCAGCTCGTCCAGGCGCAGGGTCCGGCCGGTGCGCAGGCTGATCTCGCGCAGCAGCCGCATGGCCAGCAGGGAGTGGCCGCCGGCTTCGAAGAAGTGCTCGCCGGGGTCGACGTCGGTGGTGCCGAAGACGGCCTCCCAGGCCGCCTTGACCAGGTCGGCCTCCGGTCCCTGCGGCCAGCAGACGTCCTCGCCGGTGTCGGCCGGCTGCTCGGAGCGCTCGGCCATGCGCGGCAGGTCGGCGTCGGTGACGCCGGCCAGGACATCGGCGACGGTGGTGGTCTCGTCGGCGGTTCCGGGCAGTTCGCGCAGCAGCCGGGCGCACTGGGTGACCAGCTTGTCGGCGTCGGCGTCGGCGATCCGGCCGCGGTCGTGGACGGCCGCGAGGACGAGTGAGCCGTCGACGTCGCGGTAGGCGAGCAGGGTGACCGGGAACGCGGTCTGCGAGCCGGCCGCGTCGGGCAGTTCGACGCGGATGCCCTGGGCGGCGAGCGCGGACTCCAGATCGCCGGAGGAGCGGGGGTAGTTCTCGAAGACGATGAGGCTCTCGACGAGTTTCTCGCCCGCCCTGCGGCCGCTCCACTCGTGGATCTGGCCCGTCGACACCCATTCGTAGGCGGCCATGTCCAGGGCCTGGTCGCGCAGTTCGGTCAGCAGCCGGGGCAGGCTGTGGGCGGGGTCGACCTGGATGGTCATGGGCAGCGAGTTCATCAGCAGCCCCGGCAGGCGTTCGACCGCGTCGAGGGCGATGCCGCGGCCGGAGACGGTCACGCCGAAGCCCACCGGCGCGGGGCCGCTGGTGCCGCCCGCCCGGTACAGCAGCAGCGCCCACACGGCCTGCAGGGCACTGGACTCGGTCGCGGCGCGGGCCGCGGCCCAGGCGCGCAGCCGGTCGGCCTCCGCGGCGCTCAGCCGGCACTCGGCGCGGCCCGCACCGCTCTGGCCGGTCGCCGGGCCCGGGATCGCGGGCTGGACGACGGGGGCCGCGGCGGGGACGGCGTCGGACCAGAACTCCCGTGCGGGGGCGGTGTCCTGAGCGGCCAGCCAGCGCGAGTAGTCGCGCACGTCGGGGCGCCGCTCGCCGCCGGGCAGGACACCGCCGGCGAGGTAGGCCCGGTAGAACTCCTGGAGCAGGATGGACACGCTCCAGCCGTCCAGCAGCACATGGTGGAAGGTGAGCAGGATCCGCACCGCCGGGGGCTCGCCGCCGCTGTCGGGCGCCGGGTCGTCGACGAGGGTGATCCGCAGCAGGCCGGGGGTGCGCAGGTCGAAGCCGCGCAGCCGGTCGCTCTCCATCAGCGCCTCGAAGTCGGCGGACGCGGCGGAGCGGGCGGTGTGCCGGGTGACCTCGGGGGTGACGTGGTCGTGCAGGACCAGGCAGGGCTCGTCCTGCCAGTCGAACGCGGCGCGCAGCACCGTCTCGCGGTCGAACACGGCCTGCCAGGCGGCAGTGAACCGGGCGGTGTCCAGGGGGCCGTGCCAGCGCCAGAACAGCTGTTCCACATAGCGGCCGGTGCCGCGGTGGGCGAGCGCGTCGAGAAGCAGGCCGTGCTGCTGGGGGGTGACCGGCACGGTCTCGGGGCCGTCGCCGTGGTCGTTGCCTTCGGCGGTGCGCGGGCCGGTCACGGCCGCCGGGGCGGCGGCCGGCGCGCGGGGGGCGCGGGCGGGCGCTGCGGCGCCGGGAGCGGTGATCTCGGCCGCGGTCACCGCTCGCGGGTCGGTGCCCGCGAGCGTGGCCAGCACCCAGCTCATCTGGTCGACGAGCGCGTCGACGCCGGCCTCGTCCACGCCGTCGGCCGGGCTCGGCACCCAGGTCAGACCCATGCGCAGCCGGCCGCCGTGCACGATGCCGTACACCTCGATGCCGTACACCCGCTCGCAGCGGGCGGAGTGCTCGCGCGGGATGGGGCGGCCCGACATGCGGAAACCGCCGTTCGGGCTCAACTGGTCGGCCTGGCCGTAGTAGTTGAAGCACACCAGGGCGGGCGGCAGATCGCGCAGCAGCGTCCGCAGCCCGGCGTCCGGGGAGAACTCGCGGCACGCCCCGAAGCCGACACCGCCGTCCGGTACGGCGGTCAGCGCCGCGCCGATCTGCGCCAGGTACTGCTCGGGGTGCACGGAGCGGTCGCCGCCCAGGACGACGGGGTGGATGGAGGTGAACCAGCCGACGGTACGGAACAGTTCGTCCCGGCCGTGCCGGCCGTGGGTCTCCACGTCGAACGTCACGGCCCGCGTGCCGCGCCAGCGGGCGAGGGCCTGCGCGAACGCGCCGGTCATCACCTGGTGGACCTGCAGGCCCAGTTGGCGCGGCAGGGGGCCGATGAGACGGGCGGTCGCCTCCTCGTCGAGGGCGAACTCGACGCGGCGGATGTGCTCCTCGTCCGGCGCGGGCGTGGTCAGCAGCAGGGTCTGCGCCTCGGCGCGGGCGGCGGCGAGAGTACGCCAGTAGCCGGCCTCGCCGGGCCGGGCGGCGACGGCGGGCAGCGAGGCGATCCAGTCCTCGTAGCGGCACGCCTCGTCGGGCAGCGCGGGCAGGGCGCCGTCGGTGAGCGAGGCCAGGGCGTGCTCGAGGTCCTCCAGCAGGATCCGCCACGACACGCCGTCCACGACGAGATGGTGGATGGCGATCAGCAGGTGGGTGGGGGCGGTCGCCGACCGCCGGTCGTGGGCGAGCAGGGCGCGGACGTGCACGCCGCGCAGCGGGTCGAGGCTGCGCTCGACGTCCTCCATCGCCTGGTCGAGCTCCGGCTCGCTGGTGATGTCCCGCTCCCACAGGACCTCACGCGCCGGATACGCGGCGAACGGCGCGGCCCGGACCATGAGCCGGCCCTCGGAGTCGTCGTCGAACCTGGCGGACAGGGCGGGGTGGGCGGCGACGACGGCCTGCAGGGCCAGCCGCAGGACGGTGGCGTCCACGGAGCCGTTGAGCTCCAGCAGCACGGACTGGTTCCACTGGTGCGGGTCGGTCCTGATGTGCCGGAAGAACCAGGACTGTACGGGGGCGAGCGGCGACACCGCCGTTGCGGGCGCGGCGGCCCGCGGTTCGTCGTCGCCCGCGCCGGGCTGTGTCTCCGGCTGCGGCGGGGCGCCGTCGTCGAGGTGGGCGGCAAGGTCGGCCAGGACGGGGTTGCGGTAGATGTCACGCATGGCGAGCGTGAACCCGGCACGGCGCAGCCGGGAGACGAGCTGCATGGCGAGGATGGAGTCACCGCCGGCCTCGAAGAACTGCGCCTGATCGCCGTGGTCCCCGAGCAACTCGGCCCACACGCTCCGCACGACCTCCAGCACCCGCGACGCGGTGGCGGGGGCGGCGGACGCCGCGGCGGAGGCGGGCCCGGCAGGGCCGGCAGGCGCGGGCGTGGCGGGCCCGGCGTCAGCCGGATGGGCGGCAACGCCGCCCGGCGCGGCAGGGGGCGACGGCTCCCCCGCTGTCGCAGGCGCCGTAGCGGCACCGAAGACGGGGACGACTCCTTGCAGGCCGGTGGCTGCGGCAGGGCCGTCAGGCCCGTACCCGGCAGCCGGGGTCGCCGGTGGGGCGGCGGCGGAGCTCGCCGCAGCGCCGCCGGAGGCGGGCCCGGGCGTGGCCGGCCCGGCGCCAGCCAGGGCGGCAACGCCGCCCGGCGCGGCAGGGGTCGACGGCTCCCCCGCTGTCGCAGGCGCCGTAGCGGCACCGGCCGAGCTCGGCGCGGCGGGGGTCGGCTGCTGCGCCGCAGCACCGTCGGACGCGGACGCACCCGCAGCGGGAGCCGCAGCGCCGGCGGGGCGCGGCGACGCGCCCGCCGGCGCCGGGGCGGACGCGGCGGCCGTCAGGCGGGCGAGGGTCTGGCGGTCGGTTTTGCCGTTGGCCAGGAGGGGGATGCGCGGGACGCGGTGCAGGTGGGCGGGGATCATGTGGGACGGGAGCAGCGGCTTCAGGGCGTTGCGGACCGTCGTCGCTTCGGTCGCCGGGGCCACCACGTGGGCCACGATCTGGAGGCTGCCGTGGGCGTGGCGGGCGGCCTGGACCGTGGCGTCCTCGACGCCTTCGAGGGAGATCAGCGCGGCCCGGACCTCGCCGAGTTCGACGCGGTTGCCGTTGATCTTCACCTGGTCGTCGAGTCGGCCCAGGTGGGTCAGCGCGCCGCCGGGGAGCAGCCGGACCAGGTCGCCGGTGCGGTAGAGCGTGTCGGCGCGGCCGCCGAGGTCGAGTGTGCGGTAGCGGTCGGCGGTGCGTTCCGCGTCGCCGACGTAGCCGTCGGAGACGGTGCCGCCGCCGATCCACAGTTCGCCCGGCGCGCCCGGCGGCACAGGGCGCTGGTGTTCGTCCAGGACGTGGCAGCGGATGTTGTCGAAGGGCACGCCGATGGGGACCTCGGCCCGCCTCGTCCAGAAGGCGTCGTCGCCGCGCGCCCAGGAGAAGACGGTGGAGTACGAGGTCTCGGTGGGGCCGTACGCGTTGTGCAGCCGTGCGGGGTGGGCGGCCTCGAAGGCGGTGCGCAGCTCGTTGGGGAGGGACTCCCCCGTCGACACGACGGTGCGCAGGGTGCGGTTGGCGGGGAAGCCGTCGGCCTCCAGCAGCAGCCGCAGCTGGGAGGGGACGGCGTGCAGCAGGGTGACGCCGTGGCGTTGCAGGGTGTCGGCGAGCAGGTCGGGGTCGCGTTCCGCGTCGGGCGGTGCGACGACGAGGCGGGCCCCGGCGACGAGCGCGACGAGCATCTCGTGGGCGCTGACGTCGAAGGTGAACGGCGCCTTGAGGAGCATCGTGTCGTCGGGTCCGATGCCGAAGTGCCGGATCGCGGCGAGGACGTCGGTGACCAGGGCGCGGTGGCTGAGCTGCACGCCCTTGGGCATGCCGGTGGAGCCGGAGGTGTAGAGGATGTGCAGGGCGCTGTCCGCGGTCGGCCCGCCCGCCGGGGGCGTGGCGGCGGGGGCGGCGGCGAGGTCGCCGATCAGGACGGTGTCGGGGCCGGGGTCCTTCGGGCAGGCCACGGCGGTCGAGGCGTCCACGACGGCCAGCCGCATGCCGCTGCCGGCGGCGATGTGGCGGCGGCGCGCCTCCGGGTGCGCGGCGTCCAGCGGGACGTACGCGGCGCCGGTGCGCAAGGCGGCGAGCATCACCGCGACGGCCTCGTCGGTGCGCGGCAGGATGATGCCCACCCGGTCGCCGGGGCGCACGCCGCGGGCCGCCAGCCCGGCGGCGTAGGCGTCGATGCGGGTGCCGAGGTCACGGTAGGTCCAGCGGGAGTCGCCGAACTCGACGGCGACGGCCTCCGGCCGTTCCTCGACGCGGGCGCGCAGCAGGCTGTCGATGTCGGTGTCGGGGATGGGGTGGTCGGTGGCGCCCAGGTAGTCGAGGGTGGCGCGGGCGCGCGGCCCGAGCCCGTCGAGCGCGGCGACGGGGGCGTCCGGTTCGCGGACCAGCTGCCCGGCGAGGGTGGTGACGTGTTCGGTGAACGCCTCCGCGGTGGCGGCCTCGATGCGGGAGGCGTCGTACTTGAGGCGTCCGCGCAGCCGGCCCTCGCCCTCGTACAGCTCCAGGGTGAGCAGCCCGAGCCCCGGGGTGGGCACGTCCTGGCGCCAGTGGGCGCGCAGCCCGCCGCGCAGGTCGACGCCGTCGGTGGCGGCGGCGGTCGCGTCGGCCCAGCTGTGCAGGACGAACGTGCAGTTGAACGGGGCGCCGGAGCCGGCCTGGGGGGCCAGTTTGGCGATCTTGGGGAACGGCAGCCGTGAGTGGTCGACGGCGCGGGCGAGTTCCCTTTGCACGCCGGTGACGAACGCGGCGGCGCTCAGGCCGTCCTGGCCGGGGGCGCGGACCAGCAGCGTGCGGACGAAGTGTCCGACGGTGCGGTCGAAGCGGGGGTCGGTGCGGGCGCCCAGCGGCACGCCGACGGTCGGCGCGGCCTGCCGGCCGTAGGTGGCCAGGGCCTTGAGGTAGGCGGCGAGCAGCACGGCGGCGGCACCGGCGCGGTGGGCGCGGGAGAACTCGGTGATCTGCGTCCACAGTTCGCGGTCCAGCTCGAGGGGGACGACCGCCTCCTGCGGGGCGCTGTCGTCGGCCGGTCCCTGGCCGCCGGGGACGTCGAGGGGGAAGTCGACGGTCAGGTCGGCGCCCTCGAGGCGCTCGCGCCAGTACGCCTTTGCGGCGGCGGTGTCCTTGTCCGCCTCGCGGGCGCGCTCGCCCACGTAGGTGCCGAAGGCGGCCGGCGCCGGGCCGGGGATGTCGCCGTGCTCGTAGGCGGTGAGGAGGTCGGCGAGGAGCAGGCCGGTGGACTCGCCGTCGACGACGAGGTGGTGGACGACGAGCAGCAGCGTGTGGTGCTCGGGGCCGTGGCCGACGAGGACGGCGCGCAGCACCCCGTCGCGTTCCAGGTCGAGTTCCTGGCGGGCGTCGGCGAGCAGGGACCCGGCGGGCCAGTCACCGCCGGCGGCGCCCGCGGTGCGCCGCTCCAGGCGGGGGGTGCGGGCCGGGTCGACGTCGAGGAAGGGCGGCCCGTCGCCGTGGTCGTCGTCGGCCACCCGCGCGGACAGCAGCGGGTGGCGGGCGACGAGCCGGCCGAGAGCCGTCTCGAGGGCGGCGGCGTCCAGTGGACCGCGCAGGTCGAGGGCGAGCGGCACGTTGTACGGGGAGGCGGCCGGGTCGGCGCGGTGCTGCAGCAGCAGCCCCAGCTGCTCCTCGGTGAGCGGTATGCGGCGTGCCTCGTCCGCCCCTGGGCCGGCGGTCGCGAAGTGATGCGCGCCTGGGGTCTGGAGCTTGGTCATCGGGTGTCTCCTGAATCGGATCCGAAGGCTTGCCGCGGGCTGACCTCGGCCCGGCGGTCTGCACCGTCCGGGCACGAGCGTGGCGGGGTGCGCCGACGTGCCGCTGACGCCGGGCTGACGGGGCGTCCGGTCCGGGCGGGCAGGGGTGGCGGCCTGTGCGGCAGGGGTGGACTGCGCGGCAACCCCGGGCGCGCTGACGGGTCGCTCGGACCCACCGGACCACGGCCCGGCCGGGACCCTGGCAAGAAGGGAGATCCGGGCGCGGACGTTGTGGGCGAAACCGGAGCAGCGGGCGAGGCCCGTGCCGATGGCGCTTGCGGAGCCCGGGACCCGCCGGCCACCCGATGCCAGTGCCCCTGAACGGCCGCGCCCCCCTCCTGCCACACTGCGGACAGGGCGCATTCGTGCGTCCGAGGTCAGCTCAGGGTGTCGATCGCCTGCACGATCAGGGCACGCGCAGTGGCACCGTACACGGCCATGTCGCGCAGTTCCTCGAAGGCCTTCAAGTACAGCGCGATCTCCGACGGCTGGGTGATCCGCACGCCGGCCGAAAGGAGCTCCACCGAGACCAGGTTGTCGTCGTAGACGTGGAACGTCTCCAAGGGCCAATGCCGGCGTTCGCGGGTCTCCTCGGGCAGGATGCCCAGCGATACCGCCGGCAGCGCCCCGGCGCTGAGCAGGTGCCCGAGCTGGGCGGCCATCGCGTCCGCGTCGCCGAGCCGGTACCGCAGGACGGCCTCCTCGATGAGGAAGACGAATCGCCGGCCGGGTTCGTGGATGATGCGGGATCGTTCGACCCGCGCCGTAGCGGCCTCGGCGCCGTCGTTGACGGGCACGTCACGGAAGTCCGCGATGCGGCTGAGCAGTGCCGCCGCATATCCCTCGGTCTGCAGGAGCCCCGGAACCATGGTCGATGAGTAGACGCGGAACAGTCCGGTGCTACGGAAGAACTGGACGGAGCTGTCCTGCAGTTGCTTCATGCCGGAGCGGACCTGATGGCGCCACTCGCTGTACATCGACTCGGCGTTCAGTGACCGGGCCACCAGGTCGTCTGCACGGACGTCGGCCTCACAGGCCCGGCACCACGCGCGGATGTCGTTGGCCGAGGGCGCGGTGCGGGCATTCTCGATGCGGGATGTCTTCGCGTGGTGCCATCCACACCGTGTGGCCAGCTCGACGACTGTGAGGCCGCTGCCCCGCCGGAGGTCCCGCAGGCGTGCCGCGACGGACTCGCGGGCGGCCTGGGCCGAGGACGACGGGGAGATGGTCATGAACTGGCCTGTCCGGTGCTTCCTTTGTCAGCGGATCTTGTACTGGTCGTGCGGGGTGGCTTGTTCCCACACCGCCTCGAACGCCTCGGCGCACAGCTTGGCCGCGGCCGGGTCGTTGGTGATCTCTCCGCCACCGGAGGATCCGTTTCCGGCGAAGTGGTTCCAGTGGACCCACTGCTCGTCGAACAGCCAGAAGTCGTTCCCGGGCAGGGCGATGGCCGAGGCCTGCCGACGGGGAAGCCACCGCACCTGTTCCCCGGCGGCGACGTTGGTGAACGTGCCGTCGTAGAGGAACCGGGTGTACTCACTGACCGGCTCGGACACGATCCGCGCCCGACGCACGACAACGCCACGCTCGACGGTTTCGGCGATGAGGTCCAGCCACGGCCGCCACCAGGAGTCCCGGTCGGCGGGGTCGTGCCGGAAACCGGACCGCCAGTCGGCAAACGGGCCCTTCTCGTAGTCGACTGCGTAGCTGTCCCGCATCTCCAGGTGGAGGGCGAACCGGGTGCACGACGCGATCAGGTCATCGAATGTCCGCTCGCTCGATGGCATCGCACGCCTCCCTGATCATGTGGATCATCCTTGCCGGGATGCGGATCACGGCCTCGCCGGCCGGGATCCCTTGCGCATGTCCGGGCACCTCGAACGCTGCGCACTCAGCTTCGAGTTCCGGGCCCGGCTTCCAACCCTGGAAGACGAGCTCTCTCTTGTCCTGGTCGACCCACACGGTCGGGCTCTCTCGGTCGCCGGTGTTGGGGTCGATCCCGATGAACTGTAACGACATGGCTGCCTCCTGCGGCGAGTTGTGCAGCTGTGTGCAACACAGTCGGGCAGGAAGCTCGCCCGGTCAAGAGTGCAAAGCAGCCATGGTGCTGCACTGGAATGAATATGCGCACAGATCTGCACATGGCTCGCGTGCACGCACGTGGCGTCTCTACGTTCCCGGTCATGGACGCACACGCCTGCCCCGCGCGGACTGCCGACAAGGGACGATCTGGCTGGTGCCACTGGCACAACGGCCCGTCCGAAGCCGCAATCCAAGTCAGGCTCGTCGAGCGCCAGTCCGGGCCACCGCTTCCGCTGTACGCCTGCGCTCAGTGCCACAAGCAGCGCGACCTCGCCGCCGCGATCGGGCGGGTGGAGGCATGACCGCTCCGCCCCTCGGTCGCTCAGACTGCCGGCACAAGGACATCCCGACAGCCGCTGCGTTGTCATGGGAGGCATACGCCGGGCGGGCCTGCTTCGCCTGCGGCCGACGGCTCACCCGCGGCGCCGTCCACGTCGGACGCGCCGTCGGCCGGCAGGGCGCCCACGTCCTCGACATCGACGTCTATGCATGCCCATGAGCTGGGCCTGAACTCCCGTCCCGGCCGAACTCCCTGGCAGGGCCGCGGCCGGGGCGGAACGGGCTCCCGCGCGGGAGCCCAGCGCACGACGGCGCGCGGGTAGGCCGCGCGCCGAGCACGCACCCAAGGAGCATCGCATGACCGCGATCGCCACAGAACTCCGTCACGGCCGCCGACTGGTCGACGCCGGCCTCTTCGACCGCCTGGTCCGCTTCGTCGTCCAGGAGGAGAGGGTCACGACCGAGCGCGCCGAGCGCGTGATGGACCAGGCTCTCGCGTTCCTCCACATGTCCGCCCACCGCAACGAGGGCCTGTCCCCCTCGCAGTCCGTCGACCCGGGCTGGCACGCCTTCATGCTCCACACCCGCGAGTACGCGGACTGGTGCCAGGCCCAGTTCGGCCGCTTCATCCACCACAACCCGTTCCCGGAGCCGCAGCTCTTCGACGGCGCGCAGATGCGGGCCACCGTGGCCGCCATCGAAAAGGCCGGCTTCGTCGTCGACCACGAACTGTGGGGGACGGCCTCGAACTGCAACCCGCCGGCCTGCTGCGGCGACGGCGGTGGATGCGGAGGCGGCGGCAGCTGATCCGCACTTCGTGCGCGGCCGTCCACCCGGCGGCCGCGCCCCTCGCCCTTCCCGAGAACGGAGCAGCCGTGGCCGCCGAGACTCTCTCCGCCGTCAGCCGCGTCACCGTCTTCCCGCTCCACGGCCTGATGGCCGCCTACACCACACAGTCCAGCGACCACCGCGGCCTGGGAGACATCGCCATCGTCGCAGTCCTCGAACCGGAGAACGCCATGGGCGAGCACCTGTGGCGCCTGGCGGCGTCCATGTACTCCAACCCGCCCACCGGCCAGACGCAGGCCCGGTGGATCCTCACCCAGTGCACCCGGGCACGGATGTGCCGCGCACCGTCCCACCGCGACCTGCCGGACGCCAAGTGGACCGCGGAACTGGACCGCACGTTCCACCTGGACGCCCTCTTCGCCAACCACGACATCATCCGCACCGGCCGACTCGACATCGCATAGGCCCTGCCCCCGGCCGTCCCGGCCGGATCTGCGTCCCCGTCGCAGGCCGACCGGGGCGCTTTCGGGAACGGCCGGCTCCGCGGCGGGCGAAGCCCCGGGGCGCGGGGCAGGCCCTTGCGAGCCCCGCCCGGGCGGCGTCGCTGATGTCACGGGCTGGGGCAGGGCGGCCTGGTCCCGTTCGTCCTCGCGGCACACGAGGGCCGGCGCAACACCCGGCTGCTCAGGGCGGCTTGCCTCCCGTACGAGAGCGGTCTCGGAGACTTCCTGACGAAAAGCCTCGCCGAGTCGGCGGTCCGCGCGGCCTCACCGAACCCGGGGCCCGCGCCACGATCGCCCCGCGGCCGTCTCAGCTTCGGCCGCGGCCTGCGCTGACGCCCGCCCTGCTCAAGCGCGCGGAAGGGGTGCCCCCAGGAGGGACACCCCTTCCGATCAGCCGCTAAGCCGATCCGCACGTGGTGTGTGTTGTACCTGCGCCGGTACACGACCTGAAGTCTCAGTCAGCAGCTCGTGGTGGACGGGGTCGTGACGTTCGGCTGCGGGCGGCCTATACGTCGGCGTTGCTGGCGATCTCGACCAGCCCGGTCCACCCTTCGAGAGAGAGCATCATCACCGGGCCGTCGGGGTTCTTGCTGTCCCGCACGGGGACCACTCGGTGAGCTTTCGCGAAAGCCGGTGACCACTCGACGCACTGTCCGCCCTCGGGCCCGCTGTACGACGACCGGACCCACTCCATGGCCATCGGGTCGATTCCGTCACTCATGTTGTGTGCTCCTTGAACATGTCCTTCATGCGGGCGACCGAAGCATCGGGAGACAGAGCATCGGCCCGCAACCGATCGTAGGTCTCCTGGGCGGCAGCCACGATCTTGGCTGTCTCGTACGGGCGTCCCCCCTGCGGTCCCTCCGTGTGGAGCACGGTAGGCGCGTCCTGGAACGCCAGCAACGTAAAAGCCGCGCCTGTGGCGGGTGCCCCTGCCGCGAAGGGGAGGAGTTGCAGCGTGACATGGGGCGACTCGGCTTCACTGATCAGGTGCTCAAGCTGCCGTGCCATGATGCCCGGTCCTCCCACCTCGGTCCGAAGGCACGCCTCGTGGAGCACGACCCACAGCAGCGGGGGTGATTCCCGTTCCATGACCTCGTGACGCCGTATCCGGGCTGAGACCCTGCTCTCCATCACCGCTGTCCCCTCCCGGGGGCTACCGGCACGGAAGACGGCGCGCGCGTACTCCTCCGTCTGCAACATGCCCATGATGAACAAGGTCGAGTAGTCGAGGATCTGAGCCTCGATCCACCGCGTAGCGGCCGAGCTGTGGATGGAGAAACAGGAAGAGGTGCCCGCTGACCTGGGATGATGGGAGTTCCTACGCTTCCATC
>NZ_JBVHTA010000072.1:0-17515 GCF_055566095.1 Streptomyces sp. NPDC027962
TCCGGATGATCTCCGGAGGGCCCTTCTTGCTGCTGCTGCGCTGGTCAGCGCGGTGGGCGCGGACGGTTTCGAACCGCCGACATCTGCTTTGTAAGAGCAGCGCTCTACCCCTGAGCTACGCACCCGTGGATGAGGCAACAGCGTACATGGCACACACGGCCCAGATCCAAACCGTTACGGCCTCCCCCGTGGGTTACGTCGCCCGCCACGTACTGGGGCTGGCCCCACCAGGGAGACGGTGGGCAGCCGCATCGATACGGCGGGGTGGGGCTCGTACCGTGAGGGAATCACGCAGAGCTACCTGGGGGAACGATCGCCATGACAAGCCGACTCCGTCGTCGTCACCGCCGCGCGGTCCGGACCGTCGTCGCCGCTTCCGGGGCCGTGCTGCTCGGGGTCGGGGTGTCCGGGTGCGGGAGTGCGGACGCGGGTGACGCCCCCCTTGAGGAGAAGTCGTTCAAGCTGAGCGGGAAGACGCTGACCATCGACTCCGACAACTCGAACATCGAGCTCGTACCGGCCGACGTCGAGGAGGTGGAGGTGACCCGGCAGGTCGACGGGTGGGTGTTCCTGGGGAACGGGCCCGAGGCCGTCTGGAAGATGGAGGACGGGACCCTCACGCTCAAGGTGGACTGTGACGCCGTCGCCAGCAACTGCGCGGCCCGGCACACCGTGAAGGTGCCGCGGGGCACGGCCGTGACCGTGGACGACGCCAACGGGAAGGTGACCGCGAGCGGGTTCGACACACCGCTGAAGCTCCGTTCGGACAACGGCGCGATCGAGGTCACCGACTCCAGCGGCGCGCTCGAGCTGGACAGCGAGAACGGCAGCGTCGTCGCACAGCGCGTGACCGGGAAGAGTGTCGTGGCCACGTCGGACAACGGGTCCGTGCGGCTCGAGCTGGCCGGGGTGCCCGACCGGGTGGAGACCGTGAGCGACAACGGGCGGATCGAGATCGAGCTGCCGGGCGCCGGAGCGCCGTACGCCGTGGAGGCCGAGAGCGACAACGGGGACGTGGACATCGCCGTCCCGACCGACGCCGGCAGCCGCCGCATCGTCAAGGCCCGCAGCGACAACGGGAAAATCGCGGTGCGCAGCGTGAACTAACAGGCCCGTGTGTTCGTCCTTTCCTGGTGGGAGAATTGACCGGACCGGGACCGGGCAGGGCGGACACAGCACGGGAGAGGCATGTGACGGCGAGAAACGCACGGCCGCACCACAAGGCACGAGCGAACGCCGTCAGGGATGTGCGGGAAAACGCCCGGAGCGCGGTCGCTCTGGTGCTGCTCCCGCTGCCGCTGCTCGCGGCCGCCGCCGTCGCACTGCCCGCCGCCTTCGCGGGCGGCGGCACCCGCCGCTGGTTCGGCGGGCGGGGGGAGAGCCAGCGGGCCGATGCGCAGGCCGCAAAGGACGCCGCGGCCGCGGCGTTCTACGAGCTGGACACCGCGCAGCGCGATCTGCGGATCTCGATCGAGACGATCACGGCGGTGGACAGTACGCCGTCAGCCCGGCGCGCCGTCGACGACTTCGCCGCCCTCGGGCGGCGTATCGACGAGGTGAGCCACGCCTACATCACCGCGGTGGACGCGCATGATCTGGACCGGGACGACCTGGACGCGTCGGTGGCCGCGCAGGCGCGTACGCAGTTGAACCGTGCCAAGGACGAGCTGCTGCGGGTCAAGGGGGAGCTCGACCGGTTCGAGCAGGGGCTCGGGCCGCTGCTCGGAAAGGCGGAGACGCAGCTGGCCCGGCTCGCGCCGGCTGTCGAGAGGGCGCGACAGGCGCTCATCTCTGCGAGCAATGCTCTCGATTCAGTGCGCAGCTCCGGTCTGAGAGCGGACGATCTCGCCGCCCGCCTCGCCGCCCTCGCCCCCGAGCTGACGAAGCTCAACGAGGGCGCGGGGCGGCATGGCGTTCCCGAAACGCTGCAGCGCGCCGACCGCGTGCTGCGTGACGCCGAAACCGTACGCACAGAAGCCGAACGGTTGCCGGAGCGCGCCGCCGAGATCGACAAGCGTCTCGTGTCGCTCCGCACCCGCGCGCAGGCGCTGACCACCCGGTCCGCTCAGGTCGAGCCGGTGCTCAGCGAGCTGCGCCGGCGCTTCACGGTCGCGTGCTGGCAGGACCTGCAGCCTGTTCCGGAAAAGGCGGCGCGCAGCGTCCAGCAGGCCGAGGAGAAGCTGAAGGAGGCCGGCAAGGCTCGCGAGGAGCAGCGCTGGCCGGACGCCACCGCCCTCCTGGCCACCGTCCGCGCACTGCTGAACGCCACGGACGAGGCCGTCTCCGCCGCCCGCGACCGCCTCCAGCGGCTCGATGCCGTGGCCAAGGACCCGCAGCACGAGATCGAGCGGACCCGCTTCGCGATTCGCGACGCCCAGCGTCTTGCGATGGCCGGGCGCAACACGCCCGACCCGCGCCACGCCCGGCCCCTGGACGACTCCGTGGCGCGGCTGGACCGGGCGGTCGCCGGGCTCGAGGGGCGGCATCCCGACTACTGGCACTTCCTCACGGAGACCGAGGCGGTACGGCGCACGGTCGCACACGTGGTCGAGCAGATCCGCGAGGAGCGGGGCACTGGCAGAGCCTGACCGGCGACTGCGACTCGACTACGACTCGGCTGTGGCGCATACCGGCTCGTATCGTTTCATTACGGTACTTACCAGTCCGTACCGACTTTCACCGGCTTGTACCGGTTCGGCCCCGGGCGGATCCTGGGAGGAACCGCGCCGCCCCCCGGGCGAACGCCGGACCCGGGCGGCCACAGGGCGAACACCGGCCCGAGCACCCCGGAGTCGGCGTACGCGTCCGTACGAAGGAGGCCGGACATGGCCGGACACGTAGTGCACTCGAAAAGAACCGGCCAAAGCAGCCGCCCGCGCATCAAGCTCGACGAGCATCTGCCCGTGGACCACCAACTCAGCCGCTTCTACCGGGTCGGCGCCGGGCTGATGGGCCTGGTGCTGGTCGCGTTCGGCATCCTCGGTCTCATCGACCGCATCGGCTTCTTCGACACCCGGGGCGACACCGTCGCGGGCCTCAACACCAACGGCGCGCTGAGCGTCCTGTCCATCGCCGTCGGGCTGCTGCTCTTCGTCGGCATGGTGATCGGCGGCAACTTCGCCTCGACGCTGAACATGGTTCTGGGCATTCTCTTCATCCTCAGCGGGTTCGTGAACCTCGCTCTGCTCGACCGCAGCTTCAACCCCCTCGCCTTCCGCATCCAGAACGTGATGTTCAGCTTCGTGGTGGGCGTCATGCTGATGTTCTTCGGCATGTACGGGCGCGTCAGCGCGACCTTGCCGCACGACAACCCGTACTGGAAAGCCCGCCACCCCGAGCAGGCGGATTCGGAGCAGCGTGCCGCGCGCCGCCGCGCCGAGCTCGCCGCCCGACAGCAGGCCGCTCTCGGCATGACCAGCACGACCAGCACGACCGGCGTCGGCCCGCCGACGCGGCAGGCGGGGCATACCGACGCCGCCGGCCCGGACGCGACGACCGCTCCTGGAGTGACGACCGCCGCGCGCACGACGACCGACACCGGCCGCCGGGCAACCCGTCGCGGTCTGCTCTCCCGTATGACACGCCGGCGCCGCTAGCCTGACCGCATGCCTCGTTACGAATTCCGCTGCCGGACCTGCGGCGACACCTTCGAAGTGAACCGCCCCATGGCCGAGTCCTCCGCGCCCGCGAACTGCCCGGAGGGACACGACGACACCGTCAAGCTGCTCTCGGCGGTCGCCGTCGGCGGCACCAAGTCGGCCCCCGCGCCCACCGGCGGTGGCGGTGGCGGTGGCTGCTGCGGTGGCGGCTGCTGCGGCTGACACGGCACCCGCCCGTATCTCGTGGAGAGCTGCGGGGCCGCAGCCGCCCCGCCGCACCCCCGCAGCGGCCCCGCCCTCACGAGCCGATGGTTTGCGCGTACTCGAAGGTGGTGCTCGTCGTCGCCGTGCTCGCGGTGCTGGTGTCCGCCGCGGTCCGGCTGCTCAGGCCGGGGCCGGTCACGACGCGGCTGAAGCGCCCGGCCCCGGACCTCAAGGAACTGAAACCGCCCCTCAGACCGGCGGCCGGACGACCACGGAGCTGATCCCCTGCCGTTCCCGCCGGAACCGGCGCGACTCCTGCCGCAGCAGGCGCAGGATCTCCTCGCCCGCCGCCACGCCCATCTGCGGCAGCGCGACGACGTGCGGCGCCCGCCAGTCGGCCTCCGCGAGCTCGCCGTGACCGGGCCGCCAGGCCAGGTCGGCTGCGAGGAGCAGATCCGCGTCGAGGAGCGAGTCGCCGGCCGCCAGCGTCAGCCGTGCGCCGGTGCGGCGGGCGACCTCGCGCACCGCGGCGCTCTTGGTGAGCGGCTTCGGCACGGCGTAGATCTTGCGGCCCTGGAGGGAGACGGTCCAGCCGCGGAACTCCGCCCACGCGCCGAGTTCGGCGACCCAGTCGTCGGGCAGCAGCGCCCGTTCGACGACGAGGTAGGCGAAGAGGTCCTCGGCGACCCGTTCCTTGCGCAGCCAGGCCGGGTCGGCGGTGTCGCGCAGGTGCGCCCGGATCTCCGCGAGGGGCGCGCACTCCGCGGTGAGCCGCGCAGCGACCGCCTCGCGCCAGTCGCGGTCGCTGATGCCGTCGACGAGCAGGTGCCCGCCGTTGGCGCAGATCGCGTACTTGGGCGGCAGGCCGGGCAGGCTGATGCGCTGGTACTGCTTGCGGGTGCGGGTCGTCGTCGGGACGAAGACGGTGTCCTGGGCGAGCTTGGTCAGCAGCCCCGCCGCTCGCTCGGTCATGTACGACAGGGGCTTGTGCTCGTGCACTTCGACACACAGCAGCCGGGGTGCGACGGCGTCGGGCATGCCGAGACCCAGCGCCGCGTTCGAGTAGATGAGCGTACGGTCGAGGTCGCTGGCGACGAGCACGGTCACTGCGCCACCGCCTTGCCGTCGGCACCCGTGGCAGCCCGCGTGTACTTGGGGTGGATCAACCCGACGCAGCTGTACGGGAGTTCGTCGACGTCCTCGACGGGCACGCCGCGCTGCGACGCCAGGAGCCGTACGTGGTCGAGGTCGGCGCCGGCTCCGCGGCTCGCGAGGATCTTCCAGGGGACCCGGCGCAGCAGGACGCGCGTGGTCTCGCCGACGCCCGGCTTGACGAGGTTGACGTCGTGGATGCCGTACTCCTCGCTGATCCGCTCGACGGCGCCCCAGCCCTCCCAGGTGGGGGTGCGGTCGGCGGACAGCAGTTCCTTCACGTCCGCGTCGACGGCGGACGTGACCTCGTCGAAGTGGGCGGCGACGGTGTCGAGGAAGTGGCCGGAGACGTCGGAGCCGGCGAGCTCGCGGTAGAACTTCGCGCCGTGGAAGTCGTGGGGGCCGACCAGGTCGGCACGCAGGACCGTACGGGATATCAGGCCGGAAACCGTGGAGTTGAGGCAGGCGGACGGGATCAGGAAGTCCTCACGTGTGCCGTACGTACGCACACAGCCGCCCGGGTCGGCGAGGACGGCGATCTCGGGGTCGAAGCCGGGGAAGTCCCGCAGGGCTTCGGCGAGTTCGCGGGTGATGGCGCCCTTGCCGGTCCAGCCGTCGACGAAGACGACGTCGGCCGGGTCGTGGTTCTCGGCGAGCCAGCGCAGTGCGTTGGCGTCGATGCCGCGGCCGCGCACGATGGACACGGCGTAGTGCGGCAGGTCCAGGCCGTGCCGGTGCCGGGCCCAGCGCCGCATCAGCACACCGACCGGGGTGCCGGCGCGGGCGAGCGAGACGAGCACGGGGCGCGGTGTCCGCTCGGCGAGAACGGTGTCGGTGACTGTTCCGACGGCGCGGGCGATGCGGGCGGCGGAGGCCGTGAGCGCGGCCTCGAACAGCTGCTGGTACTGCTCGTTCGGCTGGTACTCGACGGGCAGCGACTCGGCGTAGTGCGCGCCGCCGCTCTGGATGGCTTCCTCGCGCTCCTCCGTGGGCGCTTCGAGCTCCACGTCCGAGAGGTCCTGGAGCAGCCAGCCGACCTCCTCGGCGGCGTAGGAGGAGAAGTCCGGTCCGCGGAGCGGCTGGGGCAGCATGGAGGGCCTTTCAGGTCCTTCGGGTACGTCACCGTTGGGTACGTAGCTGGGCACGACGGCCAGCACGACGTGCGGGGTGTGGGCGGCGAGCTGGGCCAGCAGGCCGTCCGGGGCGTGCAGGTGCGCGGTGTCGGCGGCCGAGTCGACGACGGCGACGACCGCGTCGAAGCCGCCGCCCGCCACGTTGTAGGCGTAGCGCTCGCCCGGGCCGTCCGCCGGATCGTCGTGGGCGGGGAAGACGAGCCGGGTACGTATGGCATAGCCGGGGTCGTCGACGGCGAGGACGGGCGAGCGGGTGGTGGTGGAGTACCGCACCTCGGGCGCGGTGCCGGCCCGCTCCAGGGCGAGGGCCAGGCGCAGGGGTGCGTACATCAGCTCCTCGCAGCCGAGGACGAGGACGCGGCGGGCGTCACCGACGGCCTCGGCGAGACGGGCCGTCATGCCGGGCAGCGCGGCCTCCAGGGCGTCGCGGTGTGCCGGGGAGAAGCCGTGCCGTCCCCCGTCGGGGATGCCTGCCGGCCAGTCCAGGACCACCCGGGCATGGCGGGGGTCCGCGGCCGGGGGCGTGTCCTTCACCGCGGGCTCGTGCCGTGCGACCAGGTCCCGGCCCTTGGCCAGGACGCCGTCCGGAAGGCTGACCGTGCCGGAGGCCATGGTCACCAGGTCGACGCGGGCGCCGATCTCCTCGGCGAAGGCCTCCAAGCGGCCGAGATCCGCCGCGGAGCGCATGTCGACCAGCGCCACGACGACATACCGCTCACGCGGGTAGCGCTCGTGCAGGTCACGGACGGTGTTGAGGACGGTGTTGCCCGTGGAGAACTCGTCGTCGACGAGCACCAGCGGGCCCGTGCCCGTCAGCAGCTCGGGGTCCTCGGGCAGCAGCAGGTGCGAGGTCGCGTGCGAGTGGGACTCCTCGAAGCCGCCCGCGGGGGCCACGCCGTCGACCGGACGGCGGGTGGAGTGCAGATACGGCACGGGTCCGACGCCGTCCGCGACGCAGTGGCCGAGCCCGGTCGCCGTCTCCGCGTATCCGAGGACAACCGCGCGGGCGGCCTCCTCGGAGCCGAGCAGATCGCGTACGCGCAGTCCGAGGGCGTACGCGTGCCCGTATACGGCCCCGGGGCTCTGCGGCACGTGCTTGCCCAGCACGTTCGACACCAGGAGGTGCGCGCGTTTGGGGTTGCGGCGCAGGGCGAGGCCCAGCAGCTCCGGGAGCCGCTCGTCACCGTCGAGCCCGACTCCGAGCCGCTCGGCGACCCAGCTTCCCGACCACACCACGTTCTCTTCGCCCCTCGTCGTCATCAGTCCGCCAGCCCGGCCGCGAGCAGTTCCACGAAGCCGACGTCCTCCTTGGCGACGCCGAAGACCTCGGCCCGCAGCAGGGTCCGCTCGGCCCAGGCCCGGTGCGGCTTCACTTCGTTCATCTTGTTCGTGTACGCGGAGCGCAGCACTCCGCCGCCGCCGCGCTCCGGGCGCAGGATGTCCTGGGCGTCACTGAACTCCTCGTGGCTGACCACGGACAGTGCGTGCACCGGCAGCACGTGGGAGGGGTGGATGCAGGTCTTGCCGAGCAGACCGTTGGCGCGGTCCAGCTCGATCTCGCGGAGCAGGCCGTCGAGGTCGTGCTCGATGAGGGCGGTGCGGAGCTCCTCCGCCCGGCCCTCGAGGAACGGGCTGCGGCGCAGCTGCGGCTTGAACATGCGCTCCTGGGACCTGAAGTACTCCCACACGGGGCCGGTGATGGTGAAGCCGGTCCCGTCGGACCGGCCGAGCACATTGACCACGTCCGCGATGACGGACGTGACGATCCGCACGTCGTAGGCCGTCATGTCGGGCGAGCGGCGCAGCCCGTACGCGGAGCAGAAGTCGGTGACGCCGAGGCGCAGGGCGAGGACCCGGTCGCGGTACTTGTCGACGGTGCGGGCGATGCCGCTCAGGGCCTCGGCCCTGGTCTCCAGATGAAGCAGCTCGGGCGACTCGAGGACGGGCATCGCGAACAGCCGCCGTCCACTGTCGGCCTCCGCGGCCGCGAGCGCCTCGAGGAACGGGGCACCGCGCTCGTCGGTGAACTTCGGCAGTACGAATCCGGACAACAGTCGTCCCGCCTGCCCCAGACGTCCCACGAGGTCCGGGATCTGCTCCGGCCTGCGGACGCGGATGAACAGGAGCGGCACTTCGACTCCGCGCGCGTCGAGGTCCGCGAACTGCCGGACCAGGTTCACCTCTCCGTCCTCCACCTCGGCGTCGTCGATGGAATCCTCCAGGCACAGCACCATGGAGACGACCCCGCGCCCGGCCTGCTTGAGCACGTCGTCGGCCAGCTTCGGCCGGGTCGCCGGGCTGTAGAGCGTGGCGCCCAGGGCAGCCGCCAGCGTCCGTGCCGGCGAGTCCGCGCCGAAACCGCACGGCTCCTGGTGGAACAGCCGCTCACGGGCAGCGGGCGCGATGTGCCCGAAATGACGCATATTTAGTCCCCCGTACCGCTGCTTCGACCCTCACACCATGTGGCCGGTAATAGTACGTAAGCACAGGTGTCAAGAGTTCCCCAAGTGCATGAAATCCAGGTGACCCGACCGTTTCTCGCCCCTGCCCTGCGGATGGCCGCCACAGGCGCGCCAAAGCCGGGAACTGGGCCCCGCGTTGTCCCTGGCCCCCTCGGGCAGGCAGGATGACGGGCATGACGCACGCGATGCTGAAGGGCTCGAACGTCCCTCTTGAAGCCACGGCCGTACGAGCCGTGCTGCGCTGGACGCCGGGCGCGGGGGTGCCGGATGTCGACGCCTCGGCCCTGCTGCTCGGCGCCGACGGCCGCGTGCGCTCCGACGAGGACTTCGTCTTCTACAACCAGCCGCGCCACCCCTCCGGCCTGGTCCGGCGGCTGCCGAAGCAGCGTGTCGCGGAGCATCTCACCGACACCGTGGAGGCCGACGTGGCGGCGCTGGACGCGTCGGTCGACCAAGTCGTCATCGCGGCGTCGTCGGACGGCGCCACCTTCGAGCATGTACGTGACCTGCGGATACTGCTCCAAGACGCCGGTGCGCCGGACGGCGGCGAACCGCTGGCCGTCTTCGACGTGAAGCCCGAGACGGGCGAGGAGACGGCGATCATCTGCGGCGAGCTGTACCGGCGCGGCGACGGCTGGAAGTTCCGTGCGGTGGCGCAGGGCTATCCGACGGGGCTGGTGGGGCTCGCGACGGCGTTCGGTATCTCGGTGGACGAGGCGGTGGGAGAGCCGGACGAGCCGCAGCCGCAGCCGCAGCCATCGCCTTCGCCTTCGCCTTCGCCTTCGCCTTCGCCACAGCCGGCGTACGGCTACCCGCCGTCGGAGGTGACACAGCCCGCGCCCGCGTACGCACCGGCGGCGCAGCCTGCCTACGGCTACCCGCAGCCGGCCGCGGCGGCTGCGTACGCACCGGACCCGGCGTTCCGTCTGCCGCCGATGGGCCCGCAGTTCCAGCGCCCGTAGCGCCCTTCCGCGCCGCGGGGCCGAAGGCCGCGCCCGTCGGACCCGGAACCGGAACCGGCCGGTGCCCCCAGCGGTGCCGGTTCCCCCAGCGGTGGAGTGCCGCCCCGGGCTGAACGGTTCCCGCCGGGAGGGCGGTCAGGGGTCGGCGGCGTGAGTCCCGCGCAGGCATGTCCGTGACCCGGACGGACACCGTCGAGAGAGCGGGCCCGCCCGCCCAAGGGCTACGCGCGGGTCTGCGACTTGTAGCCACGCCCCCACTGCAGCCCCCACCCGTACAGGCGGTCGAGCTCCGCCTGGAAGCCGTACACGAACTTCACCTCGCGCCGCACCGTCAGCTCGCCCTTGCTGTTCTCCACGGAGAACACCGCGCACGAGCGGGCCTGCGGGGCCCGCTCGTCGAGTTCGATCTCGACCCGCGGACCGTTGCTCGGGTAGAGCGTGACGTGTGCGTGGGTGCGGTCGAAGGCCGGGGTCTGGTCGTAGATGTAGACGAAGAACAGCAGCCGCTTGATCGACTCCCGGTGGTCGAGATTGACGAAGATCGTCTCGCCGGAGGGTGCGCCGAACCGGTCGTCGCCGCTGAGCTTCACGAACGGCGGCCCGTTCAGGTCGCCGAAGAAGCCGCCGAGTGGCTGCACCACGCCCTTGCTGCCGTCGGTCAGCTCGTACAGGCAGCCGAGGTCGAGGTCGACGTTGACCACGCCCTGGGTGTGGGCCTGGACGACGTCCGGCTGGAAGAGCTTCATCGGGTTCCGCAGCAGCCTGCCGCTCTGCCGTGAGCGCCCCTCGATGTCGGAGGTGCGCATACGCCAGGACAGGTTGACGCGCAGGTTGCCGCTGGCCGCGCCCTGCTTGGTGAGCGAGACGGCCGAATTGCGCTTGGTCAGCTCGATGGAGTTGGTCGCGGCGCTGCCCGAGTCGAACTGCGCCGCCCTTCCCCGCCACAGGTTGTCCCATATGGCCATGTCCCACCCCTTGTCGTCACTGGTCGCCCGGTGCCCCACGGATACGCGTGCGGGGCGGCCGGGAGCTCCCGGCCGCCCCGCAAGGAAGCGTTCCTCACTGGTGGGGGTGTCACACCCCGGAGGAGACCTCAGCCTTGTCCCCCGGTCCCCCGGGCTTTCCCTCGGCCGTCTCCAGCGCCTTGTTGCGGCGCAGGGACGACCAGAACGAGGCGGCGATCAGGAAGACGCCGACGAGGCCGGTGATGATCTCGCTGATCTCGTGCTGGATGGTGACGAGCAGGATGACCGCCAGCGCGCCGATCGCGTAGTGGGCGCCGTGCTCCAGGTAGACGTAGTCGTCGAGGGTGCCCTGGCGGACCAGGTAGACCGTGAGCGATCGGACGTACATCGCACCGATACCGAGGCCGAGCGCCATCCAGAAGATGTGGTTGGTGATGGCGAACGCGCCGATGACGCCGTCGAACGAGAACGACGCGTCGAGCACCTCGAGGTACAGGAACAGGAAGAACGCCGCCTTGCCGGCCAGGCCGACCGCGGAGACGGGCTTGCCCTCCTTCTTGGCCTGCTCCTCCTCCTCGTGCTCGCGCTCCTCCTCTTCCTCGAGCTTGTCCTCGAAGTACCCGGAGAGACCGCCCACGACGAGGTAGGTGATCAGACCGGCGACGCCGGAGAGGAGCACCGTGGCCGACTTGTCGGCGTGGCCGGTGCTGGTGTGCGCCTGGGTGGCGAAGGTGACGGCGGTGATCAGCAGGATGATCAGGGCGATGCAGACCGACAGCATGTCGACCTTGCCGAGCTTGGCCAGCGGCCGCTCGAGCCACTTCAGCCACTGGTGCTCACGTGCCTCGAAGATGAAGTCGAGGAAGATCATCAGCAGGAACATGCCACCGAACGCGGCGATTGCGGGGTGCGCGTCGGTGACCAGGGCCTCGTACTGCGCGGGCTGGTCCATGGCCAGTTGGACCGCTTCGATCGGCCCGACCTTGGCGCTGATGGCGACGATGACGACGGGGAAGACCAGTCGCATACCGAAGACGGCGATCAGAATGCCGATCGTCAGGAAGATCTTCTGCCAGAAGGCGTTCATCTTCTTGAGGATTCCGGCGTTGACGACCGCGTTGTCGAACGACAGCGAGATCTCGAGGATCGACAGGATCAGTACGATCCCGAACGCCTCCCAGCCCCACTGCCAGGCGGCGAATGCGAGGCCGAGCGCCGTGACGGCGAACGACCAGCCGAAGGTTTTCAGAACCACTGGCTACCCAATCGTGTAATTGTCCCCCGGGCGAAGCCTGGGGGAGGTCCTCCCCCGCGCCGCACGCGGCTTTACGAAACGTTGACGCCGAAGTCTAGAGCGATGCCGCGCAGGCCCGACGCGTACCCCTGCCCCACGGCTCGGAACTTCCACTCGCCCCCGTAGCGGTAGAGCTCGCCGAAGATCATCGCGGTCTCGGTGGAGGCGTCCTCGCTGAGGTCGTAGCGCGCCAGCTCCTGGCCGTCCGCCTGGTTGACGACGCGGATGAAGGCGTTGCTGACCTGGCCGAAGGTCTGGCCGCGGTTGTCGGCGTCGTGGATGGAGACCGGGAAGACGATCTTGTCGACGTCGGCCGGGACCTTCACGAGGTCCACCAGGAGCGACTCGTCGTCGCCGTCGCCCTCACCGGTGAGGTTGTCACCGGTGTGCTCGACGGAGCCGTCGGGGCTCTTGAGCTGGTTGTAGAAGACGAACCACTCGTCGCCGAGCACCCGCCCGTTCTGGCAGAGCAGCGCGCTGGCGTCGAGGTCGAAAGGCGCTCCGGTGGTGGAACGCGCGTCCCAGCCGAGCCCTACGAGCACCTGAGTGAGATTGGGTGCGGCCTTGGAGAGGGAGACATTGCCTCCCTTGGCGAGCGTGACGCCCATGATGGTGAGTCCTCCCCTGGTGGCTTTGCTGCCGAGTGCAGCGGGTCTTCATGCACGTCCGGCGCCGCACGAAGGAGTGCGGCGCCGGACGTTGAGTGCTGCCTGGCTCAGACGTTCACACCGAAGTCCTGCGCGATGCCGCGCAGGCCCGAGGCGTAGCCCTGGCCGATGGCACGGAACTTCCACTCCGCGCCGTTGCGGTACAGCTCGCCGAAGACCATGGCGGTCTCGGTCGAGGCGTCCTCGCTCAGGTCGTAGCGGGCGAGCTCGTTGTTGTCGGCCTGGTTGACGACGCGGATGAAGGCGTTGCGCACCTGGCCGAAGGACTGCTGGCGGCTCTCGGCCTCGTAGATCGAGACCGGGAAGACGATCTTGTCGACGTCGGCGGGGACCGCGGCCAGGTTGACCTTGATCTGCTCGTCGTCGCCCTCGCCCTCACCGGTGAGGTTGTCACCGGTGTGCTCGACGGAGCCGTCGACGCTCTTGAGGTTGTTGAAGAAGACGAAGTTGCCGTCGTTGGTGACCTTGCCCTCGGCGTTGGTCAGCAGGGCGCTGGCGTCGAGGTCGAAGTCGGTGCCGGTGGTGGTACGGACGTCCCAGCCCAGGCCCACGGTGACCGCTGTCAGATTCGGCGCGGCCTTGGTCAGCGAGACGTTGCCGCCCTTGCTGAGGCTGACTCCCACGAGTCCCTCCATTGGTGTTCAGGGGCAGCGCCCCCGTCGTGCGATAGCTATCGGATCAACGAAGGGATCCTAGTGACCGGTTCCCACTCGCAGTGTCATTTCATGGGGACACCTGCTGAAACCCTCGCGGAGGGATCAGAGGGCGTCCAGTGCCTTGACGTAGTCGTTCAGATCGCGGGCATCGGGCAGGCCGTTGACGACGGTCCAGCGCACGACGCCCTCCTTGTCGATGATGAACGTGCCGCGCACCGCGCAGCCCTTCTCCTCGTCGAAGACGCCGTAGGCGCGCGACGTCTCGCCGTGCGGCCAGAAATCCGACAGCAGCGGGTACTCGAGCCCTTCCTGCTCGCCGAAGACGCGCAGGGTGTGGATCGAGTCGTTGGAGACGGCGAGCAGCTGGGTGTCGTCGTTGACGAACTTCGGCAGCTCGTCGCGCAGGGCGCACAGCTCGCCGGTGCACACGCCGGTGAAGGCGAAGGGGTAGAAGAGGAGCACGACGTTCTTCTCGCCGAGGTGGTCGGAGAGTGCCACGGTGCGGCCGTGGTTGTCCTTGAGCTCGAACTCCGGCGCCTTGTCGCCGACCTCGATCGCCATGGAGAGCGCATCCCTTCGTCAATTCGTCCGCCGGCCGATTCTGTGGGCCGATCCGGTGAGGGCCAGCCTACGCAGAAGGCCCCCGCCGACGTGTGTCGGCGGGGGCCGGGTGCCTGCTCTTCGCGGCTCGGCGGCTCAGCGCTTCCCCGTCTTGGCCCCCTTGGGGGTGACCAGCCGACTGCCACTCCAGTCCTTGCCGGCGGTGATGCTCTTGGTCTGGGAGAGACCCGCGGTCTGGGCGGCCTCGTTGATGTCGCTGGGCTCGACGTAGCCGTCACGGCCGGTCTTGGGGGTCATCAGCCAGACGACCCCGCCCTCGTCGATCAGACCGATGGCGTCCACCAGTGCGTCAGTGAGGTCCCCGTCCTCGTCGCGGAACCACAGCACGACGACGTCGGCGACGTCGTCGTAGTCCTCGTCGACGAGTTCCTGGCCGGTGACGGCCTCGATGCCCTCACGGAGCTCCTGCTCGACGTCGTCGTCGTAGCCGATCTCCTGGACCACTTGTCCGGGCTCGAACCCCAGCCTTGCCGCCGGGTTGGTCCGCTCCTCCGCGTGGTCCGCGGTCGCGCTCACGGCTTGCCTCCTGATCGTTTTCGACAAATGCTTCGGCCGCGCGCGTACGCGCGGCATTGGCCGTAGTCCACACGGGCGGGGCGGATCGCGCAAGTACCCGGCCGTCCGGACCGCCGAAACGGTGACGTTTGCGGCCGTCTCGGCGCAACTCCAGGCATGCCAGAGGCCCCGCCGCACTGGTGGCCACTCACTTCGGCCGCCTACGCGGCATTCCTACCCTTTCACATCTCAATCGGAACCGAACGACCGGACGAAACGCATGACCGCCTCGGGCGTAAGGTTGCGATTTGGTCCGGCGGCTCACCCACGGCTTCCGCCGGATGTCCTGGAGAACAAGGGTTACCTCTCAGTAGAGATGACGTGGGCCCTCCCGCGGTACACGATGGGAGGCGGTGCGACAGCTTTGCCGACCCAGTACCCCCGAACAGCGAAGGAACAGCGTGGCTTCCGGATCCGATCGCAACCCGATCATCATTGGCGGCCTTCCCAGCCAGGTCCCGGACTTCGATCCTGAAGAGACCCAGGAGTGGCTGGACTCCCTCGACGCCGCCGTCGACGAGCGCGGCCGGGAGCGGGCCCGCTACCTGATGCTGCGCCTGATCGAGCGGGCGCGCGAGAAGCGTGTCGCCGTGCCCGAGATGCGCAGCACGGACTACGTCAACACCATCGCGACCAAGGACGAGCCGTTCTTCCCCGGCAACGAGGAGATCGAGCGCAAGATCCTCAACGCGACCCGGTGGAACGCCGCGGTGATGGTCTCCCGCGCGCAGCGCCCCGGCATCGGCGTCGGCGGCCACATCGCCACCTTCGCCTCCTCGGCCTCCCTCTACGACGTGGGCTTCAACCACTTCTTCCGCGGCAAGGACGACGGCAAGGGGGGCGACCAGATCTTCTTCCAGGGGCACGCCTCCCCCGGCATCTACGCCCGCGCGTTCCTGCTGGACCGGCTGAGCGAGCAGCAGCTGGACGGCTTCCGCCAGGAGAAGTCGAAGGAGCCCTACGGACTGTCCAGCTACCCGCACCCGCGGTCGATGCCGGACTTCTGGGAGTTCCCGACGGTCTCCATGGGCCTCGGCCCGCTGGGCGCCATCTACCAGGCGCGCATGAACCGCTACATGGAGGCCCGCGGCATCGCGGACACCTCGGGGTCGCATGTGTGGGCCTACCTGGGCGACGGCGAGATGGACGAGCCGGAGTCGCTCGGCCAGCTGTCCATCGCCGCCCGTGAGGGCCTGGACAACCTGACCTTCGTGGTCAACTGCAACCTGCAGCGCCTCGACGGCCCGGTCCGCGGCAACGGCAAGATCATCCAGGAGCTGGAGTCGCAGTTCCGCGGTGCCGGCTGGAACGTCATCAAACTGGTGTGGGACCGCTCCTGGGACCCGCTGCTCGCCCAGGACCGCGACGGTGTGCTGGTCAACAAGCTGAACACCACGCCCGACGGGCAGTTCCAGACGTACGCGACGGAGACCGGCGCGTACATCCGCGAGCACTTCTTCGGCGGCGACCAGCGGCTGCGCGCCATGGTCGAGAACATGACCGACGAGCAGATCCTGCACCTGGGCCGCGGCGGTCACGACCATCGCAAGGTCTTCGCGGCCTACACGGCGGCCAAGGCGCACAAGGGCCAGCCGACGGTGATCCTCGCGCAGACCATCAAGGGCTGGACGCTGGGCCCGAACTTCGAGGGCCGCAACGCCACGCACCAGATGAAGAAGCTGACGGTCGACGACCTGAAGCGCTTCCGCGACCGGCTGCACCTCCCGATCACGGACCAGCAGCTCGAGTCCGGCGCTCCGCCGTACTACCACCCGGGCCGCGACTCCGAAGAGATCCAGTACATGCACGACCACCGCAAGGCCTGCGGCGGTTATGTGCCGACCCGGGTCGTGCGGGCGAAGCCGCTGGAGCTCCCTGAGGACAAGACGTACGCGGCTGTGAAGAAGGGCTCCGGGCAGCAGTCGATCGCCACCACCATGGCCTTCGTCCGGCTGCTGAAGGACCTCATGCGGGACAAGGAGATCGGCAAGCGGTTCGTGCTGATCGCGCCCGACGAGTACCGCACCTTCGGCATGGACTCGTTCTTCCCGAGTGCGAAGATCTACAACCCGCTGGGGCAGCAGTACGAGGCCGTGGACCGTGAGCTGCTGCTGGCGTACAAGGAGTCGCCGACCGGTCAGATGCTGCACGACGGCATCTCGGAGGCCGGCTGCACGGCCTCCCTGATCGCCGCGGGTTCCGCGTACGCCACGCACGGCGAGCCGCTGATCCCGGTGTACGTCTTCTACTCGATGTTCGGTTTCCAGCGGACCGGCGACCAGTTCTGGCAGATGGCGGACCAGCTGGCGCGCGGCTTCGTGCTCGGCGCGACCGCCGGCCGTACGACGCTGACCGGTGAGGGCCTGCAGCACGCGGACGGCCACTCGCAGCTGCTCGCCTCGACGAACCCGGCCGCTGTCGCCTACGACCCGGCGTTCGGCTTCGAGATCGCGCACATCGTCAAGGACGGCCTGCGCCGTATGTACGGTCCCGACGCCGAGGACGTCTTCTACTACCTCACCGTCTACAACGAGCCGATCCAGCACCCGGCGGAGCCGGCCGACGTGGACGTCGAAGGCATTCTCGCGGGCATCCACCGCTTCAAGCAGGGCGAGCAGGGCTCCATCCCGGCTCAGATCATGGCCTCCGGCGTGGCCGTGCCGTGGGCCGTCGAGGCGCAGCGGATCCTCGCGGAGGAATGGAACGTACGCGCCGACGTCTGGTCGGCGACATCCTGGAACGAGCTGCGCCGCGAGGCGGTGGAGGTGGAGCGGCACAATCTGCTGCACCCCGAGGAGGAGCAGCGCGTCCCGTACGTGACGCGCAAGCTGTCCGGCTCGCAGGGCCCGTTCGTCGCGGTGTCCGACTGGATGCGTTCGGTCCCCGACCAGATCTCCCGCTGGGTGCCCGGCACCTATCAGTCGCTGGGAGCGGACGGCTTCGGCTTCGCGGACACCCGCGGTGCCGCCCGCCGTTTCTTCCACATCGACGCCCAGTCGATCGTGCTGGCGGTGCTCACCGAGCTGGCGCGCGAGGGGAAGGTCGACCGCAGCGTGCTCAAGCAGGCGGTGGACCGCTACCAGCTGCTCGACGTGGCGGCGGCCGACCCGGGTGCGGCCGGCGGCGACGCGTAACACACCGCTCACGGCAGCGGGGGGGGGGGGGGGGGGGGGGGGGGGGGGGGGGGGGGGGGGGGGGGGGGGGGGGGGGGGGGGGGGGGGGGGGGGGGGGGGGGGGGGGGGGG
>NZ_JBVHTA010000073.1:0-16016 GCF_055566095.1 Streptomyces sp. NPDC027962
CGGTGTGTTCGGCAACCCGGGTCAGGCCAATTACGCCGCCGCCAACGCCTTCCTCGACGCCCTCGCCGCGCACCGGCAGGCCCTCGGCCTGCCCGGCATCTCCCTCGCCTGGGGCCTGTGGGAGAAGGACAGCGGCATGACGACCGACCTGGGCAGCGGCGATGTGCGCCGGATGGCCAGGGACGGCGTGGTCGCGCTGCCCGACCGCGACGGCCTCGCCCTGCTGGACCTCTCCGTCGGGGCCTCCCTCGACGGTGCGGCGGCACTCGTGCCGATCCGCCTCGACCTCGCGGCGCTGCGCGCCGCGGGCGGAGGGGTTCCTCCGCTGCTCGGCCGGCTCGTGAAGGCGCGGGCCAAGCGGGCGGCGGCGACGGGCGGCACGAGTGGGGCGGCCCTGCGGGAGCGGCTCGCCGGGCTCACCGGCGAGGAGCGGGAGGCGGTCCTGCTCGAGACCGTCACCTCGGAGGTGGCGGCCGTGCTCGGCTACGCCGGGGCCCAGGAGGTCCAGGCCGACCGTGCCTTCCGCGACCTCGGCTTCGACTCGCTGACCGCGGTGGAGCTGCGCAACCGGCTCGGTGAGATCACCGGCCTGCGACTGGCGGCGACGCTGGTCTTCGACCACCCTTCGCCGACGGAACTGGTCGCCCACATCGCGGCCGAACTGGACGAGGCGCACGGCGAGTCCCCGGTGCTCGCCGACCTCGACCGGCTCGCCCGGACGCTGTCCGAGGCACGGCCCGACAGCGGTCAGCGCGCCCGGGTCACGGCCCGGCTGCGGGCCCTGCTCGCGAGCTGGTCCGAAGGGGCCGAGCCGGAGAGCGGGGACCACGACGACATCACCGGAACGATCGAGTCGGCGAGCGACGACGAGATCTTCGAGTTCATCGGCAAAGAGTTCGGTATCTCCTGACCTGCGAACGACGAGGACGCGACACACCATGGCGAACGAAGAGAAACTGCGACACTTCCTCAAGCAGGTCACGGCCGATCTGCACCAGACGCGCCAGCGGCTGAACGAGGAAGAGGCGAAGGCGCACGAGCCCATCGCGATCGTCGGGATCGGCTGCCGCTTCCCCGGCGGGGTCGAGTCGGCCGAGGACCTGTGGGAGCTGGTCGAGCAGGGCCGCGACGGCGTCGTGCCCTTCCCGACCGACCGTGGCTGGGACGTCGACAACGGCGTCCGGCCGCTGGCCTGCCGGAGCGGCGGATTCCTGGAGGACGTGGCCGGGTTCGACCCGGTGTTCTTCGGGATCTCGCCGCGCGAGGCGGCGGCCATGGACCCGCAGCACCGGCTGCTGCTCGAAGTGGCGTGGGAGGCGTTCGAGCACGCGGGCATCGATCCGACGGGCCTGCGCGGCAGCAGCACCGGCGTCTACGCCGGGCTGATGAACAACTCGGACTACGTCTCCGCGCTGACCACCGTCCCCGAGGGCGTCGAGGCGTTCCTCGGCACCGGCAGCACCGGCAGCATCGTCTCCGGCCGCATCGCGTACACCCTCGGCCTGGAGGGTCCTGCGATCACCGTCGACACAGCCTGCTCGTCGTCGCTGGTGACGCTGCACCTGGCCGTGCAGGCGCTGCGGCAGGGCGACTGCTCCCTGGCGCTGGCCGGCGGGGTCACGGTGATGTGCACGCCGACGACGTTCTTCGAACTGAGCCTGCTCCAGGGCCTCGCGCCCGACGGCCGCTGCAAGTCGTTCGCGGATGCCGCCGACGGGACCGGTTTCGCCGAGGGCGCGGGCATGCTCGTGCTCGAACGGCTGTCGGACGCCCGCCGCAACGGGCACCGGGTGCTCGCGGTCGTCCGCGGTACGGCCGTCAACCAGGACGGCGCTTCCAACGGGCTCACCGCGCCCAGCGGTCCGTCCCAGCGCGACGTCATCCTCGCCGCGCTCTCCAACGCCCGGCTGACGCCCGACCAGGTCGACGCGGTCGACGCGCACGGCACCGGCACGACGCTCGGCGACCCGATCGAGGCGCAGGCGCTGATGGCGACCTATGGCGGCAGCCGCCCCGAGGGCCGGCCGCTGTGGCTGGGGTC
This sequence comes from Streptomyces sp. NPDC027962, assembly GCF_055566095.1. Lineage (NCBI taxonomy): Bacteria > Bacillati > Actinomycetota > Actinomycetes > Kitasatosporales > Streptomycetaceae > Streptomyces > Streptomyces sp. NPDC027962. Next base: position 2,042 of record NZ_JBVHTA010000073.1, read on the forward strand.
CCTCAAGTCGAACATTGGCCACACCCAGGCCGCCGCCGGGGTCGCCGGCGTGATCAAGATGGTGCAGGCGATCCGGCAGGGCGCCCTGCCCAAGACCCTCCACGTGGACGCGGCGTCGACCAAGGTCGACTGGTCCGGCGGCGGCATCGAGCTCCTCACGGAGACCCGCTCGTGGCCGGAGACCGGCGCGCCCCGACGGGCCGGGGTGTCGTCGTTCGGCCTGAGCGGGACGAACGCCCACGCCGTCATCGAGCAGGCGCCGGCGGAGCAGGCACCCGACGAGCCCACGGCCGCCGGGTCCACGGTCGCCGCGACCGCGGCTGCCGCGTCCACGGCCGCCGACGATCAGTCCGCCGCAAAGGCCGCCACACAGGCCGCCGGGCAGCCCGATGCCGTCGCCACCGCGCAGGCCCCCACCGCGCGGGCTGCCGCCGCGCACACCTCCGCCACGGAGTCCCTCAACACCTCCGAAGCAGGAACCCCCGTCCCCGTCCTCCTCTCCGGCAAGTCCCCCGACGCGCTGCGCGGTCAGGCCCGGGCCCTGCGCGTCCACCTGCGCCGGAACCCCGGCATCACCCCGTACGAGGCGGGGCGGGCGCTCGTCCGGGACCGGGCCGTGTTCGAGCACCGGGGCGCGGTCGTCGCCGCCGACCGGGACGAGCTGCTGCGCGGCCTCGCGCTGCTGGCCGACGACGAGACCGCCGCGAACGTGGTGCGCGGGACCGCCCGGCCGGGCACCCGGCCCGTGTTCGTGTTCCCCGGCCACGGCACCCAGTGGGTGGGCATGGCGCAGGGGTTGCTCGACTCGTCGCCCGTGTTCGCGGAGTCGGTCGCGGCCTGTGACGCGGCGTTCGCCGAGTTCCAGGACTGGTCGGTCGAGGCCGTCCTGCGCGGCGACCCGGCCGCGCCCACGCTGGACCGGATCGACGCCGTGCAGCCGGTGCTGTTCACGATGATGGTGTCGCTGGCTGCGCTGTGGCGTTCGTACGGCATCGAGCCGGGGGCCGTCGTCGGGCACTCCCAGGGCGAGGTGGCCGCGGCCACCGTGGCGGGCGTGATCGGGCTGCGGGACGGGGCCCGGATCACCGCCGCGCGCAACGTGGCGCTGTGCTCCCTGGCCGGGAAGGGCGCCATGGCGTCCGTCCTGGCCGGGCAGGACGAGGTGCTGGCCCGGATCGCCCGGTACGAGGGCCGGCTGTCGGTCGCGGCGGCCAACGGCCCCTCCGCCTGTGTGGTCTCCGGTGACCCGGACGCCGTGGACGCCTTCGTTGCCGCGTGCGACGAGGACCGGATACGGGCCCGCCGGATCCGCGGGGCGAACGCGGCCGGCCACTCGGCCCAGGTCGAGGCGCTGCGCGAGCGGCTGCTCGACGAGCTGGCCGTGCGACCCGCCGCCGCGGCGCTGCCGGTGTACTCGACGGTGACCGGCGGTCCGATCGACACCACGGAGATGGACGGCGACTACTGGTACCGCAACGCCCGCCAGACCGTGCAGTTCGCCGCCGCCGCCCGGGCGATGCTCGGCGACGGACACCGCGTCTTCCTGGAGGTCAGCCCGCACCCGGTGCTGACGGTCCCGCTGCAGGGCATCGCCGACGACGCCGGCGTCCCCGTCGCCCTGGTGCCGACGCTGCGGCGGGACGAGGGCGGCCGGGACCGGTTCGCCGGCGCACTCGCCCATGCCGCGAGCTGCGGCGCCGTGCCCGACTGGGACACCGTTTTCCCCGAGGAGTGCCGGCCCGTGGAGCTGCCGACGTACGCGTTCCAGCGCGAGCGCTACTGGCTCGACAGCGCCCCGTCCGCCGTTGACGTCTCGGCCGCGGGGCTCCAGTCCGCCGGGCATCCGCTGCTGTCGGCGGCGCTCACCATGGCCGACGGCGGCCACACGGTGCTCACCGGACGCCTTTCGCTGCGCAGCCACCCGTGGCTCGCCGACCACGCGGTGGACGGCACGGTGCTCGTGCCCGGCACCGCGTTCGTCGAGATGGTGCTGAGCGCGGGGGAGCGGGCCGGGTGCCACCGGCTCGAGGAACTCACCCTCGCCACCCCGCTGGTCCTCGTCGGCGACGAGGGGGCCGCCGTGCAGGTCGTCGTCGGCCCGCAGGACGAGGAGGGCCGGCGCCCCGTGTCGGTGCACTCCCGCTCCGACGCCGCAGTCGGCGCCGCACCCGGCGGCGCAGCCGACGACGTCCCGTGGACGACGCACGCCACCGGCGAGCTCGCGCCCGAACCCGCCGCTCCCGACTTCGACTTCGCGCTCTGGCCGCCGGCCGGCGCCGAGCCGCTCTCCGTCGACGGCCTGTACGAGCGGCTGCACGCCGCCGGGGTCGGTTACGGCCCCGTCTTCCAGGGCCTGCGGGCCGCCTGGCGGTCCGACGACGACACGTACGCCGACATCACCCTGCCCGAGCAGGCCGCGTCCGACGCCGCCCGGTTCGGGCTGCACCCGGCCCTGCTCGACGCGTCCCTGCACGCCGGGATGGTCGGCGCCGAGATCTCCGGTGCGGCGCCGCTGCGGCTGCCGTTCTCGTGGACGGGAGTGTCGCACCACCAGGACGGCGCCTACCGGCTGCGGATCCGGCTGACCAGGACGGGCGAGCACCAGATCTCCCTGCGCGCCGCGGACGGCGACGGCACCCCCGTGCTGTCGGCCGACGGACTCGTCGTACGGGAGGTGCCGGCCGAGGCGCTGCGCGGCGCGGCGGGCCGGCACCACGACACCCTCTTCGCGGTCGACTGGACCCCGGTCGCTACCACCGGCCGGGCGGACCTCGGCGACTACACCGTCATCGGCGGCCCGTCCGACACCGGCAGGGGCTCCAGCACCGGCACCGATTCCGGTTCCGAATCCGATGCCAGCTCCGGCTCCGACTCCAGCTCCAACTCCAGCTCCAACTCCAGCTCCGGCACCCGGTACGAGTCCCTCGACGCCCTGATCGAGGCCCTGGAGGCAGGCACTCCCGCGCCGGAACTGGTGCTCCTGCCGTGGGCGGAGCCCGAGGCGCGCGGCGCCCAGGAGGCCGCCGCCCCAGCCCCCGCCGCCGTGCACCGGCACACCACCGACGCCCTCCGCCTCCTCCAGGCCTGGCTGGCCTGTGCGCCGGCCGCCGGGACGCGCCTCGCGTTCGTCACCCGTCACGCCGTGGCCGCCCGGCCGGGCGAAGAGGTCGCCGGCCTGGCGCAGGCGGCCGTGTGGGGCCTCGTCCGCTCCGCGCAGTCGGAGCATCCCGGCCGGTTCGCGCTGGTGGACCTGGACGTCGTCGTCGGCGACGCCGGCGCGGAGCGCGCCCTGGCCGCCGCTCTCGCGAGCGGAGAGCCGCAGACCGCGGTGCGGGACGGTGCCGTCAGCGCCCCGCGGCTCGTCCGGCCCGCCGCCGCCAACGCGCAGGGGGCCGGCCGGGTGGTCGACCCGGACGGCACGGTGCTCGTCACCGGCGCGTCCGGCACCCTGGGTGCCCTCGTCGCCCGGCACCTCGTGGTCGAGCACGGCGTGCGCCACCTGCTGCTGACCAGCCGGCGCGGGCTCGCCGCCGAGGGCGCGGCGGCGCTGCGCGACGAACTGGCCGGGCTCGGCGCCGAGGTGGCGTTCGAGGCCTGCGACACCGGTGACCGGGCGGCCGTGGCCGCGCTGCTCGCGGGGATCCCCGCGGACCGCCCGCTGACCGCCGTCGTGCACAGCGCGGGCGTCCTCGACGACGGTGTCCTGGACGCCCTGACGCCCGAGCGGCTCGGCGCGGTCCTGCGACCCAAGGTGGACGCCGCGCTGCACCTGCACGAGCTGACCCGCGACCTCGACCTGTCGGCGTTCGTCCTGTTCTCGTCCGCCGCCGGTGTCGCCGGCAACCCGGGCCAGGCCAACTACGCCGCCGCCAACGCCTTCCTGGACGCGCTCGCCGCGCACCGGCAGGCGCTCGGCCTGCCCGCGACCTCGCTCGCGTGGGGCCTCTGGAACGAGCGCAGCGGCATGGCGGGCGACCGCGACGACGAGGACCTGAAGGCGGCGCTGCGGACCGGCATCGCCGGTCTCGACACCGACGAGGGGCTCGAACTCTTCGACCTCGCCCTGCGCTCCGGCCGGGACCATCTGGTGCCGATGCGGCTGGACTTCGCCGCCCTGCGCACCCAGCTGGACGAGGTGCCGCCGCTGCTGCGCGGCCTGATCAAGGTGCCGCCGCGGCGCTCCGGGCCCGTCGACGGTGCCGCGCGGGAGTTCCGGGACCGTCTCGGGCGCGCCGCCGAGGCCGAACGGCCCGGTGCGGTCCTGGAGTTCCTCCGGACCCAGGTGGCGTCGGTGCTGGCCCTGCCCGACGCCGGGGCGGTCGACCCCGAGCGGGCCTTCCTGGAGATGGGCTTCGACTCGCTGACCGCGGTCGAGCTCCGTAACCGGCTGGCACGGGCGGCCGGCGTGCCGCTGCCACCGACGGTCGTCTTCGAGAACCCGACGCCGTCCGCGCTCGCCGCGTACCTCGCGGGCGCGGTCGCCGCCGCCCCGGCCGCCGGGACGGACGCCCCGGCCCCGGCACCCGGGCGGGACAAGAGCGTGTTCGGGCCGATGGCCCGACGGGCCGCGGAGATGGACCGGCTCGCCGAGTTCACCGGACTGCTGTCGGCCGCCTCCGAGTTCCGTCCCGTGTTCACCTCCGGGGAGCAGCTGACCGGCGAACTCGACGTCGTACGCCTCGCGAAGGGGCCCGCGGGCCCCGGCCTGGTGTGCATCCCGTCGGTCCTCGCGATGTCGGGGCCGCACGAGTACGCCCGGTTCGCCGCCGCCCTGCGCGACGTGCGGGACGTGTCGGTGCTGCCGGCGCCCGGCTTCCGCGCCGGGGAGCTGTTCCCGGCGAGCGTGGACGCGCTCGCCGAGGCGCACGCGGCCGCCCTGCTGGCCCACGTGGGAGAGGCGCCGTTCGCGGTCGCCGCGCACTCCTCCGGCGGACTGCTCGCGCACGCCCTCGTACGGGCGTTGGAGGCCCGCGGGGTGCGGCCGGCGGCGCTGGTCCTGATGGACGTGTACGCGCCGAGCCGTAAGGCGTTCGACGGGATCGAGAGCAGGCTGGCCGAGGGTCTGGGCGGCGACACGGGCGGATTCCTGCCCATGGACGACGCCCGCCTGACGGCCATGGGCGGCTACTTCCGGCTCTTCGGGCAGTGGCGGCCGGAGCCCGTGGCGGCCCCGACGCTGCTGGTCCGCGCCGAGGCGCCGCTCGCCGCATGGGACGCGGGTGCCGCGGGTGACGACTGGCGCTCCCGCTGGGAGCACCCGCACGACGTCGTCGACACCGCCGGCGACCACTTCTCGATGATGGAGGACCACGCCGCCGCCACCGCCGCGGCCGTGGACCGCTGGCTCGCCGCCACGGCCGGCTGAGCGGGTCGAACGACCAGGCAGGAAGGCCGGACGGGCCGGGTTCACCCCGGCCCGCCCTCGGATGGACCCCGGGTGGACCCGAGGGTGGAGAGAATTCCCCTCCCGTCCGGCCCCGTACCTCCACCGCCGGGCCCAGGAAACGGCGAGCGCCCGGCCGTAGTTTCTACTTCGACGAGGAAAAGCCCCTGGCCGTGGGGCGGATGAAGGGGGCTCACATGAGTGACGCCATGAAGGAAGCGCTGCTGCTCAGCGGTGCGCTGTTCGCGATCGTCATGCTGACCCAGGTCGGCCGGCACAGCTTCGGCTGGATCAAGTTCACCGTGTCCATGGGCTTCACGCTCTACCTCTACTGGGACACGTACGAGCGGACGCCGTACACCGGGGCCAACTACACGGCCGCGCTGGTGGGCACGCTGATCGGTGCGGGCATCGGGTACTTCCTGATGCGGAACATGGTCGTGTACCGCAACGAGCAGAAGAAGCACAAGGTCTACACCCGGGCCGGCTGGGTCTACCTCGGCATCTGGATCGCCGTCCTGGTGCTGCGCACCTGCTTCCTGCTGGGGCTCGAGAACTCGGACGCGTTCGCCGAGAAGGTCGGCACGTTCATGATCGAGAACGATCTGGGGTCGGACGGCATCGCCGCCTTCTTCGTCATGATGGCGATGACGATGGTCGGTTACCGCACCCTGGTCTGCCTCATCCGGGCCCGGCGACTGCCGCCGGCCCCCCAGACCCCGTCCGGCGAGCCCGCCGGTACGGTCACGACGCCCGCGGCGGGCACGGGCGGAGCCGGGGAATCCCCCGTCACCGGTTCCACCGCCGCCGCGCGCGACGGGGCGACGACGGCCTGACCGTCGTCCCGCCCCGCCCCGCTGACCCGGCCCTGTCCCTCAGGGCCGGGTCAGCCCTTGTTGGAAGGCGTAGCGCACGGCGTCCGCCCGGTTGCGGGCGTCGATCTTGGCGAACGCGTTGTTGATGTGGGTCTTGACGGTCGTCTCCTCGATGAACAGCGCGGAGGCGATCTCCGCGTTGTTCAACCCCTCGGCGATCAGCCGCAGTACGTCCACCTCACGGGCCGTTAGGCCGTCCGGGAAGACCCGCCGGCGGTTCGGCCGCGGCTGCTCCGTCCGGGCCGGTTCGGCCTCCGCCGGGGCCGCCGGCGGCGGGGACGCGGCGAGCGCGGCCGCGAGCCGGCTGGCCACCGTCGGGTCGAACGTGGACTGACCGTGCGCCGAGTTACGGATCGCCATCGCGATCTGCTCGCGGTTGGCGTCCTTGGTGAGGTAGCCGCGGGCACCGGCGCTCAGCGCGGCGGCGATCGACTCGTCGTCGGCGTAGGTGGACAGCGCGAGGACGGTCACGTCCGGGTGTTCGGCGAGGATGCGGGCGGTCGCCTCCGCGCCGCCCATCTTCGGCATCCGCAGGTCCATCAGGACCACCCGCGGCCGGGTCTCCGCCACCATGCGGACCGCCTCGGCGCCGTCGGCGGCGCCGCCGACGACCTCGATGTCGTCCATCAGGTCGAGCAGGGACATCAGCCCCTCGCGGACGAGCTGCTGGTCGTCGACGACCAGGACCCGCACCGGTCCCGCCGTGTGTTCCGTCTCGCTCACGCGCAAACCCCCGTAGTCATGCTGTTCTGTTCGTTCCGTCGGCGGAGCATCGTCGTCCGCATCGTGCAGCGACGAACCTATCGTCTGTACGACGAAGGGCACGGGCCCGCGGCTCCCGGAGGACTTTCCGGGAGCCGCGGGCCCGTGCCCGTGGTCGAAAGGCGGGTCAGCGCGCGGCGGCCTGCGCCAGTTCGCCCGCCAGGTACAGCGCGCGGCAGACGCGACGCTGCACCTTGCCGCTGGTCGTCCGGGGCAGCGCGCCCCGGCGGATGAGGAGCACCTCGTCCGTGCGCAGCCGCTGCCCGTCGTGGACGGCGGCCCCCACCCGCTCGCGCACCCGCTCGGCGCCGTGGGCGCGCAGCACCCTGCCGTCCGTCTCCACCACGAGGACCAGGCGCTCGGTGGCGCCGTCGTCGACGGAGAACGCGGCCGCGCAGTTGGGGCGCAGCCCCTCGACCGCGTTCTCGGCGGACAGCTCGATGTCCTGCGGGTAGAAGTTCCGGCCGTTGCGGATGATGACGTCCTTCAGCCGGCCCGCCACGAACAGTTCCCCGTCGTGCGTGAAGCCCAGGTCGCCGGTGCGCAGGTGGCGGACGCCGGGCTCGCCCGCGACCTCGGCCGCGAACGTCTCCCGGGTCTCCTCCGCCCGCTCCCGGTAGCCCTGCGCGACGCACGGCCCGGAGAGCCAGATCTCGCCGATCTCGCCGTCCGGCCGGGCCCCGCCCGTCGCCGGGTCGACGATCCGTACGCGGGTGGTGGACGCGGCGGTCCCGGCGCCGATCAGCGGCTGCGCGCCCTCCTCGGCCGCGGCGCGCAGCTCCAGGCGGCCCTCCAGGAGGGCGTCGCTGCCGACCCACAGCACGGTGGGCTCCCGGTCCGCGGGGGAGGCGGTGGCCTTGAGGGTGTTCTCGGCGAGACCGTAGCCGGGGCACATGGCCTCCGGTGCGAAGCCGGCGGAGGCGAACGCCTCGGTGAACGCCCGCACGGCCCGGTGCCGCACCGGCTCGGCGCCGTTGGCGGCCACCCGCCACGCGGACAGGTCCAGGGGCGCGCGCGGCCCGTTCTCCGCGAGGTCGGCCACGCACAGCTCGTACGCGAAGCTGGGCGCGGCGGCGTGGGTGCCGCGGTATCGGGTCAGCGCCTCCAGCCAGCGCAGCGGCCTGCGGATGAACGCGGCCGGTTCCATGAGGTACGCGGGCACGCCCGAGCAGAGCGGCAGCAGCACCCCGAACAGCATGCCCATGTCGTGGAAGAGCGGCAGCCAGGACACGACGACGCCGTCCGGGCCGGTCGGCCAGACGTCCTCGGTCTCGGCCACGTTGTGCAGGAAGTTGGCGTGCGTGACCATCACGGCCTTGGGGTGCCCGGTGGAGCCCGAGGTGTACTGGAGCAGCGCCACGTCCTCCGGCCCGGGCGCGGGCCCGTCCCAGCCGTCCGGGCCCTCGGACAGCGTCTCGGTGTCCACGAGCCGCAGCCCGGCCAGCTCCGGCACGCCGGCGAACCGTTCCTCCAGGTCCTCCTTGATCGCGCCGGTGGTCAGGATCGTGGTCGTGCCCGCGTCGTCGGCGATCCGCTGCAGCCGTTCCAGGCCGCGCCGCCGGGTGGGCACCTGCACGGGGGCCGGGGCCACCCGTGCGTACATGCAGCCGAGGAGGGTGCGGACGAACTCGATGCCCGACGGGTACAGCAGGACGGCGCTGTCGCCGGCGCCGAGTCCGGCGGCGGACAGGGCGGCGGCCCGCGCGCGGGCCGCCGACTCCAGTTCGCGGTAGGTGAGGGCCCCGTCGGGTGTCTCGCCGTCGCGCAGGTACACGTAGGCGGTCTCGTCCGGCTGCTTGACGCTGCGCAGGGCGAGGGCCTCCGTCACGGTGAGCGCGGGGGCCGGGGCGTATTCCGGTCTTGCTATGGCCATGGTGGTTGGTCCTGTTCTTCAGTCGTAGGGGAGTACAACCGGAGCGAGGAAGGCGAAGAGGTCACCGGGGCCGGGGTTCGCGGGGTGCGTGCGCCCGCCGAGCCGGTGCAGGACGCCCCAGACCGCGTTGAGCGCGGTGGTGACCGCGCCTTCGGCGAAGCCGGGGGTCCAGGAGATGCCGTCGCCGCACAGGAAGAGCCCGCCGTGCCCGGAGCCGACGGCGTCGGCGGTGTCGTCGGCGTCGTCGGCTCGCGCCTCGTGCGCGAACTGGGTGAACAGCCGCCGCTGGTAGCGGTATTGGCCGGGCAGGTTGGCGCGGAAAGCACCCATGAAGTGCGGTTCGGTCTCCCAGGTGACGCCGATGGGCCCGTCGATGATGTGCGAGCGGATGTCGACGCCGGGATAGATGTCGGAGAGCCGCGCGAGCAGCACGTCGAGCCGCTCCCGCTCCGACAGGGTCGCGAACTTCAGCGAGTCGTCGTTCCACGTGTACGACAGGCACATCACGCCGGGCCGGTCGGGGCCCTGGTCGAAGAGGTACACGCCGCGCGCGGAGCGGTCGGTGAGGGTCATGCCCATGGTCTCGCGGCCGGTGCGCGGATCGATGTCGCGCCAGAACGGCCGGTCGGTGAGCACGAAGAGCTTGGAGCTGCCCATGTAGTGGGTGCGTTCGACGGCGAGCCACTGGTCGGTGGAGAGCAGCGAGGCGTCGCAGTCGATCCGGTTCAGCAGCGTCCACACATGGGGGGTGAACACGACGGCCGCGTGCCGGTGGACGCCGCCGGACGCGTCGGTGATCTCGATCTCGGGTCCGCGGGCGCGCAGCGCCCGCACCCCGGGCCGGGGGGAGCCGCCGTGCAGCGAGGCGAGCGACGTTCCGGCGGGCCAGTGCGCCAGGTCCGCGGGGGAGCGGGTCCACAGTCCGCGCGGGAGCCGCTCGGAGCCGCCCTCGATCAGGAGGTGGTCGGCGTCGGCGTCGGTGACGACGACCCGCAGGATCTCCAGCATCGAGTTGGGGAAGTCGGTGTCCCAGCCGCCGCTGCCGAAGCCGACCTGACCGAAGATCTCGCGGTGGCGGAACGAGCGGAACGCGGGCGAGGAGGCAAGGAACCCGTAGAACGACATGTCGTCGTACTCGCCGACGAGCCGGTTCCACACGCTCTTGAGCGTGGCCGTGTCCCGGTCCTGGACGGCGCCCCGCAGCAGGGAGAGCTCCGCCCGCTCCTGGAGCGACTTGTCCCAGGCCGTGGACACCTCGTGGAACACGGCGGGGAGTTCGGCGGCGGTACGCGCCCACTCGCGCCGGCCCGCGAGGTCGATCACCGTCGTCGGAGTGTCCGCGGCGAGCGGGTTCGGGAACGGGCGGGTGCCGAGGCCCAGCAGGTCGACGTAGTGGAACAGCGCGCGGGCCGACACCGGGAAGCGCATGGCGCCCATCTCCGCGACGCTCGACGGGTCCCGCGGGAACGGCAGGGACCGCATCCGGCCGCCGAGCCGGCCCGCCTCGTACACCACGGGACGCAGCCCGAGCCGCAGCAGCTCGTAGGCGGCCGTCATCCCGGCCATGCCGGCCCCGACGACGGCGACCTCCGTGCCGTGACGTTCCGGGGGCAGGGAGCCGAGACCCGCGGGGTGGCGGAGCCAATCGTCGTAGGCGAAAGGGAAATCCGGTACGAGCATGGTCACGGGAGGGGAACTGTCTGGCGTCATCGAGAAGACCTCTCGGGCCGTGCGCGAAATCCGGATCGGAAGGCGGCGGAATCCGGTGGACGCCTTAAATTGAGCCGAGCGGCTCCCCGCCCGGACAACCCCTAGACGCCCCAGGAAAGCCGTGGCCCCCCCATAGGGGCTTGCCCGGGCGCATTCCGGCCGTTCACTCTGATCACTCCGGCCGTCGGGGAATTCAGTGAAATGCGCGAGTATCCGGCGGCGTGCACCGAGGGGGACACACGCATGACAACCTCGAGCCCCGCTCGCCGTGCGCGCGGAAGGCACCGGAAGCCCCCCGCGTGGTCGCGGGCCGGCCGACGCGCGGCCAAGGCGCCGCGCGAGGCCGAGGCGGCCCGGAGCGGGGTCGAGGAGCCGCGCGACGAGGGGTCACCGGCCGGCGCCGGCACGGCTGCTGACACCGACAACGGCGCCGCTGCTGCCGCTTCCGCTGGCTCTGCCGACGCCTCGGCCGAGGACGGGGTGTCGCAGGAGGAGCGGGAGCGCACCCACCGGCTGATCATGGCCATCATGCCGGGCCTGATGGCGGGCATGTTCCTGTCGGCGCTCGACCAGATGGTCATGAGCGCCTCGATCCGCACGATCGCCGACGACCTCGGCGGCCTCCAGCTGCAGGCCTGGGCGACCACCGCGTACCTGATCACCTCGACGGTGACGACCCCGCTCTACGGCAAGCTGTCCGACATCTACGGCCGCAAGCCCCTGTTCGTCGCCGCGGTCGTGCTGTTCACGGCGGGCTCCCTCGCCTGCGCGGCGGCCGGCACCATGCACCAACTGGCCCTGTTCCGGGGCCTGCAAGGGCTCGGCGGCGGCGGGCTCACCGCCGTCGCGATGGCGATCACCGCCGATCTCGTACCGCCGAAGGACCGCGCCCGCTACCAGGGCATGTCGATGGCGGTCTGGCTGTCGGCGAGCCTCCTCGGCCCGCTGATCGGCGGCCTGTTCGCCGGTGCGGGCGACGTCCTCGGCGTGTCCGGCTGGCGCTGGATCTTCCTGATCAACGCGCCCATCGGAGCCGTCGCCCTGGTCGTGATCGTGCGGGTCCTCAACGTGCCGCACCGGGCCCGCTCGCGCCGGATCGACCACTGGGGCGCCACCGCCATCACCGCCGGCACCGTCCCGCTGCTGCTCCTGGCGGAGCAGGGGCAGGCGCGCGGCTGGACCTCCGCCTGGTCGCTGACCTGCGCCGGGCTCGGCACCGCCGGGTACCTCGGATTCCTGCTGGTCGAGCGGCGGATGGGCGCGGACGCGCTGATCCCGCTGCACCTCTTCCGGATCCCGACGTTCAGCGTCGCCATCGCCGTGTCGATGCTGGTCGGCGGGGGCATGTTCGGCGCGATCTCCGTCGTACCGCTGTACCTGCAGATCGTCGGCGGCAACGCGCCCGTACAGGCCGGTCTGATGATGCTGCCGATGATGGCCGGCGTCGTGATCTCGACCATCTGGTCCAGCAAGGTCCTCAAGCGCGGGGGCGGCTACAAGATGTTCCCGGTGATCGGCGCGCTCGTCACCGGAGCCGGCATGTTCGTCTTCCGCACCGCCGGTCCCGAGACCCCGGCCTGGGTGCCGATGTTGGTGCTCGTCGCCTTCGGCATCGGCATCGGCAACTGCACCCGGACCCTCATGGTCGCCGCGCAGAACTCGGTGCCGGTCGCCGACATCGGGACGGCCACCGCCTCGCTCACCTTCTTCCGGCAGGTCGCCGGGGTGTTCGGGGTGGCCCTGTTCCTGTCGGTGCTGTTCGGCGCGCTGCCCGGCCGGGTCGCCGACGCGGCCGCCCGGCCCGAGGTGGCGGCCGTCGCCGCCGACCCGGCCGTGGCCCGCGACCCGCGCAACGCGCCGTTCTTCGAGATCGAGAACGGCACCCGTCGGCAGCTCGACGACTCCTCGTTCCTCGACCACGCCGACACCCGGCTGACCGGCCCGTTCCGCGAGGCCTTCGACGCCGCGAGCGACCTGGTGTTCCTCATCGGGGGCGGCGTCATGGTCGTCACCGCCGTCCTCGCCCTGTTCCTGAAGGAAGTACCGCTGCGCGACATGAGCGCGGCCCAACTTGCCGAGCGGGAAACCGCCGCGAAGGAGTACGCATGACCACCGCAGAAGCAGTCGACCAGCCGCTGGGCCGGGTCACGGACACCGACACCGCCGGCTTCGACGCGGTGACCCCCTGGGCAGAGGACGCCTGGCGCACCGAGGCCCTGGCGTGGGTCGCCGGGCACCTCGCCCGGCGCGGCCTGAGACCGGCGGCGGACGGCCTGCAGGTGCGCCTGCGCCCCTGGTCGGTGCTCGTACGGGTGCCCCTCGAGGGCGGCTCGTGCGTCTGGTTCAAGGCCAACCCCCCGGCCTCCCGCTTCGAGCCCGCGCTCGCCGGGGCGCTGCACACGTGGGTGCCCGGCCAGGTCCTCGAACCGCTCGCCGTGGACACCGACCGCGGCTGGACGCTCCACCCCGACGGCGGCGAACTCTTCGGCGACCTGGCCGACGACCCGCAGGCCTGGCAGGACGTGCTGCTGCAGTACGCGGTGCTCCAGCGGACCGTGTCCGCCCACCGCGACGAGCTCCTCGCGTTCGGGCTGCCCGACCTGCGGCCCTCGATGCTCGGCCCGGTCTTCGGCATGCTGACCCACCGCACCGGCGGCCTCGACGACCAGGTGCACGGCGCCCTCAAGAAGATGGCCGGCCGGTTCGCCGGGTGGTGCGCCGAGCTCGACGCGTCCGGCGTCGCCGCCACCCTCGACCACTCCGACCTGCAGGAGGGCCAGCTGTTCCGGGCCGGCGGCGGCTCGTACGTCTTCCACGACTGGGACGCGGCCTCCGTCGCCATGCCCTTCACCAGCCTGCTCGTGGTGGCCCGGGTCGTCCGGGAGCGCTTCGGCGACGAGGCGCCCGCCGTGCTCGCCCGGCTGCGCGACGTCTACCTGGAGCCGTGGACCGACGACGGCCACACGATGCCCGAGCTGCGCCGCCTCGCCGACCTCGCCACCCGGGTCGGGCCGATGGGCCGGGCCATGCGGGCCCTCGCGCCGGGACGCATGTTCCCGGGCAGCGACCTGGACCTCAGGGCGATGCACTCCGTGGGCGTCCAGGAGGGGCTCGCGGCCGCCTGCGGCTTGATGCTCGCCGACTGAACTCGCCGCGACACCACACCCCGGCCCGGTGTCCGCCCGTGTGGGCTGACCCCGGGCCGGGGCGCTTTCCCGGTCCCGGTCCCGGTCCCGGTCCTGATCCCGATCCCACGTCCCGTATTCCCCCGCGGAACCTAGTGTCCTGAGTCGTTAGTTCGCTTGCGGTTGTAGGGTGGGGTGATGCCTGGTCCGAAGCCGTTGCCTCTGGAGCTGTCCGATCACGAACGCC
>NZ_JBVHTA010000074.1:0-15460 GCF_055566095.1 Streptomyces sp. NPDC027962
TGCACACCTACAATCACCACCGCGGACACACCGCGCTGAAAGGCCAACCACCCGCCAGCCGCGTCCCCAACCTCTCAGGGCAATACACCTAGGCGTTCAGCTCCGCCAGCACCCGCAGCGTGTGCGGGTCCGGCGCGGTGACCAGCAGATCCGTCACCGGGCCCGAGCGCCACAGCTCCAGCCGTTCCGCGATCCGTACACGCGGGCCGACGAGCGAGATCTCGTCCGCGAAGTCGTCCGGTACGGCGAGTACCGCCTCCTCCCGCCGCCCCGCCAGGAAGAGTTCCTGGATCCTGCGGGCCTCGTCCTGGAAGCCCATCCGGGCCATCAGGTCCGCGTGGAAGTTGCGCGCCGCGTGCCCCATGCCGCCGATGTAGAAGCCGAGCATCGCCTTCACCGGCAGCAGCCCTTCCGCGATGTCGTCGCAGACCCGGGCGCGGGCCATGGGCGCGACCATGAAACCGTCCGGCGCTTCCGCCAACGACGCCTGGTGGACGCCGGTGCGCATCGGCGACCAGTACAGGGGGAGCCAGCCGTCGGCGATACGGGTCGTCTGTGCGATGTTCTTCGGCCCCTCCGCGCCCAGCAGCACAGGGAGGTCCGCGCGCAGGGGATGCGTGATCGCCTTGAGCGGCTTCCCGGTGCCCGTTCCGTCGTCACCCCGGTACGGGTGCGCGTGGAAGCGGCCCGCGAGTTCCACGGGCCCCTTGCGCGCCAGGACCTGGCGGATCACGTCGACGTACTCGCGCGTCGCGGTGAGCGGGCTGCTGGGGAAGGGGCGGCCGTACCACCCCTCCACCACCTGCGGCCCCGACAGGCCGAGCCCCAGCATCATCCGGCCGCCGGAGAGATGGTCCAGGGTCAGCGCGTGCATCGCCGTCGCGGTCGGCGCGCGCGCCGCCATCTGCGCCACGGCCGTGCCGAGCCGGATGCGGGACGTGTGTGCCGCGATCCAGGTGAGTGCGGTGAACGCGTCCGACCCCCACGCCTCCGACGTCCACACCGAGTCGTACCCGAGCTGCTCGGCCTCGCGGGCCAGTTCGAGATGGCCGGGGTCGGGACCGTGGCCCCAGTAGCCGAGGGCGAGTCCGAGTCGCATGCCGGGCCGTCCTTCCCGAGCACCATTCCTGACGGGATGTCAGAGTGATGACGGGGCGTCAGGGTACGGCAACGGCCCCCCACCCGGAAGGGCGAGGGGCCGTGCGGTGTACCAATCAGCCGCGCTGGATGCCCGACGTGTCCTGCAGGACGCCACGACGGCCGTCCTGCGTCTGGGCCACCAGGCCCGGACCGCGCTGCTCCACCGCGAGGTACCAAGTGCCGGGCGCCAGCTCGGCGATCGGCGTCGGCGAACCGTCCTCGCCGTACAGCGGACGGGCCACCGGAACGGCGAACCAGAACGGCGTGAAGTCCGACGGCGCGGCGCTGCTGCCGGTGTCGGCCGGGCCGGCCGCGGCCGGCTGGCCGCCCGCCTGCGGCTGCGCCTGCTGCGCGCCGTAGGGCTGCGGCTGACCGGGCTGGCCGCCGTACGACGGCTGACCGGCGCCCGGGTAGCCGTAGCCGCCCTGCGGCTGGGGCTGCATGCCGTACGGCTGCTGGGCGGCGGCCGGACGCGGCGCGCCGACCAGCGGGGCCTTCAGCGCCGGGACCAGCGGAGTGGCGATCGCGCCGCCCGCGAGGGCGATCGTGGCGAGCAGGCCCAGGATGGCACCGGCGCCCGCGCTGTTCATGTCGATGATCGTCCAGAACATCGCCCACAGCGCGAAGATCGTGAGGGCCACACCGAACTGGCCCAGGTCCAGACCGGCGACCTTGCGGCCCGGCATGCTGCGGCTGAGGACCAGCAGCGCGGCGCCGATGATCCCGCCGATGTAGATGGACATCACTGTGGAGAGCGAGTCCCAGGCGTTCATCGCGTCGCAGTCGACGCCGCTCGGGCAGTCGACGCTCACGAAGCTGAGGAACGAGGCGATGAACAGCACCACCGCTGCTCCGATCACCACGCCGTCGCCTCGAGTGAGGGAGCGGATGTTCACGTAAAAGTCCTTCGTCGTCGTCTCATCATCGGGGCGGTCTTCGCTGCCGCCTTGTTCGGCGGTGTGCACGGACGCGGAGCTCGGGGGTGACTCCCCATCGTAGAGGTGAATCTATCGTCTGCCGGTTCCGGACGTCTGCCCGGTATCGCACTCACCGCTGGAGAAAGCTGCTGATGCCGTCCGCCATTCCCTGCGCCGCCTTCTGCCGCCAGCTCGCGCTGGTGAGCAGAGCGACGTCCTCAGGGTCCCGCATGTTGCCGCATTCGATGAAGACCTTCGGCACGGTCGAAAGGTTGAGTCCGCCGAGATCCTTGCGTACGTCGAGGCCGGTGCCGCCTCCCACGTAGTTGGACGGCGAGCTTCCGGTCGCCCGCAGGAACTTGCCGGCGATCCGCTCACCGAGGTCGCGCGACGGGCCCACGATCTTCGAGGTGTCGGCGGCGCCCGCCTTGACGCGATCGGGGAGGATCACATGGAAGCCGCGGTTGCCGGCCGCCGACCCGTCGGCATGGATCGAGACGACGGCGTCCGCCTTCGCTTCGTTGCCGAATCGTGCCCGTTCGTCGACGCACGGCCCGAACGGCCGGTCGTCGTCCTGGGTGAATTCGACCTCGGCGCCCTGCTTTTCGAGCAGAGTGCGAAGACGACGTGAAACATCCAAGGTGAAATCGGCTTCGCGGTAACCGGCGTTGGTGGCGGTCCCCGTCGTGTCGCATTCCTTGCGGTTGGTTCCGATGTCCACCTGCTTGTTGATCTCGCGGGTGTGCGAGAAGTTCCCCGGGTTGTGCCCCGGGTCCACGACGACGACCTTCCCGGCGAGCGGCAGATCCGGCTTCGCAGGGGGCTTCGACGGCGCGGGCGAGGAGGTGGGGGGTGCGAGGGTCCCGGACCCGGTCGGTGTGGGTGCCGGGGACGGGGAGTCGCCCGGCTTGCCCGCGCTGGTGGCGGTCCCCGCCGGGGCGTCGCCCCCGGGCCCGTCGTCGGCCCGCTGGACCAGCCATCCGCCCAGCCCGGCCGCCACCAGTGCGGCGCCCGCCACTACGGCGACGACACCACTCCGGGAACGGCGTGGCCGGGGATCGTGATGCTGGTTCTCGTCGTACGACACGCTCGCGATGCTAGCGGTCGGTCGGCCCGGTGCTAGATGCCCGCGCCCGTGCGTCGCAGGACACGCAGCGAGTCCGTGACGGAAATCTCGCTGAACGCCCCCGACGCGAGTGCGCGCAGACAGACCCGGTACGGGGCCTGGCCGGTCCACTCGTCCACAGGGTCGGGGAAGACGTCGTGGATGACGAGCAGCCCGCCCACCGCCACATGCGGGGCCCAGCCCTCGTAGTCGTTCGTCGCGTGTTCGTCGGTGTGGCCGCCGTCGACGAAGACCAGCCCGACCTGTCCGCCCCACACCTTCGCCACCTGCGGCGAACGCCCGACGACCGCGATCACGTGGTCCTCCAGGCCCGCCTTGTGCAGGGTCCGGCGGAAGGTGGGCAGTGTGTCCATCCGGCCGACCTCGGGGTCCACGACCGTCGGGTCGTGGTAGTCCCACCCCGGCTGCTGCTCCTCGCTGCCCCGGTGATGGTCGACGGTCACGACCACGGTCCCGGCCTCGCGGGCCGCGTCCGCCAGCAGGATCGTCGAGCGCCCGCAGTACGTCCCCACCTCGAGCAACGGCAGCCCGAGCGCACCCGCCTCGATCGCGGCCGCGTAGAGAGCGAGGCCCTCGTTGACGGGCATGAAGCCCTTGGCGGCCTCGAAGGCGGCGAGGGTCTCCGGCTTGGGTGTGGGAGTGGCGGGCATCGGGACCTCCTGGGAAGGGGCGTACGGAGGCGGACAGGGGGCGTACAGATGGGGGGACCATCGTGCCCTACGCGCCGGTAGCTCCTGCGCGGGCGGGCGGGTTGCGTGCTTTACGTCGCCTCTGTGCGCATGCTTGATTGCGCTCGGCGACATGGTGCACCTTCGCAGCCCTGACCCTCTGCGTCGCCCCTCGACTCCTACGGCTGCGAACTCCGCCGCCGAAGAGGGGAGGGCGGGCTCCGGCAGGGCCGGTTGGGCTCGTGCATCTTCGTCACGGGCCGGCTCGTCGGCCAGATCGAGTCGGCGAAGAAGGCCCCGACGCGGGACTTCAGCGAACGGGTGGACGCGGCGCTGGACCGTACGCGACTCCAAGGACCCCCACGGCCCCGTCTTCACCACCACCCCGGCGGCCTTCGCGGCGTTCGTCGCCGCCGCCGGGGCCAGGCGCATCTGACCTTCCATCAGGGTGGAACCTGTTCTACTCTTGCGCCCCGCCACTCACTGGCACGAGGGGGCACGGTGAAGCGTTACGTCGTCGGCGTCGGCACCACCAAGTTCGAGAAGCCCGAGACCCGTGACTGGCAGTACTGGGACATGGCGCGGGAGGCCGGCTCCGGTGCGCTCGCCGACGCGGGTGTCCCGTACGAGCAGGTGCAACAGGTGGCCGTCGGCTACTGCTTCCAGGCTTCCACCGCCGGACAGCGGGCCGCGTACGAGCTCGGTCTCACCGGGGTACCCGTCTACAACGTCAACAACAACTGTGCGACCGGCGCGACGGCCCTGACGCTGGCCCGGCAGTTCGTCGAGGGCGGCATGAGCGACTGCGTGCTGGCGCTCGGCTTCGAGAGGATGAGCCGCGGCGCCCTGGGAGGCGGAGCCGGGCAGGGCGACTTCGCGACCTCACCCGTCGCCCGCCACTACGGGATCATGTCCGCCCGCCACGGCTTCGAGGCCACCCCGCCCACCGCGCAGATCTTCGGCAACGCCGCCCGCGAGCACATGGAGCGCCACGGCACGACCGAGGCGCAGCTCGCCGCCGTCGCGGCCAAGAACCACCGGCACTCGGCGAACAACCCGGACGCCCAGTTCCAGGACGTGTACACCGTCGACGAGATTTTGGCCGCCCGGCCGATCCACCACCCGCTGACCAAGCTCCAGTGCTCACCCACCTCCGACGGCGCCGCTGCCGCCGTCGTCGTCTCGGAACGATTCGTCGTGCAGCACGGCCTCCACGACCGGGCGGTCGAGATCGTCGCCCAGGCCATGACCACCGACACCGAGGAGTCCTTCGCCTCAGGCTCGTGCATCGACGCCGTGGGCCGGCCGATGTCCCGCGCCGCGGCCCGAGCGGTCTACGAGAGCTCCGGGCTCGGCATCGAGAACGTGGACGTCGTCGAACTCCACGACTGCTTCTCCGTCAACGAGCTGCTGACCTACGAGGCGCTCGGTATGTGCGAGGACGGCGAGTCCGGGAAGCTCGTCGAGAGCGGCGCCACGACGTACGGCGGCCGGTGGGTGGTCAACCCGTCGGGCGGCCTGATCTCCAAGGGCCACCCGCTCGGCGCGACCGGCCTGGCCCAGGCCGCCGAACTGGTCCGCCAGCTCCGCAACGAGGCGGGGCCCCGCCAGGTCCCGGGCGCCCGGGTCGGCCTCGCGCACAACATCGGCCTGGGCGGCGCGGCGGTGGTGACGCTGCTGCGGCGCTGATGGAGTCATGAACCATCCGTCGGATCCCTGAGAAGGGGGCGCGTCGCGCCGGTGGGTAAATCGGTGGGTAGAGAGGAGTGCCGGCGGTATGCCAGGTAGGCATCCCTGACCACCGTCGGGATCACCCGGCCGAGGGCCTTGACGCTGAGCGCGCTGCTCCTGGACGTCGTCGACATGGGCGACTCGTTGCGGTGCAGCAGCTCGGGAATGGTTCGTGCCAACTCCTCGGACAGGTCCTGCTCCGCCCCCGTGGCCTGCGGGTCGGTGGCGTTCCATGGGATCACGACCTTGACCTCGGGCCGATGCAGTCTGTTGAGCGCCATGAGTTGTGCACGCAGTGAGGGCACTCGCACGGCCCACGGGTCGACAAGCACGATCAGCGGGCCCTGAGAGGGGGTACGTCCCTCAAGACTCGCGAGCCCCTCCTCGAACGGCACGATGTCCACCTGGCGGTTGGAGACGAAGATGAGAGATTCCACGAGAGTCGCCACGGCCCGCTTGGACTGGGGGCGGAACGGATTCCAGGCGTCCCGTGTCGGCCCGTAGTAGAAAGGCGTGCGTTCTGGGGGGAGTTCCGGGGCAGACGGAGCCGCCACCGCCAGCCGCAGATTGCCCGGAATGCCCCCGGGCACTCCGAAGGCACTGGGCGCGCTGCGGTAGTCCACGGGACTGCCGGGGGCGAGCTGGGCTTCTTCGGCGGCGCTGACGATCCGTTTCGCCAGCTCGTAGACGGCCCGCTCGTATTCCTCGGAAAATATCCGGAGCTTGATCAGCCCGTAGAGACCATCGGTGGCATAGCGCTCGCCGAAGGCCCGGTGGTTGAACTGCAGGCGTTGTGCTGGTCCAGGAAGTTGTTCCGGCGGTATCGGCACCCACAGCGCGGGCACGATGGGCTCGGCCGGTCTGCCGCTCCTGGCGTGGTGGTAGATGGCCCGCTGCGCGAAGGCGTACCACTCCTTGCCGCACATCTCGCTGGCGAAGTAGCGGGGGGAGAAGAGCGGGACGAACGACCGGCAGTTGGCGAGCACTTCACCCAGCCGCTCGGACCAGCCCTCCCCCGTTCTGATCTCCCGGTCCATGAAGCCGGCGGGGGCGCCGGCCGGCAGATCGGTCATGGCCATCACGTGGCTGCACAGATCACGGAAGAGACGCTCGACCCACATGTCGGGGTCGGGGCCTCCCTCCGCGTACCGGGGGGTATGGGCGTAACTCAGAAAGAAGTAGGGGCGGTGGTCCGCAGGACGGTCCCCGTCCCAGGCGTAGCGGGGCCGGAGCCGACCCGCGCCGACTGGTGCCGGTATCCGCGCCGGTGACGCGGGGGGCAAGGGTCGGTCCGGGACATCCGTGGGCTCTGCTGCCGACGTGGCCCGACTGTCGTCGGCCACACCCAGCGCGTCCAGAGTGCGGGTCGAGACGTCCGCGAAGGGTCCCGCCGCCGAGGAGATCGCGGCCCGGCCGTCGGCAGCGGGAACGAGTGCCGCGAAATGCCCGGCGGCGGACGTGTTGGCCGCGATGAAACGGCTCACCGCATCACGCGTACGCCGCGCGTCGCGGGCCCCGAGCCGCTCGGTCAACCGCTCGCGCACACCGTCCCTGAAGCGCAGGACCGGGCTCCCGGCGCCTGCCGTTCCTTCGTTGATCGAAACCAGACCACTGACCACGACTTCGGCGACATCGGCCGAAGTCGCCTCGGGTACGAGTTCCTGCCGGATCAGGTGGAGCAGCGCGGTGTTCAGACGGGGGTAGGGCGAACACAGCACGGCGAGGCGCAGGGCCGGCGCCGACGCGTGGTGGAGGAACGCCTCGACGAGCTGTTCGGCGTCCGGCGGCCCGGGCCGGGTCCGTGGCCGCGGAATGGTCCCCGGCTTCGGGACGAGCACCGCTTGGCAACCTGCCGGCGCCCCGCGCATGAGCATGCGTGTCCAACGCGCGACCGAACGCGGAGAGAGCGCCACCACCGGAACGGGCACCCACCGTCCGCCCCGATGCGCATCCCGCAGGGAGTCCAGCAACGGCGGTACGAGGTAGCGCAGCTGGACGTTGGACGAGCCCGCGACGGGCGGCGGGAAGACCTTGACGGCAGGGAGGTCGAGCCCTGACTGCCGCCAGATCTTGGGCGGCAGAGGGTTGAGAAGCACCGCGGGCGCAACCGCGGAGCGGCGGCGGAGGAGCTCCCACACCGCGTCGCCGCCCGACGCACAGTCGGAGACGACCAACAGAAGCCGTCGGGACTGCGCGGTGGTCGACGCCCCTTCCCGCTGACTTCCGAAGCGGGGGCTCCCCTTGGCGGCCTGCCCCCCTCCCTGACCCGGATCAATGCCGGCTGTGCGCAGGGTGCGGAAGACACCTGACGTGGCGAGCACCTTGAGCAGTTCGTCGACGGTGTCGCTCCATACAGCCATCGTGGGCGACCGGTCGACCACGACAGTCAGGTCGAACCAGCGTTCCGGGCTGGGCCGGAACGCGGGGACGAGCTCACCGCTCCTCGCGTAGTCGGAGACAGTGGCATCGACGTCGAGCTGCTGTCGGCGACCGTTTCGCCACCGACGGCCCAACGGCCTGAGAGCCGAGGCGATCTGCCTGGCGTGCGGGAGCGCCGACGCTCGTGGCACGGTCACCTCGCGTGCCGAGAGCGTGGAGCCCTCTCCTTCCGGCATTGCCTGGTACACAGGACGCCCTTCGGTGTCCCAGTCGGGAAGCCGCTCACGGAGGTCGGCAGGCGTGGCCGGGTCGACGCCGCTGCCGCCGCCGTCGCCGGGCGCGGCCGCCCGCCTCCGCATACGGGCGGACAGCCACAGCAGCTCGGCCAGCGACCTGGCGTCCATGTCCTCGCCGACACGGCTCAGAGCGCTGATGACCGCTGTCAGCGCATCGGGTCCAGGGCCTCGTCCGCCGTCCTGCTCAGGCACTTGAGAGATCCTTCATGAGAAGGCTGATGAGCCGGCCGTTCTCCTCGGGCGAGCCGGTGGTGCCCTTGAGCAGGTGGAGAGTGCCGAGCAACTGGTCGACCGCAACGTTCTCGCCCGACGCGACACGGCGTACGAAATCGTCGATCAGCTCTGCCTCGGGCCCGACGTCGCCGACGTCCAGCCGCAGGTGACCGCGGACAACGGCGCGCATCAGGGCGGCTGTCGGCTTCGGCATGGTGAAGCGCACACAACGGCGCAGGAAGGCTGCAGGGAGGTCCTGCTCCCCGTTGCTCGTCATCACGATGAACGGGAATTCGGTGCACTGCACATGGCCCCTTCGAGCGAGGTGGCGGGCATCGGTGTTCCACATACGCAGCTGAGCCTCTTCCTGGGCTTCCCGCAGAAGCTCCGTGATGTGGAACTCCCCACGCTCCAGGACATCCAGCAGGTCGCCCGGCAGGTCGAGATCCGCCTTGTCGATCTCGTCGATGAGCAAGGCCCGGGGGCGCGGTGACGGAAGCAGCGCGGTCCCCAACTGGCCGAGGGTGAGGAAGTCCGCGATGTCGTCCGCAGCGGCATCCTGGCCGGCCCTCGCCTTCTCCTGCTGAAGCCGGTGGGCATGGATGCGGCCGAGGGCGTCGTAGCGGTACAGCGCGTCCGCGAGTGTGCTCCGTGAGGTGATGTGCCATCGCAGCACAGGCCCAAGAGCGAGTTCGGCAGCCACCTGTTCGATGACGGTGGACTTGCCGCTGCCGGGGCCCCCGGTGATCAGCAGCGGTCGCCGCAGCGCGAGGGCGGCGTTCACAGCGTCGGTCAGACCCTGCGGCGGGCGGAAGACCTCGGCCGGTGACGGCGTGGGAAAGGTGCGCCACGGTGGAGGAGTGGGCAGCACTGTGTCCGCCCGTGCGATTCCGTCGCCCCGGTAGTAGTCGTCCCACATCATGCAGTCCCCTCGTTGCTCGCCCGGGCCGGTGGTGGTGTCGAACGGAAATGCCAGCAGAAGCGCAGCCAGTCCTGGTCGTCCCAGACGGCACGGAGGTCGGCGAGGTCCCCGGCCTCCTCTCCGAGCCAGCGGTTGCGGTAGGCGCGGGTGAGTACCCACGGCATGGCCCACCAACTGGCTTCGAGACAGCCGTGCCGTTCCTTCGGAAATCCGGCTGAGGCGTGTGGCCAGAGCAGAACGGGGGTGTAGGCGAGCAGCGTTTCCATGAGCCGGGCATCGGTCCCGGGGTGCTGCGTGAGGCCTATCCCCCGCGTATAGCGGCCGTTGCGCAGTTGGTTGCGCAGTGTCTGCGGGTCGGCGAGCTCCTGCTGGGCCAGCCAGTCGACCGGCGCGCCGTCGCCGCACTCCGAGATCGTCTCCCATCGATCGGTCAGGATGCCTTCGATACTGCGCAGCACGGCGTCCGGGTTGAGCCGGTTGCTCCAGTGCAGCCGGACGTCGAAGCGCACCCCGAGCAGAAGGGCCGTACCGGCCTCCTCGGGCCGCCATTCGAGCAGCAGATTGCTGGGAACGGCGATGTCCAGCCGCTTCAGGGGCAGCTTCAGTGTTCGTGCGAGTTCGTCGGCCCACAGCACCGCCCTTTCGACGGCTCCCTCCGCTCCCCGCCTGTCGGCTGTTCCATTGGCGAACTGCTCGTGATGCAGCAGCGCACCGTCCATCAGGAGCCAGGCGTCGAGCGTCTCGGGCCACTCCCCGGCGAGGGAGGAGTGAAGACTCACCACCAGACTCATCCGCTGGCCGTCCGTTCGCGTCGCGGCGTGCCGGCGCGCGTCGTTGACCAGCGTCGGCGCCTCGATCTGTTGTCCCCAGTCCTCCAGGGCGGGATCGTCGAGGCTCATTCCGCAGGCCTGGCCGAGCAGTGCGACAAAGCGTGCGATAGCCCGCCGGCCGTCCGCCTCGGACTCAGGGTGGTTGAAGGCGAGTTCGTCGATGATGCCGATGTCCGTGAGGGACACGCTCGCACCGGGCAGCCGTCTGTCGGCAGCGAGCATGGTGTGCAGCGCGTGCCGCATGGCCTCGGTGGTGAGCTTGCCGCCGAGCCAGCTGCGGATGAACGTGACGGTGTGAATGGCGACGATCGCCCCGTCGAGTGCGCGCAGTGCGCGTGCCCTCTCGTCCGACGCGGCGTGGCCGAGCAGCTCCTCTCGGCACTGAAGGTGCGACTGCAGACCCGAACCGGGAGTCGGAAGGGGCAAAGGGGGGTCGATGCGGCGGAGCGACTCGGTGAGCTCCTCGTGGGCGAGTGGGCCCGTGAGACCGCCCATGAGGGCATGGCGGGCGCATGCGTTGCGAGCGATCCACAGGGGCTCGGACTCCGCACCCGCATAGTCGAAAGCGGTGATGTTCTGTCCGACGAGATCCGTGCGTAAGGCATGGCCGATATCCGCCAGTGTGAGCTTTCCCCCCGCTGTGAGCAGGCCCCTCCTGAGGAGGGAGGTGAAGCCCCGGGAGAAGGCGAGGTCGACGGCGGACTGATTGAGCGAGGAACCCATCAGGAGGGACAGCCGGCTCTGTCCCAGCCGGGTGCCCGCTGTGAGGTCCTGGGCCGCCGGGAGGGCACCGGCCGCGTGACAGGTGTCGATGATGCCGAGGACGCCCGGGATCCCGGGGTGGTCGAGAGCCCGCGTCAGGAGTTCGGTCACGTTCACCGCTCCGTGCCTGACGTCCTCGACCGAGTCGGCACCCATGAAGTGGAGCGTCGCGGCCTGGCCGGGTACGAAGCCGTGCCCGAGGAAAGCCAGCACCAACACCGCCCCGTGCTCGGCCGCGTACGCCGCAGCCGTGTGCACCGTGTCGGTGATCCTCGTGCTGGTCAGTCCGTCACCGGTGACCAATGCACTGCTGCCCGGGGGGAGGCCCGGGCGGCAGGCTCCGAGCGAGGCGTCGGACAGGACCGCGAACAAGTCGGCGGCCGCTTCCTCCAAGCGCGTCAGGCGGTCCATCGAGGCGCACTGAGGTGCGACGACGAGCACATGGCGCCTGGCTGCCCTACCGCGCATCTGCCTTGCCGTGAGGCAGGGCCGCAGCGTCGGCCAGAGCTTCGGCGACCGGTCCTGCAACGCTCGCCTGGGCCAGGTACTTCTCTGCCGAGTGCACCCATATGCCGTCGGAATCCACGCGGCAGCTCACCGGTACCACGCCGGAGGAGTTCGCAGCCAACTCTCTCTCCAGATGGGGGCGGACAGCGATAATGTCGTCCCGGTCCCAGTAGTTCCTCCACCGGAGCACTCCGTCGGGTACACGGGGAGGCTGAGGGATCAGTCGCGGCCATACGACGGACCGCATGGCGATCGGTGAGCCGAGGGTGACGAACAGCGGTGTGGCTGAAGGGAGTTCGTGCAGCGCTTCCAGGGCCACGACGGTGCCCAGCGAGTGAGAGACCACTACCGACGGTCCGTCACCAATGGCTGTCAGGACGCGCGCACGGGCGCGGCGGTCGAGGGCGGACCCTGCCGCATCCGTCTCACCACGCGCCAGGTACCGGGCCACCTGAGCGAGGTCGCGGACCATCAGCTTGGGGGTGATCCACTGGGCCGCCGTCCCCCATGGCTTGAGCGCCAGCACCGTTGTCGCCACGTTGAGCGCCCGGCGCGCCACGTCGAGACCGCCCTGGCTCTGGTCCCTCGGCCGGGCCTGTGCCCGCGCACCCGCCAGGAGACGGCGGTTGGCTTCTTCGCTCTCCTCGGCGATCAGCCCGTCGACCCACGCGACGAGGAGATCCGAGAGGATCTCGGCCTCGGCCTGCCCGGCCACCATGTCCCCTTCGCCCTGCGCCTGGTCGCGTCGGAAGAGATCGCCATAGTGTGCGAAAACGCACTCGACGCCGCCATCCGCGGACAGTGAGCCGGCGAGTCTCGAATGCCCGGCAGCACGCATGCCGGCGGCCAGTGCTGCGGTCCAGCCGGTCAACTCGCGGACGGGGTCGCGGGGGCGGCCTATCCCATGGACGAAAACGAGTCGTGGTCGCAAGAGCCGCCCTCCCCGTGTCGACGCGCGTGCTCAGCAGGCTAGCAACGAGCCGTCGGCTCCGGGAGGTGATCGCACAGGGGCACCTGTGGCGGTGCGGCGTCCGCGGCCGCCCGCTCCGCCGGCGCAACCGACCACTCCCTGACGGCCGGCTACGCGTTGGCGTTCCGTAGGGGGACGGGCGTGCTGCTCGCGGCCGCCGTGCCGATGCTGCTGTGGCTGCCGAGGCCCGCGGCGGAACGGGCCCAGGCCCGACGGGCACTGGGCGCGGCACCCGGCCTTCCCGGAGAGGTCAAGATATCGCAAAGCGTCAGGTATTCCGGCATCAGGGGGAGACGGATTAAAGATACCCTGTGCCTGGTTTTATGCGCTCATCACGCCTTCTGATCGAACTCTGCGTTTCGAATCCCTCTGCCCGGCGGCAGTACGTCAACCGCGAATGAACTCGATTGGGGTCACCCGTGCCGGACATGAATATGACGTTGGCGGTGGGGGGATTAATCGTCGGATTGGCCGGCGTGGTCCTCACCATCCTCTATGCGCGCAAAGCGGAGCGCCTGAACAGCATTCGGAAGCGCCTCGACTGGCCCGATCTGCAGGCAGCTGCTTCCGATCTGTCACAGAAGATCAGGGCGGACTTCAATCCCGTTGCAGTTGTGACGCCGGGTCTGACAGGGGCCACGTTCGCCAATCTGCTGGTGACGGACTTCCCGGGCCAACCCCCTGTGTACGTCGGGATAAGGACCTGGAAGGCGGCGGACCACTCTTCCGGGCTCAGCTCCGATTCGATTCGGATCGAGACCAAGAAGTGGATAGTGGAAATCCCCGCGAGCGTGACAGCCCTCATCGAGAGCCAGGGCGACGTACTCATCGTCGACGATTTCGCCATGTCGGGCGACTTCCTCGAGATGCTGCGGTCCGAGATGGTGACGGCAGGATTCAGTCCGGAGCGGATTCACTCGTGCTCGCTCGCCGTCACCAAGGTAGCCATAAAGAACCACAAGTCGCCCGACTACTACTGGTGGATCGCCGACGACGACGAGTTCTACTTCCCCTGGGGGAAGGCCAGGTGATCAAGGCATCGCTCTCCTCGATCTGCAAAGAAGTGGTCACGACGGTCGAGCATGAGGCCTCCCGGGTCCCGGACTACAGTGCAGATTTCAAGAACCCCTCGCAGGTGCAGACCAAGACGTCCATCGGGGATGTGATCACCCAGCTCGACCGGACGATAGAGCACGAACTGATCCAGAGGCTGACGGCGATCATCCCCGGATCTCGCGTGATCGGCGAGGAGTCGGGGCAGCATGGCGACGGCTTCCTCAATTGGATCATCGACCCGATCGACGGATCCACGAACGTGCTGCACGGCATGCAGCATGCAGCCGTCTCAGTGGCGCTGTGCGAAGGTTCGATCCCCAAGCTCGGGGTGGTTCACAATCCATTCACGGGAATGAGTTACTACGCGGTGGCGGGCGAGGGGGCGTTCTCCCGTCGCCGGCCGTCTCCTGTGGGCAAGGAGACGGACGAGCGGGTCGAGGTGTCGCCGAACAGGCGGCTTTCGCACTCCCTGCTCGGGTTCGGCCTCCCCTACGACCGAAGCAAGGCACGAAGAATCTTCCATGTCGCCGAACAGGCATTTGCCCAGTGCCAGGACTTGAGGCGACGCGGCAGCGCTGCCCTCGACCTCGTCTCGGTGGCGACCGGAGAGCTCGACGGATACTTCGAACTGGATCTCCGGGTGTGGGATGTCGCTGCTGCCGGGCTCATCCTGCAGGAGGCCGGCGGTTCGATCTCGTCCTGGGACGGCAGGCGCCTCAGGTGGGAATCTCCGGAAAAGAAGCTGGACGTGCTGGCGACGAACGGTGCGATTCACGGTGCCCTGCAGGGGCTCCTGCTCGAGTGTCCCTAGCAGGCATTCATTCTGAACCGGGGGAATCATGGCGTCGGCGCGCATCAGCATTGTGATACCGAGCTCGTTTCGAACGGAAATGCTTCGAAGGTCCGTCAAATCGGTCCTCGACCAGTCCATGCCCGACCTGGAACTGGTGGTGGTGAACAACGGGAGGCGCGCCGACGTCGCGGCCTCGATGCTGGGGGACTTCTCGGATCCTCGGCTGCGCATTGTGAGTCTCCGTAGGAACTCATTCTTCTGCGCTCCTGTGAACTACGGTGTGTCCGTGTCCACGGCCCCTTATGTGGCCACATTGAACGATGATGCCTATCTGGACTCCAACTGGGCCGAGGGTATTTTTGCCGCATTTGAGGGCAATTCGGAGGCAGGGTCGGTCGCATCGTTGGTCGTCCAGGCGGGTGATCCGGCCTTGATCGATTCTGCCGGCAGTCACGTGGACCTTTGGGGGCGCGCGTCCAACCTTCTGTGGGGCTCGCCACTGGATTCGTTTGCCGGTGGAGTGCGTCCTGTGTTCTCGGTGTCAAGTTGCTGCGCCGCCTACCGGCGTGAGTCGTGGGAAGCAGTCGGCGGGCTGGACGAAGACTTCACTGCCTATCTGGAGGATGTCGACCTGGGGTTTCGGATGCAACTGCTCGGAATGTCCTGCCTGCTTGAGCCGTCCTGTCGCGCATACCACTACGGCTCGAGTACGCCCACCCCTTCGTCTTACAAGGCATTCCTCATAGAGCGCAACCATGTGTGGAACGTCGTCAAAAACTTTCCCGATGCCCTCTTGAAGCGCCACGCCCTGTCCATCATGAAAGCCAACCTGCGCCCGGTGGCGCTGCAGAACGGGAGTTCCGTGCGAACTCTTCTGTCGGGAAAGATGGCTGCCGCCGCCCGCTTTCGCAGCATGCTGCGAAAGCGGGAGTCCATCCAGCGGTCCAGGCGAATCTCGGTAGCAGCACTGGAATCTCTCCTGATGCCGACCAGCCCACCGGTGTGCAAGCTCTGAGCCGATTCCTAGAGCCAGCCCTGTCGGCGGGCCTCGCGGACCCAGGGCGATTTCAAAGTCGGGGTGATCTTGTAGGCGTGCAGGTCACGGCGGTGTGACGATGTTCTGTGGGCGCGCGACGTACGCAACGAAGCT
>NZ_JBVHTA010000075.1:0-11504 GCF_055566095.1 Streptomyces sp. NPDC027962
GCAAGTTCTCGCGGCTGACCCTGCAGTTGCGCGCGCACGACGAGTCGGACACCTCCGCCTGGAAGCGGTTCCGCAACGACGCCGTCCTCGCGGTGGACTTCGTGGGGCTGCCGGCCAAGCCCACGGGGATCGGCCTGGTGACCGGCTCCGGCCTCTCGTGCGAGACGAAGGAATCGGACCCGGCGGTCGTCTCGGACCCGACGCCCGCGCTGACCTCCACGCCGCAGACGGCGCCCGGCGGCGAGTCGGGGGCGCAGCTGCGGGTCGCCATGGACGTGGACAAGAAGGCGTCGGACGGAACGTGGTCCAACGCGATCTCCGAGATGGAGCGGCCGACCAGCGGTTACGTCGGTGACAACGTGAAGCTCACCGCGTCGACCCCCACGCTCAGTGAGGGAACCCTCTACCGCTACCGGTCGTGGACCCGTTCGTACTACAACAGCGGCAAGAGTCAATTGCCTGGTCCGTCGAACGCGTCGACGACGGGTTGGTGCTACTTCAAGGTCGACCCGACGGCGCCGAAGGCGCCACGGATCACGATCGGGTCGCCGTACACCGAGTGCACGCCGAACGCCTGCGTGGCGGGCGGTGGTCCGGGACAGAAGGCGGCGTTCACGTTCGCTCCGGCGGTGGGTGACACCAACATCGTGTCGTACCAGTACAAGATGTCCTCCGAGGACGCCTGGTCGGCCGCGATCAACGGCTCCACGGTGAACCGGGACATCACGCCGCTGAAGTCGGGGACGCACAGTGTGTATGTGCGGGCGAAGGACAACGTGGGCCGCTGGGGTGCTCAGCACGCCGTCGACTTCCTGGTCGCGGCCGGTGAGGGCCCGGTGGGCCGCTGGCACTTCGACGAGGCGTCCGGCGCGGCGCTGGACTCGGCCACGGCCGGGGGGACCCGCCACGACGCCACGCTGGGCGGCGGTGCGGTGCGCGACGACCGGGGGCGCCGGGGCCTGATCACTCATGACGCCGACGGTGTGGAACTGACCGATCCGGTCACGGACAAGGGCCTCGCGCTCAACGGCACCACGGGTCACGCGGCGACGGACGGGCCGGTGCTGGAGACGCGGTCGGCCTACACGATCTCGGCGTGGGCGCGGCTGGACAACACGGACGGCTACGCCGCTGTGCTGTCCACGAGAGGCGAGGACGGGAACCCGTTCGCGTTCTGGTACTCGGGCAATTCCAAGACGTGGTTCTTCGGCATCAACAAGGGTGACGGCACCGGGTACTACGGCCAGCCCGCCGCGTATCCGGCGCAGGCGGGTGTGTGGACGCATCTGGCCGGCACCTACGATCCGGCGAAGCAGGAGCTGAGGTTCTACGTCGACGGCCGGGCCCAGGGCGGTCCGGTGACGGTGGCGGGTTCGTGGCCGTCGAGTGATCCCCTGCAGTTCGGCCGGGTTCCGCTGAGCAGCGGCCACACCTACCACTTCCCGGGTTCGATCGACGAGGTGGCGGTGTGGCAGCGGGCGCTGACCCACGCCGAGATCCTGGACGAGGCGCGGCTGCTGACCTCGGAGGGCTTCGCCGGCGCCGAGCTGGTGGCCGACTGGTCCGCGGCGGCTGCGAGCGGGACGACGATCGCCGACACCACGTCCGGATACGGCAGGACGCTCACCCTCAGCGGCGGGGCGTCCATCGACGCCGAGACGATCCTTCTCGACGGTGTGGACGACGCGGCCACCGCGCCGGGCCCGCTGGTCTACGACCATGCGGCGTTCACGGTCAGCACGCTGGTGCAGCTGGACGGCGCGAAGCTCGCGGGCAAGGACACCGGCTTCACCGGCCAGGTCCTCGGGCAGCGCACGGCCGACGGCTCCGCCTGGGGCTTCTGGTACCAGCTCACCGGCAAGGACACCGTCGTCGACGAGGAGACCTTCGAGGAGCGGACCGTGCCGGTGGGCAAGTGGCACTTCGGCCGGCTGAACGCAGACGGGACCTTCTCGTCCGCGGTGTCCGAGGAGGTCGCCGCACTGGACACGCCGGTCAGGCTCACGGGCATCTACGACCCGCTGAACGGAAAGATCAGCCTCTACCTGGGGCACAACATCAACGGTGAGCCGAAGGCGTTCACCGTGCAGCTCGGCAGCGGTGACTTCGCCGTCGGCAAGGGCTTCACCGACGGCGCCTGGAAGCACCACCTGCCGGCCAGGGTGTCCGAGGTGCGGCTGTGGGCCGGGGCGATGGCCGGCTCCGAGCAGATCGACCACCGGATCGGCGACTGACGACCGGTACCCGGTCATCGTCGACATGGCCGGGTCGTCGGTGCGGGCGGCGCACGAAGCGCCGCCCGCACCGGCACCTTCGGGTTTCTTCCAATGAATCAGGGGTGGGCTGTACTGATGTCATCAGGCATGCGTAAATCCGGCAGACGGTCCGGGCCGGTACGCCGGCACACGGGTCGTTTGCTGATCTCCTCTCTGGCGCTGGCGATAGCCGCGCCGTTCGGCCTCGCGCCGTCCGCGGTGGCCGACGACCGTGCCGAGGGACTCGGCCGGCCGGATGTGCCGAAGGAGCGTGTCAGCAAGGTCAGAGCGATCGACGGTCCCGGCGCGAAGAAGGCCAGGGACAGGGTCGCCAAGGAGAAGAAGGCCAACGCGGGCCAGGCCGAGCGGGCCAAGGCCGAGCGACGCGCCGGCTGGCCGAAGGCCGGCACCGCGACCGTCAAGGTCGGCGGGCAGGCCGGGGGAAGCGCCAAGGCCGGCGGCGTACGAGTGACCGTCGCGGCGGCCGGGACGGACCGCAAGGGCAAGGCGAAGGCGACCGCCGGGGCGAAAGCCCCGGCGGCGGCAGCGGGCGAGGTCCGCGTCACCGTCCTGGACCAGAAGGCGGCAGACCGGGCCGGGGTCACCGGCGTCCTGCTGACAGCGGCGGCGGACAGCGCGGGCCCCGCACAGGTCGGCGTCGACTACAGCGAGTTCGCCGGCG
Organism: Streptomyces sp. NPDC027962; assembly: GCF_055566095.1. Classification (NCBI taxonomy): domain Bacteria; kingdom Bacillati; phylum Actinomycetota; class Actinomycetes; order Kitasatosporales; family Streptomycetaceae; genus Streptomyces; species Streptomyces sp. NPDC027962. The sequence continues at coordinate 2,938 of NZ_JBVHTA010000075.1, forward strand.
CCATCGGCGGCGGCTGGGCACAGCGGCTGCGCCTCGTGCAGCTGCCCGCCTGTGTGCTGACGACTCCCGAGAAGCCCGAATGCCGCAAGCAGACGCCCCTGAAGTCCGACAACGACATCCTGGGCCAGTCCGTCTCGGCGTCCGTCGCACTGCCCCGGTCGGCGGACACCGCCGGGATGTCGACGCAGCTGGCGCGGGCCGCGGTCGCCTCCGGCGCGGCGGTACTCGCCGTCACGGCGGACGGCGCGGGCGAGTCGCCCGCGGGCACCGGTGACTACTCGGCGACGGAGCTGAAGGAGTCCTCCTCCTGGGAGGCGGGCGGCAGCTCGGGCTCCTTCACCTGGTCGTACGACTTCACGCTGCCGGAGGCCGCGGCCGGGCCGGCGCCCGAGCTGTCGCTGTCCTACGACTCCGGCAGCGTCGACGGCCGCACCGCCACCACCAACAACCAGAGCACGTCCGTCGGTGAGGGCTTCGGGATCACCGAGTCCTACATCGAGCGCTCGTACGGCCGGTGCGACGACGACGGCCACGACGAGATCTACGACAGCTGCTGGAAGTACGACAACGCCTCGCTGATGCTGAACGGCAAGTCGTCCCGGCTGGTGAAGGACGCCTCCGGCGAGTGGCGGCTCGAGGGCGACGACGCGTCCAAGGTTACGCGCTCCACCGGGGCCGACAACGGCGACGACAACGGCGAGCACTGGACCGTCGTCACCGGTGACGGCACCAGGTACGTCTTCGGCCTGGACAAGCTTGCCGGTGCGGCCGATCAGCGCACCAACTCGACCTGGACCGCCCCGGTCTTCGGTGACGACTCCGGCGAACCCGGCTACTCGTCGGGCAGCAGCTTCGCCGACCGGTCGCTGACCCAGGCCTGGCGGTGGAACCTCGACTACGTCGTGGACACGCACGGCAACGCCGCCACCTACTGGTACGCCAAGGAGAGCAACTACTACAAGAAGAACAAGGCGACCAAGGCGAGCGCCTCCTACGTCCGCGGCGGCTACCTCAAGGAGATCAAGTACGGTCTGCGCGAGGGTGCGCTGTTCACGGACGACGCCGACGCCAAGGTCACCTTCACCTACGCCGAGCGCTGCACCGCCTCGGACTGCTCGTCGCTGACGAAGGACACCTCCGACAACTGGCCGGACGTCCCCTTCAACGTCATCTGCTCCAAGGACGACGACGAGTGCAACTCCTCGGCGCCCTCCTTCTTCAGCCGCAAGCGGCTCACGGGCGTCGACACCCACGTGTGGTCCGCCGCGGCCTCCGCGTACCGGGCCGTCGACTCCTGGAAGCTGACCCAGCAGTACCTCGACGGCGGCGACATCGGCGACACCTCGGACCAGGTGCTGACGCTCAAGTCGCTCCAGCGCACCGGCAGGACCGGGACGGACATCACCCTCGACCCCATCTCGTTCACGTACCAGATGCGTCCGAACCGGGTCGACGCGACGGACGACATCCTTCCGCTGACCCGTCCCCGTATCTCGACGATCACCTCCGAGACCGGCGGCATCACCACCGTCACCCTCTCCTCGCCCGAGTGCGTCCGCAGTGAGGTGACGGGGGCGGCGGAGGACACCAACACCCGCAACTGCTACCCGCAGTACTGGAACATCAACGGCGCCGAGGAGGCGTCGGTCGACTGGTTCCACAAGTACCGGGTCCTGGCGGTCACCCTCTCGGACCCGGCGGGGCAGAACGACGTCGTCGAGAACGAGTACGTGTACAGCGGTGCCGCCTGGCGGTACAGCGACGAGCCGATGACGCCCAAGGACGAGCGGACCTGGTCCGACTGGCGCGGCTACCGCCAGGTGACCGTCCTGGGCGGCGCCAAGGACACCACCCGTTCCAAGAACGTCTCCCTGTACATGCAGGGGATGGACGGCGACAAGAAGAAGGACGGCACCACCCGTTCCGCGACCGTCGCCCCGCTCGCCACGCCGGACCTCGGCGTGGCGACCGTCACCGACAGCGAGCAGTACGGTGGCACGCTGCGCCAGAAGGTCACGTACAACGGCTCCACGGCGATCAGCGCCACGGTCAACGACCCCTGGTCAAAGGAGACCGCGCGTCAGGACGTCCCGGACGCGGGCGACCGCGTCGCACGGTTCGTCCGGACCAGGAAGACCACCGACTACACCTATCTGACCGTCCCGAAGACATGGCGCGCAACCGCCGTCGAGACCGCGTTCGACGCGTACGGCATGGAGAGCAGCAGGACCGAGCACGGCGACGTCGCCAAGAGGGGTGACGAGACCTGCACCCGCACGTGGTACGCGCGCAACGCGGGGAAGGGCATCACCAGCCTCGTCTCCCGCACCCGCACGGTGGCCGAGGCCTGCTCGGTCGCCGAGAAGGACCTGGCTCTGCCGGCGAACTCCGCGACCCGCGGGGACGTGATCTCCGACACGGCCACCGTCTACGACAAGACGGGTGTCACCGGCTGGACCGCCGACCAGACGCCGACGGACGGCGAGGCGACCTGGGAGGGCCGGGCCACCGGCTACCCGGCCGCCGCCGACGCCGGTGGTGAGCGTCACCCCACGGGCTGGCAGACCACGGAAGTCACCACCTACGACAGCCTGGGCCGGTCCCTGACCACGAAGGACGCCAAGGGCCAGGTCTCCAGCACCGCCTACACCCCGGCCGCCGCCGGCCCGCTGACCAAGACCATCACCACCGACGCGGCCGGCCACAGGGGCCTCAGCAACATCGACCCGCTGCGCGGCCAGCCGGTCACCACGTACGACAAGAACCTCAAGAAGACCGAGCTGACCTACGACGGCCTGGGCCGCCTGACAGCCGTCTGGCAGCCCAACCGGAGCAAGGCCGGGGGCTTCTCGCCGAACAAGAAGTTCTCCTACGCCATCTCCAACGACAAGCCGTCAGCAGTGGGCACCTCCACGCTGAACGCCGACGGCGAGACGTACTCGACCGAGTACAAGATCTACGACGCGCTGCTGCGCCCGCTCCAGACGCAGGCGCCGAGTCCGCTCGGCGGCCGGCTGCTGACGGACACCCGGTACGACAGCCGGGGCAAGGCCTACGAGACCTTCACCGACATCTTCGACGACGCCACCGGGCCCAACGGCACCTACACCCGTGCCGAGTACGGTGAGGCGCCCAAGCAGTCGGCCGTCGTCTTCGACGGCGCCGGTCGCGAGATCAGCAACTCGCTGCTCACGTACGGCGTGAAGAAGTGGACGAAGACCACCGGCTACACCGGTGACTCGACCGCCACGGCCGATGTGGCCGGCGGCGTGGGCAAGCGCACCATCACCGACGCACGCGGCCGTACGGTCGAGACCCGCGAGTACGCGGGGCCCGACCCGGCGGACGTCCAGTACGGCGGCGGCATCGGCGCCACCTACACGTCCGAGAAGTTCGCCTACGCGCCCGACGGCAAGAAGACCTCCGTCACCGGGCCCGACGGAGCGAAATGGACCTACGGCTACGACCTGTTCGGCCGTGAGACCGCTGTCGGCGACCCGGACAAGGGCGCGACGTCCAACGCGTACGACGTGCTCGACCGGGTCGTGAAGACCACGGACGCGCGCGGCAAGTCCATCCTCACCGAATACGACACGCTGGGCCGGGTCATCGGCACCTGGGCGGGTTCGAAGACCGACGAGAACCAGCTCACGGCGCGCACCTACGACACCGTCCTCAAGGGCAAGCCCGGCGCGACCACCCGCTACGTGGGCGGCAGGAACGGCGCCGCCTACACCAGCACGGTCATCGAGTACGACACCCTGTCGTCCCCGGTCAGGACCAGGCTGGAGCTCCCGGCCTCCGACCCCCTGGTCAAGGCGGGTGCGCCGTCGGCCATCGAGTACGGCAGCCAGTACGCGCTCGACGGAACGGTCAAGAACACCGAGGAGCCGGCGCTCGGCGGTCTCCCGTCGGAGATCGTCGACTTCGACTACACACCGACCGGTCAGGTCACCTCGATCAGCGGAGCGACCGGATACCTGCTCGACGCCGACTACTCGGCGACGGGCCAGGCCCAGCAGCTGGTCCTGGGCACGGCGAACACCGAGGCCCACAAGAAGGTGTACGTCACCAACACCTATGAGGAGGGCACCGGCCGGCTGACCCGCAGTCATGTCACGGACCAGACACACCCGTACATGCTGCAGGACCTCAACTTCTCCTACGACCAGACCGGCAACGTCACATCCATCGCGGACCCGACGCTGCTCGGCGGCACGAGCCAGGCGGAGACGCAGTGCTTCGCCTATGACGGCCGCCGGCGTCTGACCCAGGCGTGGACGCCCGCCTCACAGGACTGCGCCACCCCGCGCAGCGCGAGCAGTCTCTCGGGCCCGGCGCCCTACTGGACCGGCTACACCTACAACGCCGCCGGCCAGCGGGTCACGGAGGCCAAGCACACCTCCGGCGGGACCACCACCGACACCTACTGCTACACCGGCACCCAGAAGCACGCGCTCACCGGCATCAGCACCGCCGGCAACTGCGCCGCACCGAACCGCTCCTACGCCCACGACGCAGCCGGCAACACCACCAAGCGTCCGGGCGACAAGGGCGAGCAGAACCTGACCTGGTCGGAGGAGGGCAAGCTCGCCAAGCTCACCGAGGGCACGCAGTCGACGGACTACATCTACGACCCCGACGGCGGGCTGCTCATCCGCAACACCTCGGGCGGCGAACGGGTCCTGTACGCGGGCGTCACCGAGCTGCACCTGCGCGCCGACGGCACGACATGGGCGCAGCGCACCTACCAGTCGGACGGCCTGGCCGTCGCGGTGCGCAGCAACGAGACCGGGCAGAACAAGCTCCACTACCTGACCGGTGACCACCACGGCACGCAGAACCTGGCGATCGCCTCGGACGCCACGCAGGCGTTCAGCAAGCGCCGCATGTCGCCGTTCGGCGACACCCGGGGCGGCACCGTCGGCGACTGGCCGACGGACAAGGGCTTCCTGGGCAAGACGGCCGACGCGTCGACCGGTCTGACCCATGTGGAGGCCCGTGAGTACGACCCGGGAATCGGCCAGTTCATCAGTGTCGACCCGAAGTTCAGTACCGAGCAGCACCAGTCGCTGAACGGCTACTCCTACGCCAACAACAACCCGACGACGCTCTCCGACTCGACCGGCCTGGCCGTGCCCGAGTGCCTCCAGGGCCTGATCGAGTGCCGTGGCGGCATCCCGGTCAGCAGCGGTGGCGGCGGCAAGAGCAAGGGCAGCGGCAGCAAGGGCAGCGGTGGCGGTGGCGGTGGCGGTGGCGGTGGCGGCGGAGGCGGTGGTGGCGGTGGAAGCAGCAGCGGCACCGTCGGCTCCAGCTACACCTGGCAGGACTCCCTCTACGACGGCAGCTGGCAGGGCCCGCTGTCGTACGGCTTCCTCTACACCGAGGACGCGGCCTCCCGCCGGGCGAACTACCAGAAGGCGGATGTGCTGGCCCGCCAGAACGCCCTGCGCATGGCCGATGCCTACGGCTGGAACACCGCGGCCCGGTACGCCGTCGACGAGCGCAACGCCCTGAGGTCCTTCTACCGCAGCCCGATGGACGACTGGCTGCTGCCGAAGAAGCGCGGGGCGCGTGACTTCCCGACGTACGAGTATCTGAGGGACAAGCGCGGCAAGAGCGACCGTCAGATCGTCGAGAGCTCGGCGAAGACCAACCCCAAGGTCAACGCGATCAACCAGACCACCAAGTGGGCGGGCCGCGGCCTGCTGGGACTCGATGTGGGTGTCGGCGTCTACAACGTCGCGACCGCTCCCGAGGGTCAGAAGGTGCAGACCGCCGCGCGGGAGACCGGCGGTATCGTCGGTGGCCTGGCGGGAGCGAAGGCCGGTGCGACGCTCGGCGTTGCGATCGGCGCCTTCGGCGGTCCCGCCGGCGCCGCCATCGGCGGCGTGGTCGGCGGTGTCGTGGGCGGAATCGCCGGCAGCACCGTCGGACGGAAGATCGGCGACTGGGTCGGAGGGTTGTTCTAGCCAGTGGCACCGACGTCACAGGGAGCCCCGGTGTCCGCGATCATCGCGGACACCGGGGGGCTCGCCTTCGCTGAAGTCAGGGACGGCGCCGTGCGCCGTCTCCATCCGATCCCTTGGGAGCTCACCACCGACAGCGGCGTGGCAGCCACGCTCCACGCGGGCGGGCTGAGCATCGTCGCGCGTATCGCGGCGAGCAACGTGCCGCTGTTGGTCGGCTCCCCGGACGGGACCGACCTGCGCCCTGCTCCCGGCATCCCGGGGGCGCAGGCCCACGCCGACGTGCACGGAGTGAGCCGGGACGGCACGGTTCTGGCCACTGCCGAGCGCAGGACCGGGCACGGCTACCGGCACTCGGCGCACTTCCTGCGCCCGGAGGCGGCGGAGTGGTCCGATCTGGAGGTGCCGGAGACGTTCCTCCTGCTGCATGTGGCCGGGTCCGACGGTGACACGGTGTACCTCACCGGTGGAGCCGAGGACGCTTCCAAGGCGGCGGACCGTGAATGGAGGCCGGCCCTCTTCGCGGCGGACCTCTCCACGGGCGCCGTCACCGAGGTGGCGCTGCCCGCCTCGGGACCGGCTGTTCCCCTGCGGGACAGGCTGCGCTGGAACAGCTGCGACCCGGCCGTCGGGCTTCTGGGCCGCGGCGCGTTCCACCGGGACGTGCTCGTCTCCTCTTCGTCCTACGGGCACGCCTTCGAGCACGACGTGCTGCACGCGGTCGACCGGGCGAGCGGGCTGTGGGCCACTGCCCAGCTCCGACGGGACGACCAGCTGACAGAACAATGGGTGGCCGCGGACAGAACCGTCCACGCGCTCACCGGGTTCGGGGACCTGTGGACCTCGGACGCAGGACGGGCGTGGCGGCGCACGGACTTCCGCGACCGTCTGATGCGGGTGCTCGGCAACGGCACCAATGGCATCGGCCTGCAGGCTTCGGCCTTCACCGGTGACCGGCTGCTGCTGGCCACTGCGTCGGCCGTGGCCGAGTGCGCCGCCGACGGGACCGGCATCCGGATCCTGTGCCGGCGCGAAGAAGGGGCACCCCGCGTTCTGTCGTTCCTGCGGCCGCCGACCGGGGCACTGCCCGGCTGATTCGCAGGTGCGTCAGCGGCCGGTCACCGAGGCATCGCCCCGGTGACCGGCCGCTGTGCTGCCGGCCGTTGCTCTGGCGTGTGATGTTCGTCATATCCCGGGAGGGGCGCAAGATCACTCTGCGTACAGGCGCCGAGCGGCGGCCTCGGGAGTGGCGCATACCGGGCAGCCCAAATGGGATCAAGATCGTCGTAATCAGCCGCCGTCAGGGCCCCCTCCGTGGCCGAGAACGAGTCGCCCCCGTGCTGCGCCCCTCCGCCCGTCGCGTGGGGTGACCTCGTGGGGCCGGAGTCGCCGGGCGCGGCAGTCGGGCATCACTTGACGGGGACATGAGGGTCGCGTTGACTCGCGGCCCGTTGTGACCCTTACGTGATGACGGGGTGGGGATTTGGAAACGCGAAGGGCGCCTCTGCGTGCCCGAAGACATCTGGTGCGCAGCGCCGCGATGACCGTGTCGGCGCTGATGGCGGCCGTGGTGCTGCCCGTGAACGCCGCGCAGGCCGCTCCCGCGGCCGGGAACATGGCGACACCGGCGGCAGGAGGCGCAGCGCACGACGAGGGGCGGAGGGCTCTCGCGGAGGCGAAGGAGTCGGGTGAGCGGGTCGAGGTGGTGGGGGAGCGGTCGGAGCGTGCGACCGTGTTCGCCAATCCCGACGGTTTTTCGTTCACGTTGGAGGAGTCGGCGGTGCCGGTGCGGGTGGCCGTGGAGGGTGGTGGCTGGCGGAAGCCGGACGCGACGCTCGAGCGGCGCCCTGACGGCTCGGTGGGGCCGAAGGCCGCGGCCGCGCGGATGACGTTCTCCGGGGGAGGGTCCAAGGACCCGCTCGTGACGATCACCGACCAGGGCCGGTCGGTGAAGCTCAACTGGCGTGGCTCCCTGCCGAAGCCGGAGATCTCCGGCCCGAGTGCCGTGTACCGCGAGGTGCTGCCGGACGTGGACCTGAAGCTCACGGCGACGCCGGAGAGCTTCCAGCACGTGCTCGTGGTCAAGACGCCGAAGGCCGCGGCCGATCCGAGGCTGAAGAAGCTGACCTTCGGCCTCGAGGCGGACGGCCTCGACATCCTCAAGGGCGAGGCGGGCAACCTCGCCGCCGTGGACGCGGGCGGCCGGACCGTCTTCCGTGCACCGCCCGCCCAGATGTGGGACTCGGCCGGCAAGGACGCGTCCGGGCAGACGCGGCCCGCGCCCCCGGCCGGTGCCGCACAGCCGAAGTCGGCGGCTGCCTCCGCCTCCGCGGCGGCCTCCGACGCGACGCCGCCGACCGCAGGTGACACACCGAAGGAGGCCTCCTCCGGCCACGGCCAGGAGCCCGGCCGCGGCGATCGGGTTGTGCGGATGGGTGTGGAGTTGGGCAAGGGTTTGTTGTCGGTGGTTCCTGATGCGGGGATGCTGAGGGGTACGAAGGCGGCGGATTTTCCGTTGTTCATCGATCCGACGGTGACGTGGGGTGAGTCGGAGCGGACGTTGTTGCGCAGTGACGGCTATGAGTCGTACGGCTGGGG
>NZ_JBVHTA010000076.1:0-11314 GCF_055566095.1 Streptomyces sp. NPDC027962
TGGTCGTACAACGCGTTCACGAACCCGGGCCGTGGCCTGAGCACTTTCGCCCGGTTCGCCTACAACTCGCAGGATACCTCGGACACGGTCGCCGGTCACGGCTGGTCGTTCCAGGCGGCCGGCCCGATCCGACTCGGCGCGCCGCTGGACTTCCACCCGAACCCGAACCCGACGGAGATCCGCCTCCCGGACGGCGACGGCACCACGCACGTCTTCCGCTGGGACAGCACGAACAGCGTGTGGAAGGCCCCGGCGGGCGTCCACTACCAGGTCACGATGAAGCCGGGCCTGGACTGCAAGCCGTCCGCCGACCCGGTCCCGGACGCCTGGACGCTCACCCGCCCGGACGGAACGCGTTTCCTCTTCGGCTGCGACGGCTACATGACGTCCACGGTCGACAAGAACGGCAACACGCAGACGTTCACGTACGAGGAGCGCAAGTCCAACAACAAGCCGACCAAGTTCCTGAAGTACATCACGGACCCGGCCGGCCGGCAGTCCCTCACCGTCGACCACTACAAGAAGGGTGACGACACCTACGAGTACATCGACGACACGGGCGCCAAGGTCACGGGCTCGAACCTGACCAACTCCAAGATCTACGACCACGTGAAGTCCATGACGGACATCTCCGGTCGCAAGATCGCCTTCTACTACACGGAGAAGGGCCTGCTGGGCCAGTTCACCGACGGTGTGGGCTCCAGCCAGCCGAAGGACTTCAAGTTCACCTACGACGCCACGCAGGGGAACAAGAACGTCAAGCTGGTCAAGGCCACCGACCCGCGCGGGAACGGTACGTCGCTGGCGTACTACTACCCGAAGGAGGGTGACGACCCGAAGTATCACTGGTGGACACAGACGATCACCGACCGTCTGCAGGGCGCCACGGGCTTCACCTACGCCGTGAACGCCGGGAACACCAAGTTCACCGACACCAAGGTCACCGACGCCGAGAACCACGCCACCGACTACGTGACGGACGACTTCGGCCGCCCGGTCCAGACCACCAACGCCAAGTCCCAGACCAGCAAGATGACCTGGGACGCGGACAACAACGTCACGTATCTGGAGGAGGCCAACGGCGCCAAGACCGCGTACTGCTACGACCAGAAGACCGGCTACCCGCTCTGGCAGCGCGACGCCGAGAACAACAAGGCGGGCGTCCCGGCCGCGTCCGACTGCGCGCCCGGCACCTATCCGGCCAACGCGCAGAAGTACGAGTACCAGACCCGCGCCGACGGGTACGCCGCCGACCTGTCCACCAAGACCTCGCCCGAGGGCCGCACGTGGCAGTTCGGCTACGACACCTTCGGCAACCTGAAGACGGTCACCGACCCCAAGGGCGTCGCCACCACGACGGCGGGCGACTACACCACCACGTACGAGTACGACTCCTACGGCCAGCTGACCGAGGCGACCGACGCCAACGGCAACCCGACGACCAACAGCGAGTTCGGTCCCACCGGCTACCCGGCGAAGATCACCGACGCGCTGGGCAAGGTGACGTCGTTCGTCTACGACGCGCGCGGACAGGTCCGCGAGGTCACCGACGCCCTGGGCAAGAAGACCACGCAGACCTACGACACGTACGCGCGACCGCTGGTCTTGACGGTCCCGAAGGACCAGGTGGCAGGCGAGCTGATCACCACCCCGGCTCCGGTCTACGACGCCAACGACAACGTCACCACGTCGACCGCGCCCAACGGAGCCGTGTCCACGGCGGTCTACGACGCGGCGGACCAGATCACCTCGGCCACCGCCCCGAAGGACACGGGCACGTCGGACGAGCGCAGGACGGCCTACACGTACGACAAGACCGGTCACCTGAAGACGGCGACGGAACCCAAGGGCACGCTGACCTCTGCGGACCCGGACGACTACCTCACCACCCACCACTACGACGCGATCTACCAGCTCACCTCGGTCGTCAACGCTGCTGGAGACAAGGTGAGTTATGCGTACGACAACGTCGGCAACCTGATCACGGTCATCGACCCGAAGAAGAACGCGACCGCGGACACCACCGACTTCACCACCAAGACCGCCTACGACCTGAACCACCGGGTCACCTCGGTCACCGACGCCGCCGGCAAGACCACGAAGCGGGCCTACGACAAGGACTCACTGGTCGTCTCGACGACGGACGCGGAGAACAACACCACGACCGTCACCTACGACGAGCGCGGTAAGCAGACCGAGGTCAAGGTTCCGCACGACGGCACCACGACCATCACGTACCGGTCGACGAAGTACGAGTACGACCAGGTCGGCAACACGACGCGAGTCATCACTCCGCGTGGTGTGGAGACGGCGAACACGGAGGACTTTGCATCCCGTACGGAGTACGACGCGCTGAACCGTCCCGTGAAGCAGTTCCAGCCGTACGACCCGAACGACGCCCGCTACAACGACCCGAATGTCTACACCCAGACGTTCTACGACGCGGTGGGCCGGGTGTCCAAGACCTCGCTGCCGCCGTCAGAGGGCCAGAGCGTCCGTAACGACACCGCCTACTCCTACTTCGACAACGGCTGGGTGAAGTCCTCCACGGACCCGTGGGACATCGCCACCACGTACGACTACAACGAGCTGGGCAAGCAGACCGCCCGTACGCTCACGTCGGCCGGTGGTTCCTCGAACCGCACCATGACGTGGTCGTACTACCCCGACGGCAAGCTCAAGTCGCGCTCGGACGACGGCGTGCCGGTCGGCAAGTCGGTCGTCCTGGTCGACAACTCCGACACCCAGCACACCTCCGCCACTGGCACCTGGACGAAGGGAGACATCACCGGCCAGCAGGGCTACGACCACCAGGTCCATGCCGCTGGCGCCGGCACCGACGCCTTCACGTGGACGCTCAACATCCCCGAGGACGGCACGTACACCGCGTACGTGAAGTACCCGCAGGTGACGGGCGCCGCGACGACGGCGAAGTACACGGTCACGCACTCAACCGGAACGACGGACAAGACCATCAGCCAGGCCGCGGGGGCCGGCACATGGGTCGCGCTCGGCTCGTTCGCCTTCACCCAGGGCAATGCGGCCAAGCTCCAGCTGTTCCAGAACAGTGAGGGCAAGGTCGTGGCCGACGGTGTGAAGCTCGTGCGCGACAACTCCGGTGACACGGACGCCGAGAAGCACACCTTCGACTACGCGTACGACGTCAACGGCAACATGACGTCGATCGACGACACGTCGTTGGGCGCGACGGTCGACGCGTACGCGGTCACGTACACGGGCCTCAACCAGGTCCAGAAAGTGGCCGAGTCGGCGAGCGGCCAGGAGCAGAAGGCCACCTCGTACACCTACGACGCCAACGGCCAACCGGAGACGGTCACCCACCCCGACCAGTTCTCCAAGTACACCTACGACCTGCGCGAGCTGGTGAAGACGGTCTCGGTCGGCAAGACGCCGACGGACGCCTCGCCGAAGGTGACGTCGTACACGTACACCGATCGCGGCCAGAAGCTGAAGGAGTCCAAGGCCAACGCCAGCACCGTCGACTTCACCTACTACCTCGACGGGGCGATCAAGACCCAGAAGGAGAAGAAGGCCAGCGGCACACTGGTCTCCGAACACACGCTGACCTACGACGCCAACGGCAACAAGGCGCAGGACATCGGCAAGAAGATGAACGCCGACGCCACGTCGACGTACGTCGACGTGACCGCCGCCTACATCTACGACCCGGCGAGCCGGATCTCGCAGGTGACGAAGACGGGCACGGTCTCGGCGACCGAAACCTATGTCCACGATGACAACGCCAATGTCATCTCGCAGACGGTCAAGGGTGTCTCGTCCACCTTCGCCTACGACCGGAACCGCCTGCTGTCGGCCACCGTCAGCGGCGTCATAGCCAGCTACAATTATGACCCCTTCGGCCGCCTCGAGACGGTCACGGGTGACGGCAAGGTCGTCGAGCGCAACACCTACGACGGTTTCGACCACGTGGTGAAGACCTCCAAGTTGACCGGCGACGGCGGGCAATCGGTGACTCAGTACGCCTTCGACCCGCTCGACCGGACCGTGAGCAAGACGGCCGCGGGCAAGACCACCGTGTTCAACTACCTAGGCATGTCGGGCGAGGTGCTGAGCGAAGAGGTCGCCGGCTCGGTCACCGCGTCCTACCAGTACTCGCCGTGGGGCCAGCGGCTCTCCCAGATCAAGGTCTCGGGGGGCGTCGACGAACTGGGCGTCTACGGCTACAACACCCGCGGTGACGTCGAGTCCGTGACCACGACGGCCGGCGACACCAGCGCCACCTACGGCTACACCGCCTACGGCAAGGACGAGGCCGGCGAGTTCACCGGCATCGACAAGCCCGACCCGGCCGACCCGGCCAAGGACGCATACAACCCCTACCGCTTCAACGCGAAGCGCTGGGACGTCTCCTCGGGCACGTACGACATGGGATTCCGTGACTACAACCCGGAGCTCAACCGCTTCACCACCCGGGACATGTACAACGGCGCCCTGAAGGATATGCGGCTCGGCACTGATCTCATGACGTCCAACCGGTACGCCTTCACGGGCGGCAACCCGGTCAACCGCATAGAGATCGACGGCCATGAGCCGGACTGCATGGGCTACAACAGCTCCACCTGCCCCCGGATGAACTACGGGAGCGAGACGCCGTCCGGTTCGGGTGAATGGGGCAACTCCTGGCTGATGGGTACCGACAACGCAACGTCCACGTCCACGGACGAGGCGGCTACCGACCCGGCTCCGGCCCCGGCGCCGCAGCCCAAGCCCTCGGAATGGGAGAATCTTGCCGGCGGGGCCATTCACTGGGCCGCCAACAACAACCTGACCAGTGCCTTGCTGGGTTCGGAGCGGACCAATACGGTGGGTCTCTGCGGTAGTGGCTCCTACGCAGGCGGGTTCGGCCCCGGAGGCTCTGCATGCTTCATGGTGGTGAAGAGCCCGAACGGAACCTATGACATCGGTCTCGCCGGGAGCTATGACGCTGAGAGCGGGGTCGGCGGCTCCTTCTCCTTCGACGCCATGTACAGCAACGCGGACAGCTTTGGTCAGATCGCGGGGCTGGCCTATGGCGGCGAGCTGGCCGTCGGCCCTGGCCCCGGCGTCCACGTCGCCTACTCGGAGGCGGTGGGGGTCGATTCGCCTGAAATGAACTATCCCGCAGGACCGCTGACCGGGTATGTGAGGAACTCCCAGGGCGATGTCGTGAGCACCTTGGCGTACGGTGTCGGCGGCGTGACAGGCCTTGATGCCAGCGTCAATGCCTCCTGGACCAAGATCCTCTGGGAATGGTAGTGGCCGACGCATGACCGGTGCGGGGGACAGGCAGCGACCTGTCCCCCGCACCGCATCCGAGGAGAGATCATGATCGTTATCGCTGTACTTCCGCCGCTGCTCCTGGCGGCGATCGGGGCATTCCTGCTTTTCGGCCCCACGGAAGCCGTATCGAAATTCGTCACCAGGACGAGCTTCACCAGTTCGCGTGAAGCACCGAGGCGGGCTCGGATGATGGGGGCTGGGTTCTTCCCGATCGGCATCACTGTCGGAGTCTTTTTTATCCTGGGTGAATTTCACATGAAGGGGCCTCTTGCTGGGCTCTTGTTCTTGTTCTTGTTTGTCGCATGCGCGACCACTATCGCCCTGCTTCTGCTGTGGAACAACCGGCGTGATGGCTGAATCGCGTGTCGACACGAGGGCCATCGACCGTTCGCCGCTCTGAAACAATCCGGAAAGGTTGAGAGTGTTATGTCAGTCCCTCCGTCGTCGAATTCGCGTCAGCCACCCGTCCCATCTCCCGACCTCGAACAGCAGTGGCACCCCGTGCCCATGTCAGCGCTCAATCCGTTCGCGGTCACCTCGCTTGTGGTGTCGCTACTTTGCCTTGCGCCGCTGGGGCTGATATTCGGCATCATCGCGCTGCTGCAGATTTCCAGGAAGGCGCAGCGAGGTAAGGGCCTTGCGATTGCCGGGATCTCTGTTTCGGGCGCGATCCTCCTGGTGACAGGTCTCGCTGTCGCGGTGGTCGACTTCAGGGTCTGGACGCCGCCGGCCAGGAGCGACAGCGGTGAGGTCGCGAAGCGGGGTTGGAGCACGGTCGACACGATCAAGGTCGGTGACTGCTTCACTCCGAGCACCGGGGCGCCGGGACGGGACACCCCCCCGCTGGGTAACGCGAACGTGGAGCTGGTCCCGTGCGACGAGGTGCACAGAGGAGAGGCGTACGCCACGTTCGCGCTCTCCGGGTACAGCGTATTCCCCGGCCGGGACCAGATCGCGGCGATCGCCAGGCCGCAGTGCGCCAGACGGTTCCTCGACTACTCGCTGGACCCTCTGGCCTTCGGACGCATGCAGACCTACTTCTTCCATCCGGATCAGCAGAGCTGGAATGCCGGGGAGCGCACCGTGGTGTGCTGGGTCGCGAGTCCTGGCGATGGCGCACTCGACGTTTCAGTGCGGCGGGACGCGTCCAATCTTGATCCCGTCCAGCTGGAATTCCTCTCTGCGGTGAAGCCGCTCAACCTCGGAGCCGTGCTCCGCCCGGTGAAGAATCCCCAGCAGGACCTCGCTGGTGCTACGGCCTGGGCCGAGGAGATGGCCGAGGCTCAGGCCGAGACCATCCGGTTGCTCAAGGACGCCGAACTGCCCGGGGCAGATCAGCCGGCCGAGCAGTTCGTGGCGGAGCTCGAAGCGGGACTGCCGTTCTGGCGGCAGGCGGCCGAGGCATCGGATGCGGAGGCCTTCCTCGGGCATCTGCGATCTGTGGACCGGCACAACGGGCACAAGCACGCCAGCCAGATTCGTGTTCTGCTGGACCTTCCCCTGTCCGCCCCCAAGCCTGGTCTGACGTACCAGGATCAGGCCCGCCCCAGCTGAGCTTCGCCGTCCCCGCTGTCATCCGGGACCGGTAGACGCCCGCGGCCGGGCCGCTGACGTGCTCACCGGCCTTCATGCGCCGGTCGGCGTCCTGTAACTGCTCCAGCCAGGTCAGCCAGCGCTCGAACGCGAGATCATCCGGAAATCCGGATGCGTAGGTGCCTACTGAGGTTGAGGTGACCCCGGTGGTGTGGACACTCTGACAATGGATCTTTCGATCCGAGGGAGGGTGTCCTGGTGGGACGTAAGTCTCCGTATCCGGCGGAGTTCAGGAACGACGCCGTCGCGCTCTATCGCGCGGCGGGCGGGAAGCGCACGTACGCGGCGGTCGCGGCAGATGTCGGGGTGACCGGCGAGACGCTGCGGAGCTGGGTGCGCCAGGCCGACGAGCACGCGGGCCGTGCTCATAGCCATGGTGAGCAGAGCGCGGAGAGCCGGGATGAGGAACTGGCCCGGCTGCGCGCGGAGAATGGCAGGCTGCGCAAGGCGGAGAAGGAATGGGAGCTCGAGCGGGAGATCCTGCGCCGGGCAGCGGCGTATTTCGCCAAGGAGATGAAGTGAAGACCCGCCGCTGGGACTTCGTCTCCGCCCACGCCGAGACCTTCGGCGTCCAGCGGATATGCCGGGTCCTTCGGGTCTCGCGCTCGGGCTACTACCGGTGGATCGCCGGCGCGAAGACCCGCCAGGAGCGGCAGGCCGCCGACGACGCCCTGTTTGCGGAGATCCGTGAGATCCACACCGAGCACAAGGGCACCTACGGGGTCCGGCGCGTCCATGCCGAGCTGCGCGGCTTCGGGCACACGGTCAACCGCAAGCGCGTCGAGCGCCTGATGCGCGCCAACCGGCTCGAAGGCCGCCATCTACGGCGCCGCAAGCGCACCACGGTCCCCGACCGGCTCGCACCGCCCGCCCCGGACCTCGTCCAACGCGACTTCACCGCCGCACGGCTGGACGAGAAGTGGTGCGGCAACATCACATGGGACCTGTCCCCGAGTGGTGGACACCTCTGACTCCGGCCGCGGCAGGGGCCGGGTAGGAGGCATCTTTTATGGTGATGAAGGTCTACTCGCCCGAGTTCAAGGCGGACGCTGTCGCGCTGTACCTGTCGGACCCGAGCCATACCTTCGAGGGCATCGGGAAGGATCTGGGGATCAGCCGGGAGACGCTGCGTAACTGGGTGCGGGCCGAGCGGGCCCGGCGCGGCCGGGAAAGTACGACGAGCACGGAGACGACGCAGGTGGATTCGCCGCCGACGGCCGAGGAACTACAGGCCGAGAACGAGGCCCTGCGCCGGGAGCTGGCAGCGGCGCGCAAGGAGATGCAGAAGCTCGCCACCGAGCGGGACATTCTCCGCAGGGCGACGAAGTTTTTCGCACAAGAGATGACCTGGTGACCAACCAGGGCGGTTGCAAGTTCCGGGGTCGTGCGACTGGTTGGGGTGTGACCGGTTGGGGCGCATAACAGGGCAGGCACGGGCTTCGTGATCATTGTGGTGTCTAAGTGGTCGGCTCCGGAAGTCCTTCGGGGGTTGACCGAGGCTCAGGTGGTGGAGGCGGCTTTGAGGAGGGTTTCGGCGGCGGCGGTGCGGGCGTAGAGGACGGAGCGGCCGGCTCGGTGGGCGCTGACCAGGCCCGCGCTGCGCAACGCGGTCAGGTATTGGGATACCCCGGCCGGAGACAGGCCGGTGCGATGTGCCAGCTGGGTGGTGGAGGCCGGGGTGTCGAGTTCGGTCAGCAGGCGGGTCCGTGAGCGGCCGAGTACGCCAGCGAGGGCGTCGGTGCCGGTGGTGGGCCCGGGGGCCCATAGCGAGCCGGTGCCACGTGCTGGATAGGTGAGTTGTGGTGGTTCGGGCGGTGCGACTCGGGTGGGCAGACTCGGTCCGGTGAAGGCCGAGGGGATCAGCAGTAGCCCCGGGCCCGCTGTGGTGCGGGACAGGGGCCTGGTCCGGCGGTTCAGGTGCAGCGTACTGCCGTCCCATTTCACCGCGGTGTGCAGGTCGTTGAGTACGTGACCCGCGCCGTGTTCGGCGACCTGGCGGGCCCGGTGGAAGACGTCGGTGTCCAGCACTGCGCGGATGCGTGCCCAGTAGGGGGCGAGGGTCAGCTCCCAGTACGTGTGGATCTCCTGGGCCAGGCGGGCCAGTCGGACGTGCGGGTCGTGGTGCAGCGACCGCAGCCGGGGGCTGAGGCGTCCTTGGTGGTATTCCAGGTGATCGAGGT
Source organism: Streptomyces sp. NPDC027962 (assembly GCF_055566095.1). NCBI lineage: Bacteria > Bacillati > Actinomycetota > Actinomycetes > Kitasatosporales > Streptomycetaceae > Streptomyces > Streptomyces sp. NPDC027962. The sequence goes on from NZ_JBVHTA010000076.1 coordinate 9,075, forward strand.
CGCGGCGGACCCGGTCGATGGGGGTGTCTTGGACGGCGGCCAGCTCTGTGGCGAGCGTCGGGGCCGGCCCGGCGGGGGCGGGGTTGAGGAAGTACGGAAAGAAACCCGTCGGCGGGATCAGCTCCGCGAGCCAGCCACCATCCAGCCCGGCGGCCGCCGCCCGAAGCTGGACCTGCTCGATCCAGGGACGGTGGACAGGGGATGCGGAGGCGTGGTTGGACAGCAACCGAAAGCTGGTCACCACCTGCCACATAGGCGAGACGGCGAACCGCACCTGCGCCAAATCGCTCGCCGAGAACGCCAGTTCCGCCACGGTGACCACCCCCCGAGGATTCACACATACCTGAATCAATGGCGGCCACTCTATCCGGTGGAGATCATTTCGGCATGACCTTGGACATGACCGCAGACACGATCACCGCGGCGGCATCGGGCACCTGGACACTCGGCGACCTCGTGGTCAACCGCATCGGCTTCGGCACGATGCGACTGACGCAGCACGGCGAGGCACTGGTGCCCGACGCCACTCCACGCGACCGGGACCAGGCAATCCGGGTGCTGCGCCGCGCGGTCGAGCTCGGCGTGAACCACATCGACACCGCCGCGTTCTACTTCTCGCCGCTCCGGTCGGCCAATGAGTTGATCAACCGGGCGCTGTCCCCCTACCCCGACGATCTCGTCATCGTCACCAAGGTCGGACCAGGCCGGGACCCCTCGGGCAGCTGGCTGCCCCACGCCACGCCCCGGCAACTGCGGGGACAGGTGGAGGAGAACCTGCGCCAGCTCGGCCGCGACCACCTGGACGTGGTGAACCTGCGCATCGTGGGAACCGATTCGATCGCCGAGCGATTCGGCGCGCTGGCCGACCTGCGCGATGCCGGGCTCATCCGCCATCTGGGCCTCTCCAACATCCGCCCCCACCACCTCGCCGAGGCCCAGGCCATCGCACCAGTGGTTTGCGTCCAGAACATGCACGGGATCGGGGCATCACCCGAACAGGAAGAGCTCCTGCGGACCTGCGGCGAGAAGGGCGTCGCGTTCGTGCCGTTCTACTCGATCGCCGGCACCGGACGCACGGCCGGCGCGACCGCCAACGACAGCAGCACGCTTCACGCCATCGCCCGCGCCCACGGAGTGAGCGCAGCGCAGATCCGGCTGGCGTGGACACTGCACCGCGGTCCCCACATCCTGGCCATCCCCGGCACCGGCGACCCCGACCACCTCACCCAGAACGTGGCCGCCGGCGCCCTGCGTCTGTCCGAGACCGAACTCACCGCCCTGGACTCCCTTCCCGCATAGCGCAGACGCATGAGCCTGTCCCAGAGCGGGTCGGGTCGAGCCCCGGGGCATCGAAGGGCTGACAGGCTTCCTTGGCATGGTGTCCCATCCAGCCGGGCGAGCACCGGCTGAGGCCCGCTCTGGCCGTCGTCATCCACCTCCGCTGATCGGCCCGTCTGCCTTGCCTGTTGCCACAGCGCGCCCAATAGTCCTGACCGCCGCCGAGCGGCATCGGCTGAAGAAGGCGGCCTACGGTCACAAGACCCCGCACCAAGCCCGGATCCGGGCACGGATCGTCCTCTCCGCAGCCAGGGGCAGGCCCAACGCCCGGATCGCCGTCGAGGCGGGAATCCATGTGGACACCGTGCGCACCTGGCGGGGCCGGTTCGCCGATCTGGGCCTACCGGGCCTGACCGACCGCAAGCGCCCGGGACGGCCCACCGTCTTCACACCGCTGCAGACCACGCAGGTCAAGGCCCTGGCGTGCCAGCTTCCCGCCGAGGCCGGCGCGCCGCTGTCGCGCTGGTCGTGCCCGGAAGTGGCCCGCGAAGCCGTCGCCCGCGGGATCGCCCCCGCCCTGTCGGCCTCCACCGTGCGCCGCTGGCTCGCCGAGGATGCGATCAAGCCCTGGCAGCACCGCTCCTGGATCTTCATCACCGACCCCGCCTTCCGCCCCAAAGCCGAGCGCGTGCTGGACCTGTACGCCCGTGCCTTCAACGGCGAACCGCTCGGCGAAGACGATTACGTCATCAGCGCGGACGAGAAGACCTCCATCCAGGCCCGCTGCCGCTGCCACCCCACCCTCGCCCCCGGACAAGCCCGCGCGATGCGCGTCAACCACACCTACGGCCGCGGCGGAGGGCTAGTTGTATTGCCCTGAGAGGTTGGGGACGCGGCTGGCGGGTGGTTGGCCTTTCAGCGCGGTGTGTCCGCGGTGGTGATTGTAGGTGTGCAGCCAGCCG
>NZ_JBVHTA010000077.1:0-10779 GCF_055566095.1 Streptomyces sp. NPDC027962
AGCTTCGTTGCGTACGTCGCGCGCCCACAGAACATCGTCACACCGCCGTGACCTGCACGCCTACAAGATCACCCCGACTTTGAAATCGCCCTGCCTCGGTGCCCTGCACCAGCACGACATCCACAGTGCCCACGAGGACCTGTACCTGCCGGGACCGGCAGCCGAGATCTGCAAGATCATCAGCCAAGAACTCGCCCGGGACTGAGGGGATCGACTGCGCAGGCGGGGCCAGGTCAGTTCGGCTTTTCACTGAGGGGACACAGCAATGGAATCGCGTGAACCAGAAATCTATGACGTCGTGGGCATCGGGTTCGGACCGTCCAACCTGTCGCTCGCCGTAGCGCTGGAAGAGAGCACGGATCCCATCACATCCGCGTTCTTCGAACGCCAGCCGTCACTCGGCTGGCATCGCGGGATGTTGCTGCCGTCGGCCAAGATGCAGGTCTCCTTCCTGAAAGACCTGGCCACGTTCCGCAATCCGGCGTCGAAATTCAGCTTCATCTCCTATCTCCACGACGTGGGGCGGCTCACGAGGTTCGTCAACAACCAGGACTTCTTCCCCACCCGGCGGGAGTTCCACGACTACCTCGAGTGGGCCGAGTCAAAGCTGACGCAGCCGGTCGCCTACAACTCGGAGGTGACCGCGATCGGGCCGGCACCGGCCGCTGGGCAGGGGGTCGCCGACCGCGTACGGGTCACCGTGCGGGACGCGGCCGGCGGCTCGCGCCAGGTCGACGCACGGAACGTCGTCATCTCCACCGGGCTGGTCCCCAGGATGCCCGTCGGTCTGGAACCCGACGAATTCGTCTGGCACAGCTCGCAGTTCCTGCACAACTTCCGTCAGCGCAGCGGCGATGAGCCGAAACGGGTGGCGGTCGTCGGGGGCGGCCAGAGTGCCGCTGAGATCGTCAGGTTCCTCTACGACAGCCTGCCGGACGCCAAGGTGTCCGCGATCGTCCCGTCCTACGGCTACTCCATCGCCGACGACACCCCGTTCGCGAATCAGGTGTTCGACCCCGGTGCCGTGGACAGCTACTACCACGGCTCGCAGCGGTCCAAGGACGCCGTGTGGCAGTACCACAAGAACACGAACTACTCGGTGGTCGACGACGAGGTGATCCGTGGCCTGTACGAGCGGGCCTACGAGGACGAGTTCAGCAAGAGCGAGCGGCTGGAGTTCCTCAATCTGGCCCGGGTGGTCGATGTCAAGCGCGTCGGGAACGACACCCGTATCACCGTGCACTCGCTGGTCAGCGAGGAGTCGTACGACCTGGACGTCGACGTCCTGGTCTGCGCCACCGGTTACGACCCGATGGACCCGGCCGAGATCCTCGGCGAGCTCGACGCGTACTGCGTCCAGGACACGGAGGGCCGGCACCGCGTCGGCCGTGACTACCGACTGGTCACGACCCCCGAACTCGACTGCGGGATCTATCTGCAGGGCGGGACGGAGCACACGCACGGGCTGGCGTCGTCGCTCCTGTCGAACATAGCCATCCGCAGCGGAGAGATCGCGCACTCGATCGCGGCCCGGCGATCCGGCGCCCAGGAGAAAGGAATCAACGCATGAGCAACAACCCGTTCGACGACGACAACGGCCGGTTCCACGTGCTGGTGAACGACGAGGACCAGCATTCGCTGTGGCCGGCCTTCGCCCCCGTCCCAGACGGCTGGCGGACCGTATTCGGCGAGAGTAGCCGGAAGGACTGCCTCGAGTACGTCGAGGCGAATTGGGTCGACATGCGGCCGAGGAGCCTGCGCGAGGCCATGGCCGGGGACTGAAAGAACGCGTCGAAGGAGAAATTCCATGACCACTCCGGCCGAGCGATGGGGTATCCACCCGGAGCATTTCTGGCTGTACGGGCGCCGACCGGAGCAGCCGGTTGAGTTCGACGAGAAGATGAAGGCGTGGAACGTCTACGGCTATCCCGAAGCGATCGACGTTCTCAGTGACCCCGGGACGTTCTCGTCCCACATGGCGCGCCTGCTCCCCATGGGTGCAGACGAGTCGTTCACGGAAGGCGATCTGCTGCAGACGGATCCGCCGGACCACCGTGAGCTGCGCAAGCTGGTCAGCCACGCCTTCACCCCGAAGGTCGTGGCCGACCTCGAACCGCGGATCACCGCGCTCACCCACGAGTTGCTCGACGCGGTGGCCGACCGGGACGAGTTCGACCTGATGACCAGCCTGGCGTATCCCCTTCCCGTGACCGTGGTGGCCGAACTGCTGAGCATTCCGAGCAGCGACCGCCATCTGTTCGAGCGATGGATGACGGAGATGGTCCACAGCCTCGGCGATGTGTCGATGGAGGACGACGCCGAGGACCAGGAGCGCATCTTCGAGGCCAGCATGGCGCCGATGCGCAAGATGCTCGAGTACCTGCGCGAGCACACGGCCGAGTGCCGGCGGCGGCCGCAGGAGGATCTGCTGGGCCGGCTCATCCAGGCGGACCTCAACGGCCAACGGCTGACCGACAACCACATCGTCAACTTCGCGAAGATGCTGCTGATCGCGGGGTATCTGACGACCACGATGCTGATCGGCAACACGGTGCTGTGCCTGGACAGCTATCCCGAGCAGGCGGCTCGTGTCCGCGAAAACCGATCGCTCGTGCCGGGCCTGCTCGAGGAGTCGATGCGGTTCCTGAGCCCGGTGGCGGCGACGTACCGGGCCACCACCAGGGACGTGGAGATCGCCGGGCAGCGGCTCTCGGCCGATCAGATGGTCATGGTGTGGTACGGGGCGGCGAACCGCGACACCCGGCGGTTCGCCGAACCGGACGTCTTCGACATGACGCGGGTGCCCAACCCGCATCTCGGATTCGGCCGGGGCATCCACTTCTGCCTCGGCGGGCCGCTGGCCAGGATGGAGGGCAGGGTCGCGCTCAACCTCCTGTTCGACCGGTTCCCGGAGCTGCTCACCGACCCGGACAAGCCGCCGACGTTCATGCCGGGCTTCGACACGACCGGCGTCAGCACGCTCCCGCTGCGCACCTCGTCGGCGTAGTCACGGTCGGCTGTCCGGTCGTGGGGCCGGCCCGACGGCCAAGGTGATGCCATCGTGGCGCTATCGGTTTCCGCCGAAGATGAGGTGATTACTGCGCACATTGCCTGCCGCTGACTTTCCCTGCCGGGAGCCGCTTGTGTATGGCGCCATGTGTGTGCCACTATGGCGCTATGAACTTGACGCCGTACGTCGACAGCCTCCGCCGCGAGTTCCTGCTCGCTGCGGAGGCCGCCGGCGAGGAGAACCTCGGGGTCGCGGAGCGCCTGGTGCCCTCGCTGGACGCGTCGGTCCGGCTCACCCTGCTGAATGCGCTGTCGACCGCTGCGGACGAGATCTCCCGTGATCTCGCGCCGGGGTCGGTCGACCTTCGTCTGCGTGGCCTCGAACCGAGCTTCGTGGTGACGCGGCCGACGGCCGGCATCGGCTTCGACGACTTCCTGATCGGTGGCCCTGCCGCCGGAAACGGCATGGTGATCCCGGCGGCTGAGGACGAGGGCGCCCCGGCGCGTATCAACTTCCGCCCGCCCGAGCACCTCAAGGCGCGGATCGAGGAAGCCGCCGGCCGGGAAGGGCTCTCGGTCAATGCCTGGCTCGTACGGGCCGTCACCGCGACCCTCAACGGCGCCGGCCGCTCCGAACGGCGGGCGCCACCGGGGGACCAGTACAACGTCGGCTGGGTGCGGTAGCGCACACGCAAGCGGCTCACCAGGGAAGGCTGACATGCCCACTTTCGACACTCCTGAACCGATCTCCGCCAGGATCGAGATCTCCACGGGCGACATCGCGATCACGGCGAGCCGACGGGCCGACACGGTCGTCGAGGTCCGCCCGACCGACAGTTCCAATGCCGCCGACGTCAAAGCTGCGGAACAGGCGCGGATCGACTACGCGCAGGGCAAGTTGCAGATCAAGGCGCCGACGCAGATGCTCCACTGGCCCGGCCTGTCGCGCCGCGCCGGCTCCGTCGACGTGGTGATCGAGCTGCCCGAGGGCTCCCATGTGCGGGGCAGTTCGTCCTGGGTGGCGCTGCGCGGCGAGGGCCGCCTCGGCGAGTGCCGGTTCGAGGCCGCACAGAGCGACATCCGGCTGGAGGAGACCGGCCCGCTGCGACTGATCACATCCCGCGGCGAGATCAGCGTTGCCCGCGTGGTGGGCAACGCCAAGGTCGTCAACGGCTCCGGAGGCGTGCGCGTCGACGAGATCGACGGCGCGGCTCTGATCGGCAACGACCAGGGCGAGGCCAGAATCGGCGACGTCACCGGAAACCTGCGCCTGACCGGGATGAACGGCGACTTCCATGTCGAGCGGGCGCACGGCAGCGTCGAGGCCAAGACCGCCCACGGCAGCATCCGGATCGGTGAGGTCATCCGCGGCACGGTCGTGGTGACGGCCTCGTCCGCCGACATCGAGATCGGCATCAGGGAAGGCACCGCGGCGAAGCTCGACGTGAGCACGCTGTCCGGCGCGGTCCGCAACTCCCTGAAGGTCGTCGACGGCCCCGCGAAGTCCGACGAGATCGTCGAAGTGCGCGTCCGCACCTACAGCGGCGACATCGTCATCCGCCGCTCCTGACAACTCCGCTGATACGGCAGCGCCGGTTCATCGGCTGCTGCCGCGACGAGACAGGGCCCCGGCGGACGCATGACCAACACCCCGCCGACGGCCCCGGCGGCCCGGGGACCGACATCCCCCGCGGTTCCCGGGCCGCCACCCGAGCCAGGCCCCCACCCGGAGAAACACGTGTGAAGATGAGGGATCAATGATGACAACGCGCGAGAGGGTCGTGCTGGATGTCGATGGCTTGCGCATGCGCTACGGGACGACGGAGGTCCTGCAGGACGTGAATCTCCGGGTGCACCACGGCGAGGTGGTGTGCCTGCTCGGACCGAACGGGGCGGGAAAGACCACCACGCTCGAGATCCTCGAGGGTTTCCGTATGCGGTCGGCCGGCCGGGTGGAGGTGCTGGGCACCGATCCGGCGCACGGCGACGAACGCTGGCGGGCACGGATCGGTGTGGTGCTCCAGTCTTGGCGCGACCACGGCAGATGGCGGGTGCGTGAGCTGCTGGCGCACCTCGGCATGTACTACGCCCGTTACTCCACCGAGCAGATCAAGCGGCCGTGGGACCCGGACGAGCTCATCGCCGCGGTCGGCCTGACCGCACAGGCGGACAAGAAGGTCCGGATGCTCTCCGGCGGTCAGCGCCGCAGGCTGGACGTGGCGGTCGGCATCGTGGGCCGCCCCGAACTGCTCTTCCTCGACGAGCCCACCGCCGGCCTCGACCCCGTGGCCCGGCGCGAGTTCCACGACCTCGTCGACCGTCTCGCCGACGAGCAGTACACCACGATCGTGCTCACCACCCACGATCTGCACGAGGCCCAGAAGCTCGCGGACCGCATCATGATCCTGAACGGCGGGCAGATCATCGCGGACGGTACGGCACAGGAACTCGCCGAGCGCATCGTCGGCGAGGACGAGGTGCGCTGGATCCGTGACGGCCGCGCCTTCGTGCGCTCGACCAGCGAATCCACCAAGTTCGCCTTCGAGTTGTTCCGGCAGTACGGCGAGGAGATCACGGACCTCGAAGTCCGCAAGGCCACCCTCGAGGACACGTATCTCTCGCTGGTGCAACAGGCAACCGGCGAACGCGAAGCAGAAGCGGAATCGGCGAGCGAGATGGGGGAAGTGACCCGATGAACGAGACAGCACTGCGCGCCGGCTGGTCCCGCGGCCTGATCGAACTGCGCCAGTCGTTCACCAACGGCGGGGACCTGTTCAACCACTTCTTCTGGCCCGTGCTGATGCTGATCGTGACGTTCTTCCTGCGGGACGTGTCCTTCGGCAGCAGCGGATTCGAGCTCGGCACCCTGGTGCTGCCCGGCATCCTCGGCATGAACGCCGCGATGGCCATGGTGTCCATGAGCCAACTGCTCACCGCGGAGCGGGAGGACGGGACACTGCTGCGCGCCAAGGCGACCCCGAACGGCATGCCGGCCTACTTGATCGGCAAGATCATCTCGGTGTCGGGCGGCGTGATCGTCGACCTCGCGATCTTCCTCGTCCCCGGCCTGTTCATCATTCCCGGCCTTACGATCAGCAGCCTGAGTTCCTGGCTCACGCTGGGCTGGGTGCTGGCGCTGGGGCTGGTGGCCACTCTGCCGATCGGCGCGGTGCTGGGATCGGTGTTCAGCAGCGCCCGCAGTCAGGGGCTGCTCACGCTCCCGATCCTCGCGATGATCGGAACCTCCGGGATCTTCTATCCCGTCACCTCCATGCCGGAATGGGTGCAGTGGATCGCCCAGGTCTTCCCGATCTACTGGCTCGGGCTCGGCATGCGTTCGGCCCTGCTTCCCGACAGTGCGGTCACCGTCGAGATCGGCGATTCCTGGCGTCATCTGGAGACTGTCGGCGTGCTGGGAGCGTGGGCAGCCATCGGCCTCGTCCTCGCGCCCATCGTGCTGCGTCGAATGGCGCGGCGGGAGTCCGGGTCGGCCATGGCCGAGCGCCGGGAGAAGGCCCTGCAGCGGGTCGGCTGACACATTCCGCGTCCCGTGCGGCGCGATTGCGCGACAGTCGAATTCTGCTGTGATAAAGGGCAGTTGCGCGCCGGGAGAAACCAAGCGCTCACGGTGAGCCGTGTCCCGTCGCCAGGACAGGAAAGGGTCACGGAGAACTCGGACGAACCTTGACACCGGTAAGGCCGCGCTTGAACACTGGAGCAGCATGCTGAATTCGGCGCCTATTCTTACGCGCCGGCCGCTCGATTCGCTCTCCATCGCATGCAGAACATCGGTACCGCATGCAGCACATGAGCCCGCGGCAGGAGTGGCTCGGCATTCATGACTCTTTCACGGAAGGACACACCTGTGACCTCGCCCGTCGACCAGTGGGAGTTCCATCCCGGCCATTTCTGGCTGCGTGGGAAGCGCCCGGAGAAAATTGTTGACTACGACGAAGAGTTGCAGCTGTGGAATGTCTACGGTTATCCCGAGTCGGCTGCGATACTCGGCAACCCCAAGACGTTTTCCAGCGACACCATGCGGCTCGACCCCATCAAGCTCGACGAGTCCATAGTCGAGGGCGACTTCAGCCACACGGACCCGCCGAAGCACCGCAAGCTGCGCGGACTCGTGGACCACGCGTTCACCCCGGGCCTCGTGGCCAAGCTCGAGTCGCAGGTGCACGGGATTGTCCACGAGCTGCTCGACGACATCGAGGGGAAGAGCCAGTTCGATCTGGTGGCGGACTTCGCGGCGCCGCTGCCGCTGATCGTGATCTCCGATCTGCTGGGCGTCCCGGCGAGTGACCGGGCGCTGTTCCGGCAGTGGATGGACAAGATGCTCGACGGCTCCGAGAAGTTCGAGTCGCCCGAGACCGTCCTGGAGCAGGAGCAGGAGCTCGAGAAGGAGCTGGAGCTGCTCTGGGAGATGCGCGACTACTGGCACGAGCGGGCCGCCGAGAGCAGAAAACGTCCCCGCGAGGACCTGATCAGTCAGCTCGTGCACGCCGAGGTGGAGGGTGAGCGGCTGAACGACAGTCAGATCTCCAACATCGCCAACCGTCTGCTGGTCAACGGTCACCTCACCACGGCCATGCTGATCGCCAACACCGTGCTGTGCATGGACGCCTTCCCCGACCAGGGGGCACGCGTGCGGGCGGACCGTTCGCTGGTGCCGCCGCTGCTCGAGGAATCCATGCGGTACGTGAGCCCGATCTGCGGAGTCGGCCGGGCGACCAATGCCGAGGTGGAAGTGGCCGGACAGGTCATACCCAAGGACCAGTTGCTGCTCGTGTGGACCGGTGCGGCCAACCGCGACGAGCGGCAATTCGAGAACCCGGACATGTTCGACGCGGGGCGATCCCCCAACGCGCACCTCGGTCTGGGCCGCGGCATCCATTTCTGCGTGGGCCGGCAGCTGGCCCGAATGGAAAGCAAGGCGGCAGTGGAAATCCTGCTGGACCGCTTGCCCACTCTGCGGACCGACCCGGCGAACCCGCCGTCGTTCCTGCAGGTGGTGGATGCCAGCGGCGTGGCCACACTGCCCGTCGTCACCCAATAGATCGTTACCAAGTAGTCCGTAAGATCCCGGTAAGGAGAAGTGTGATGACGACGGTCGTCGATCGGTGGAACATTCACCCCGACCATCTCTGGCTGCGCGGACAACGACCCGAATCCCCGGTGCAGTTCGACGAGGAGCAGGGTCTGTGGAACGTCTACGGATATCCCGAAGCGCTGGAAATACTCAACAACCACGGGACGTTCACGTCCAACCTGGCACATCTCCTTCCCGTCTCCGTCGACGCGCCGCTGCTCGAGGGCGACATGTCGCAGATGGATCCGCCCATCCACCGCAAGTACCGGCAACTCGTCAGCCGGGCCTTCACCCCCAAGCTCGTCGCTGCGATGGAGTCGCGGGTCGCCGCGATCACCGGCGAACTCCTCGATGCGGTCGAGGGCAAGCCCGAGATCGAGATCGCCGCCGATCTGGCGTACCCGCTGCCGGTCATCGTCATCGCCGAACTGCTCGGCGTCCCGGCAAGCGACCGCGATCTGTTCAAGAAGTGGGCCGACGACATCATCGAGGGCTTCAGCGGATTCTCGTTCCTCGACGACAGCGAGCAGGGCGAGAAGGACGTCCGCGACGCCACGGAGCGACTGCGGCCCCTGCTCGACTACATGGCCGGACACGTCACCGAGCGCCGCCGCAACCCTCGCGAGGACCTGCTCACGCATCTGGCCCTGGCCGAGGTCGAGGGCGAACGCCTCACCGACAACGAGATCGTGAACGTCGCTAACATCCTGCTGGTCACCGGCCACATCACCACCACCATGCTGCTCGGCAACACGGCCCTGTGCCTGGACGCCTACCCCGACGTGGCCGCGAAGGTCCGTGGCGACAGGTCGCTGGTGCCGGGCGCCATCGAGGAGGCACTGCGCCTGCTCTCCCCGTCGGCGGCGCTCGCCCGGGGGACCAGTGCCGAGGTGGAGATCGCCGGGCAGGTCATTCCCAAGGACCAGATCGTCATGCTGTGGCTGGGCGCGGGGAACCGTGACCTCCGTCAGTTCGACGACCCCGAGACGTACAACCCCGCTCGGGACCCCAACCCGCACTTCGGCTTCGGCCGTGGCATCCACTTCTGCATCGGCGCCGGCCTCGCCCGCCTCGAAGGCCGTATCGCGCTGAACGCCCTATTCGACCGCTTCCCGGTGCTCAGGACCGACCCGGCCACGCCGCCCACGTTCTTCCCGACGCCCGACATGATCGGCGTCAACACGCTCACTCTGCACACCTCTTGAGAGGAAATGGCTTGTCCGCCAACGGAGGGGAAGCGGAAACCGCCCCCACGGAACAGTCGCTGACCCAGATGTCACTCGGCTACGTGCCCGCGCAAGTCCTGTACGCCGCCGCGGAACTGGGCGTCGCCGACGCGCTCGGCAGCGGCCCGCGGGACTACGAGAGCCTCGCCAGGGAGACGGGCACGCACCCGGCAGCCCTGCGCAGACTGCTCAGGGCCCTTGCCGGACTGGGTGTGGTAACCCAGCACGACACCGAGCGGTTCTCGCTCACGGATCTCGGCAATCGGCTGAGGGCCGACGTTCCGGACTCCGAGCGGGACGACCTCGTGCTGTCCACCGCGCCGGAGCTGTGGCGGGCCTGGGGTGAGCTGTCGACCGTCGTACGGACCGGCGGACCCGCCCACGATCCCGGCACCGGTCTGACGGCCCACGAGGCGATGCTGAGGCACCCGGAACTGTCGGTGAAACTGCGCGCGGGCATGGCTCAGGCGGCCCGCGAGTTCGCATCCGGTGTCGCCGGCGCGTACGACTTCTCGCAGTTCAGCACCGTCGCCGACTTCGGCGGCGACGAGGGCACCTTGATCGCCGCGGTCCTCGGCGCCGTGCCGGGCCTTCGGGGCGTGCTCTACGATCAGGCGGACGCGCTGGAGCGGGCAACAGCCGTGCTGGGCGCGGCCGGCGTCGCGGACCGGTGCGAGGTCGTGGCGGGCGACCTCACGAAACCGGTGCCGGCCGGAGCCGACGCCTTTGTCCTCAACAACATCGTCCGCGACTGGGACGACGAGAAGGCGACCGCGCTGCTGCGCAACTGCCGTGCGGGGATGGCCCCGACGGGCCGGCTGCTCCTGGTGGAGACGCTCATGCCACCGGTTCTGACCCCGGACGAGTCCGCCGCGTACGGGCTCACGGACCTCAATAACCTGGTCTTCACCGGCGGCCGGGAGCGCACCCGGAGCGAGTACGCCGACCTGCTCGACACGGCAGGTTTCACCCTCTCGGCGACAGTGGCTGTGCCGGTCCCCAGCGGTTTGCCGGACTACCACGTCATCGAGGGAACGCCGGCGGCCTGACAGTGGCCACTCGAGGCGGAGCCGCCGCCCGCCCCCGGCTCCGCCTCGCTGTGCGCGGCGTGAACTCCGCGACCAGCCCTGACCCGGACTCGGGCCTCGGCTGACCGGCCCCGAATCCGGATCCCGGGCCTCGACCGACAGACCGGCGGCGAACCGACTGAGGCATGGACGGACCAGCACCCGGATCCGGCCCCAGTAGTCGACCCAAGGGGCTGTGACCTCTTTGTTTGTCCGGCTCGGTTACACATCTTCTCGATGACCCATCATGTGGAGTGCGTTGCGATCCTTGAGCATGCTGAAAAGGGTCGCTGACGCGTAAATAGCAGCAGGTCAGGGTCGGTGTGGGCAGTACTGGACGCCCGGTGGCCGTGGGGTCGCCGGGTGTCCGGGGTCGTCGGTCAGG
>NZ_JBVHTA010000078.1:0-9248 GCF_055566095.1 Streptomyces sp. NPDC027962
ATGCGAAACCGGCCGTCAAGCGTCTCGCCAACCTGACAAGGTCCTGCTCAGGCGGCATCACCCTCGCCATGATCCATGAGACGCGCCGACCGCACCGCCCACGCGTCTTCGCGACGCCTCGTCGCTGCCCCCAGCAAGTCGCGGTTGAGCCTGTCACCCCGCAGGTCAACGGCGCCGCCCCTGCAAGATCTAATGAGACGGGACAGCTGGAGTGCTGGCGTCGGCTCGTAGCCGGTGGGCTACGCTGTGCGGCATGAATACCGGGACGGCATTGCGCCACACACGGATCGGTGACCCGGGGCTCTTCTGAGCGCCGTACGGGCCGGTTTGGGCCCGCTGTTTGATCGAGGCTCTTGCGCTGCTGCGCGGGCTCCGCCTCCGTCGTGTTGATCACAGGCTCTGCACATCAACCACGACAGGAGCATTCATGCCCACCAAGACGCTGCAGATTCCCACCGCGGACGGCCAGGCCGACGCCTTCGCCGCCTTCCCCGACCACAGCGAGCGGCACCCAGGGGTGCTGATGTACGCGGACGGCTTCGGCATCCGGCCCGTGCTGCGGGAGATGGCCCGCGAACTGGCCGGGCACGGCTACTACGTGCTTGTCCCCAACTCCTTCTACCGGCACGGCCCGGCACCGCTGGTCGAGCTTCCCGAGTACATCGGAGAAGAGGTCCGGCCCGCGGTCTTCGCCCAGCTGATGCCCCTGATCGAGGCACACGCCGCCGAACGTGTCCTGAGCGACGCCGACGCCTACCTCAGGTTCCTCACCTCCCAGCCCGAGGTCGGCGCCGGGCCGGTCGCGGTGACCGGCTACTGCATAGGTGGCCTCTACGCGATGCGCACCGCTGCGGCCCACCCCGACCAGGTGGCGGCCGTCGCCGCGTTCCACGGCCCCGTGGGTGTCGACGGGCCCGACCTCTTCTCCAAGCTCACCGCCCAGGTCCACCTCGGCCATGCCGAAGGCGACATGACACCTGAGGCCCTCGGCGAGCTCAACCAGGCCCTGGATGCGGCAGGTATCGGCTACACCTCCGAGATCTACCCCGACACCACCCACGGCTTCACCATGTCCGACACCGACGCATTCAGCGCCTCCGGGCTGAAGCACCACTGGGATCGCCTGCTCCCCCTTCTAGACCGCACCCTGGCCAACAGCTGAGGCTCCAGCCCGGAAATCAAGCCTGAAGCGGCCGCGACCAGCAGACGGCATGGCGGGCCACACCGATGTCTCCATGGCCGTGGCCCGCCTCTATCGCGAATGAGACTTCCGTAAAAGCCAGGTCACTTGAGAACCCCGAGCCTCCGCGGTCGCAAACGACCTGGCATCCCAGCTCGTCAACGGCCCACCATCTGACAGCCGCAGTGCGACAGGACAGCCGGTCAGCGCATTCACTCTTTCGGGTTACCTCTCAGGACCGCAGCGACGACGTCGCCCTCATCGCCGTTCGCACCGGCATCCGACGACCGCACCACCACCGCCGACTGAGCTCAACAGCCGGCGGCGCCGCTCGACCGCGCCACCTCATTCGATGAGGGCGGCCTCGAAGGAACCCCCCAGGTATCGGTCCCGGCTGTCGCGACGTTGCAGCTTGCCGGTCGTCGTGAGCGGCAGCGTCCCCGGCTTGAGGAGGACGACATCGTGTACCTGGATGCGGTGCCCTGCATGGACGGCGCGCCTGATCTCCTGCTTGATCTCCTGCGCGGTCACCGGCTCGTCACTCCCGCCTCCGCCGCCGGCTGCCGCCGTCGTCTCGGCGAGCACGATGAGCCGTTCATGCGCGCCGTCGTCGACCGACACCGCGCACGCACCGAACTCGCGGACTGCCGGATGGCTGGCCTCGACAGTGGCTTCGATGTCCTGCGGGTAGTGGTTGGCACCGGCGATGATGATGACGTCCTTCGCCCGACCGGTGATGAACAGTTCCCCGCTGTGCAGAAATCCGAGGTCACCGGTACGGAGGAACCGCTCGCCCGGCTGGTCGGGAAGGGTCCCCATGAAGGTCTCGGCACTCTCCTTGGGAGCGTTCAGGTAGCCCGTTGCGACGCTCGGGCCGGACACGAGGATCTCGCCCACCTCGTCCTCATCGCAGGGCTTGCCGGTCTCCGGATCGACGGCGACAGCCGTGCTCAACGGATGGATCGGGCCGCAGCCGACCAGCTCCCGACCGTCCGCCGCCGACGCGGCTGGGCGCACTCTTCCGCCGGTGAGCGCAGCGGAGTCCACGCGCAAGACTTCCGGGTCCTGGCCGACCGGCACGGCCGTGACCATCACTGTCGCCTCGGCAAGGCCGTACGCGGGGGACAGCGCCCCGCGCCGGAAGCCGGCCCCTGCGAATGCCGCGCAGAAGCGGGCGAGGGTATCGGCGCGGACAGGCTCACCTCCGACCAGAGCCATCTCCCAACGGCTGAGGTCGAGTTCCCGGCGCTGAGCGTCGGTCACCCGGCGGACACACAGGTCGTAGGCGAAGTTCGGCGCGCAGCTGTCCGCGCGTCCGAGCCGGGAGATCGCCCGCAGCCACGTGAGCGGACGCTGTACGAACGTCATCGTCGGCAGCAGTGTGACGTCCCGGCCGGAGAAGAGGGACTCGAGGACGTTGCAGATGAGGCCCATGTTGTGGTGCGGCGGCAGCCACGACACCGACGACGGGCGGGGCAGCCCGGCGTCGTCGGCAGACCGACGCGTGGTGTCGTATATCAAGGACAGATTGTTGAGCACATTGCCGTGAGTGATCGCGACGCCCTTCGGTACTCCGGTCGATCCCGAGGAGTACTGCAGGTAGGCGACCATCTCAGCGGCGGCCACCGGCGGGGTCCACTGCCGGGCCAGGTCCAGGGATACCTCGTCGGTCGCCACCCGGTCGAGTCGGGCGAGCCCTTCGGTGCCGCTGAGGACGGGCTCCGCGGCGGCAAGCATGGGGCCGGTGGAAAGGAACAGCCGGGACTCGGAACTGGCGGCAATCGACTCCACCCGGGTCCATTTGGCATTGCCCCGTGTGCCGTCGAGCGGAGCTACCGGCACCGGGATCAGACCCGCATAGATGCAGCCCAGGAAGGCGGCGTGGAACTCCAGTCCGGGCGGGTAGCTCAGCAGCGCGCGTGCGCGTGCGGTGGGAGCCCGCCTCAGCAGCGTCACGGCGATCGCCCGCGCATAGCGGTCGAGTTCGGCCAGGGTCAGTGAGTCGGATTCATCGACACCATTGCCCAGGAACACAAAGCTCTTCCGGTCGGGCTCGGCTGCCGCACGCGTGCGGCACAGGTCGATCAACGTCGTCGGTGCACCATGCTCACCGGCCACGCCCTCGGGCAGGCGGACACTGTGCTGATGATTGGTTTGCATGAGACCACTCCAAACGGAGGAAGGAGGAAGAAGGCAGCGGCAGTTCGCGCGCCCTCCCTGCATGGGGCGAGGTTCAGACCGTCTCGAACACCCGCGCCCGGTACCTGGACCGGCACCGCGAGCGCTGCAGCTTGCCGCTGGTGGTGAACGGCAGCGAGCCGGCCTTGACCAGGAGGACCTCGTCGGCCCGGAGGCCGTGTCCGGCGAAGACGGCCTCCCGGACGGCTTCTTCGACCTCGTCCGCGCCGACGGTCGCGCGTGCACCTGACGGAGCGTCCGGCGGGGGGCCGGCCACGACGCGGTACCGGCTGTTGATCTCAGCCAGGACGACGAGGCGCGTGCGTCCGCCGTCCTCGACGGTGAACGCGCAGCAGCAGCCTTCCCGTACGGCCGCGTGGCTTCCTCCCGCGGTCGCCTCGATGTCGTACGGGTAGTGCTGCATGCCCTCCACGACGATGAGGTCGTCCACCCGGCAGGTGACGAAGAGCTGACCGCCGTCCAGAAAGCCCAGGCTGCCGGTGCGCAGGAACTGGCTGCCCTCGTGGCCGCGCACGGTGGCGTTGAACGTAGCTGCCGTCTCCTGCGGGGCGTTCCAGTACGCGGCACCGATACTCGGTCCGGATGCCAGGATCTCCCCTGTCTCGTCCGGGGCGCACGGTTCGCCGGTGGCCGGATCCACCACCGCGACGGTCATGGACGGGTGCACCTGGCCCAGGCCGACCAGTCGGCGGGCCCCGTCCTCGCGACCGGCTCGCTGCACCGTGCCTTTCGCCAGCGCCACCGCGTCGAACCGCCGGATCACCGGTTCGGGCTCCACCGGCCCGCCGCTGAGCATCACGGTGGACTCGGCGATGCCGTAGCTCGGGAAGAACGCCTCTCGGCGAAAGCCGAACGGGGCGAGCATGGCACTGAACTGGTCAATCATCTCCGCACGCACCGGCTCGTCCCCGACCACCGCGATCCGCCAGCCGCTGAAATCGAGGGAGCGCAGCTGCTGCTCGGAGACGCGCCGCACGCACAGCTCGTACCCGAAGCCGGGTGCCGAACTTATGCCCGCCCCGCGGTCCGACATCGCGCGGAGCCAGTTGACCGGATCCTGGGTGAACGCCGACGGCGGCATCAGTACGGCGTCGTACCCGACATAGAGCGGCTGCAGGACCCCGGTGATCAGTCCCATGTCGTGGAACACGGGCAGCCAGGAGACAACGGGCGGCAGCCGGTCGACATCGTCCGTGTCCCGGGAACCGTTGGCCAGGATCAGCGAGAGGTTGTGCAGGACGTTGCCATGGGTGAGCCCCACACCCCGGGGCGGACCGGTCGTGCCGGAGGTGTACTGGAGGTACGCGATCGTGTCCGGGCCGATGTGGGGGGCATTCCAGCCGTATGCGTCCGCCCCGATGATCTCGTCAGTCGCCACAGTGGCCGGCCGGCGCGGTGTCGACATGCCTTTCAGTAAGGTGTCGACACGGTCCAGCCTGGACCCGTTCGACAGCACCAGATCCGGCTGGCAGCTGTTGACGATCGCCTGGAAGCGCGTATACCGGTCGTCGACGCCGACGCGCAGCACCGGGGGAGCGGGCACCGCGATCAGTCCGGCATACAGGCAGCCGAAGAAGGCGGCCACGAAGTCCAGACCCGGCGGGTAGCTCAGAACGGCGCGGGCGCCCGGTGCGGCAAGCCTGCTCAGGCGCATGGCGATAGCCCGTGCGCGGGCGTCGAGTTGGGCGAGGGTGAGCGAGTCGGACTCGTCGAGGCCGTTCTCCAGGAAGGTGAACATCCGTCGATCCGGGTCCCTGGACGCGCGATACCTGCAGAGCTCGACCAAGGTCGTCGGCTCGAGTCGGAATTCTGTGAGGGCATCCTCTGACATCGTGGTCCTCCTGTTCGGCCTGGCCATTGCCATTGCCCTGCCATTTCCCCCGTCGGCCGCAAGGGCCTGGCTATGTCCCAGCTATTGCTGTACGCCTGCGTCACGTTCGTTCCACTCGGAGAGATGCTAGGTCGGCGGAGAAGTATCGGGTATCCGCCGGCGGAAGGCGTCCACCCCTCTGCCGGGGGCGAGTGCCGGGTGGGCCGTAGGGCGAATCACGACCAGTCTCCGGTCGCCCTCACGGTTCCGTCCGCCGGCCGATATGGAAAGCGCCTCGTGCTCTCTACCGTAATGACGACGGCGGGTAGGCAGCGAATGCTCCCATACCCACGCCCGTGTCCAGGGGAGACCACTCCCTGGAAAGCTTCAGAAAGGGAACCGTGATGTCCTACGAAGCATCTGACGGCTACTTCCTGGGTTATCCGAAGCTCCCCGATCTCCCCGGCTCCCCGGACGGGGAGGTCCTCGGCACGACCGGCGTTGTGGTCACCGGCCTGGGAATGACCACGCCGTTGGGTGCCGACGTCCACTCCACCTGGACGGGGCTGCTCGCCGGTGAATCCCCGGTCACCGTGCTCGACGAACCGTGGGCCCGCGACCTGCCCGTACGGCTGGTGGGCCGACTGAGTCAGGAACCGACCGAGGTATTGCACCGGGTCGAGGCCCGGCGGATGGACCGCTGCCAGCAGATCGCGTTGGTGGCGGCCCGGCAGGCATGGGCCGACGCCGGCGCGCCCACGGTGGCGCCTGAGCGGTTGGCCGTGGTGATCGGCACAGGACTCGGCGGCGGGAAGACCCTGGTCGACCAGCACGACCTGTCCTCGGCGAAGGGGCCGGGGCGCGTGTCGCCCTTCGCCGTGACGATGCTGATGCCCAACGGCCCGGCCGCCGCCGTCAGTCTGGACCTCGGCGCCCGAGCCGGCGCCCACGCACCGACCAGCGCCTGTGCCTCGGGAGCGGAGGCCATCGCCATGGGGCTCGCCATACTTCGTGCCGGGCGGGCCGACGTCGTTGTCGCCGGCGGCACCGAGGCGTGCATCGGGCGGCTGTCCATGGCGGCCTTCGCCCGCATGGGAGCTTTGTCCAGCCTTCATGACGCACCTCAGAGCGCATCGCGGCCGTTCGACAGCGCGCGGGACGGCTTCGTCATGGCGGAGGGCGCCGGAGCCGTCGTACTGGAACGAGCCGATTCCGCGAGAGACCGTGGCGCGCGGGCGTATGCCACGCTCGCCGGTACGGGGATGAGCTCCGACGCGCACGCAATGACGGCTCCTTCAGCGGACGGTCAGATCAGTGCGATCCGCCAGGCGTTGAGCACCGGCGGCCTCGGCCCGCAGGACATCGTTCACGTCAACGCTCACGCTCCCGGTACGCCCGTCGGTGACCGTATCGAAGCGTCGGCGTTGCTTGAATCGATCGGTCCGCATGCTCTCGTGACGGCGACCAAGTCGCTCACGGGCCATCTCATCGGCGGGGCGGGCGCGATCGAGGCCATCTTCACGGTCCTGAGCGTCTTCAACGACGTCATTCCCGCGACCAGGAACCTCGACGACAAGGACCCCGAGGTGAAGGTGGACATCGTCACGGGAAGTCCTCGACACACCAGGGTCACCGCGGCCATCTCGAACTCGTTCGGTTTCGGCGGCCACAACGTGGTCCTCGCTTTCACCAAGTCCGCCTGACCAGGGGGCGGGACGGGCCGGAGGAGAGGGGGCTTGAGGGGCTGGGGGTACCTGGAGGGCCTGCGGAGGCCCGTGGAGCCTGCGCAGGCGGGGGCGGGTGCACCAGACCGCTCCGCTGAGCCATCAGCGCCGCGTGCATCCGGTTCGGCAACTCGAGCTTGGCGAGGATGCGCGAGACATGGGACTTCACGGTGGCGGGCGTTACATGCAGCTCGCGGGCGATCTCCTGATTCGACCTCCCCATGGCCATACCGGACAGGACTTCGGTCTCCCGGCGGCTCAGGGTGGCCAGCGCGACCGCGTGCGAGCGTTCCTGCGGCGGCGGAAGAATCTCGAACCGATCGATCAGCCGTCGGGTCATCGTGGGGCAGAGGAAAGCCGCGCCGCCGGCGACCGCGCGGACGGCCGAGGTCAGCTCCTCCTGGCTGGCGCTCTTGAGTAGGAAACCGCTTGCGCCCGCCTTCAGCGCCCCGAACAAATGGCTGTCGAGGTCGATGCTGGTGAGGACGACGATCCCGGGGATGAATCCGGGTGCGATTCCTGGTGCTGTCGTCCCTGAAGGCTTGGCGATTTGGCGGATGAATTCGTGTTCGGCATCGACGAGTACGACTTGCGGTCGCCTCAGTTCAAGCATTCGTAATGCCTCCTCGCCGACCCTCGCATCGGCGACCACGGTGATGTCCGATGCCTCCCCCAGTGCATGCCGGAAACCGCGCCGCACAAGGTCCTCATTGTCGACCAGCATTACTTCCACCGTGCTCAATTCGTCCATCAATCACTCCGCCTGTTCACTTCAGAAGGGTGGTCCCCATTCCACTCCGTGGTCTCCTGACCGGTGTGGTTCACGGGTACTGTCAAGAACGCGTTCCGGTACAGAGGTTGCACACGCGATGGCTGTGGGGCGCGCGCTGAGCCCTACGGGTGACCGTGGCTGATACCGCATATGCCCCCTGGCCGGCACGCACATCCCGGCTAGGCTGAAGGACAGCCTGCGGCGGGATTCGCCGCATCGATCCCTTCCGATGCTAGGGGGATTGGCAGTGCTGGTTCCAGGCAATGGCGGCCATGCTGTTGGCCGTTCCGGCCACGGGCCGGGGGGCGACGAAGCCCCCACGGCTCCACGGTTGTTCCCGCGAGGCATCTCAGGCGTGCGAGCGATGGTGGATGTCGGGGTCGAGCGCGGAGTTCCCGTACCGGCATGCCTGGACGGCAGCGGTGTGGACGAGAACACTCTTGCCGACGATGCCGCACACGTCCGCGCCTGGCAGGAGCTCGTCGTCGCGCAGAATCTGGTCCGTGCCACAGGCGATGCTCCCGGCCTGGGGCTGGAGGTCGGCAACCGGATTCCGCTGCGCAAGTACAGCGTGTGGGGCTTCGCGCTGCTGGCCAGCCCGACGCTGCGCGAAGCGGCGGTTGTGGGACTGCGCTACCTGGAACTCACCTTCACCATGGTCGGGATCCACCTTCAGGAGGAAGGGGACGAGGTCCACCTCGTCCTGGACGACGGGTTCGTGCCCCAGCCCGTCCAGCACTTCTTCGTCGAGCGGGAAATGGCCAACATCCGCACCATCCTGGACACCGTTCTGGGGCGGCCCTTCACCCCCCTCCGGCTGGAGGTGCGCTTCCCACGGCCTGAAGATCCCGCAGCGTACGAGGTGTTCGCCGGCGCACCGATAGCCTTCGGGGCGCCGCGCAACGCGATCGTCACCCCGGCCGCGGTACTGGAGCAGTCGCTGCCGCAGGCGGACCGCCACACGATGCGGGTGTGCGAACGCGAGTGCAGCCTCCTGCTGGCCCGGCGCGCCCACACCGAATGCGCGGCGCGGGTACGGGAACTGCTCATGCAGTGGCCGGACCGGATACCCGACATGGGCGTTGCCGCAGCCGCGCTGCACGTCTCCACCCGCACACTGCACCGGCGTCTGGCTGCGGAAGGCACTTCCTACCGGCGTCTCGTCGACGGAGCGCGGCACGCTCGCGCTGTCGAGATGCTGTCCACCCCCGGACTGGGAGTGGACCAGATCGCCGTAAGGCTTGGTTACGCCGATGCGGCGGCGTTCATCCGCGCGTTCCGCCGGTGGACGGGCGCGACACCGGGCGCCTACCGCACCAGGGCGCCGACCCGGCCGCACTGATCGTTTGAGGATCAGATCGGGGGCGTACGGGGGGTGCGTGGCAGACGCCCGAAACACGGAACCTACATATGCGGCTGGTGACAGCGTAGTTCCTGTTGTTCCGGACGCCGCTTCGTAGGCGATCGGGCTGTGTTCCCCCGACGCGGGAGTGATGGCGCCTTGTGTTGCAGCGGTGCAACCAGCGGAACGTGTCGAGATCGGCCTCGAGTTCGCTGGACCAG
>NZ_JBVHTA010000079.1:0-9097 GCF_055566095.1 Streptomyces sp. NPDC027962
ACACCTTCGCCACCCGCGCCGAGACCCGGATCCGGATCGCGACCTGGATCACCGACTTCTACAACACTCGACGGCTACACAGCGTGTGCGGCTGGGAAAGCCCCATCGACTACGAACACGACTACTGGGCCAGCTTCACCGAGGAGCTGGCTGCATAGGAAGGTCTCCACGAAACCGGGGGATTGACAGCCGGGACCGCGCCCGGAAGGCGCTCCGCCCGCAAGAGCCGGGGCGCTAAGGGCCCAGAATGGGCCCAGGCCGTGAGAATGCCCCCGCCCCGCGCCGTATGCGCAGGTCGGGGGCATGATCACAAAACTTACTTCTTCTTGCCCTGGTTCCTGACCGCCTCGATCGCCGCCGCGGCCGCCGCCGGGTCGAGGTAGGTGCCGCCCGGCTTGACCGGGTGGAAGTCGGCGTCGAGCTCGTAGACGAGCGGGATGCCGGTGGGGATGTTCAGGCCCGCGATCTCCGCGTCGGAGATGCCGTCCAGGTGCTTGACCAGGGCGCGCAGGCTGTTGCCGTGGGCGGCGATCAGGACCGTGCGGCCCGCGAGCAGGTCGGGGACGATGCCGTCGTACCAGTACGGCAGCATGCGCTCGACGACGTCCTTGAGGCACTCGGTGCGCGGGCGCAGCTCGCTGGGGATGGTCTGGTAGCGCGCGTCGTCGGACTGGGAGAACTCCGTGCCGTCCTCGAGGGGCGGCGGCGGGGTGTCGTACGAGCGGCGCCAGAGCATGAACTGCTCCTCGCCGAACTCGGCCAGCGTCTGGGCCTTGTCCTTGCCCTGCAGCGCGCCGTAGTGGCGCTCGTTCAGCCGCCACGAGCGGTGGACCGGGATCCAGTGGCGGTCCGCGGCCTCCAGGGCGAGCTGCGCCGTGCGGATGGCGCGCTTCTGGAGCGAGGTGTGGAGCACGTCGGGGAGCAGGCCGGCGTCCTTGAGCAGCTCACCGCCGCGGACTGCCTCCTTCTCGCCCTTCTCCGTGAGGTTGACGTCCACCCAGCCGGTGAACAGGTTCTTTGCGTTCCATTCGCTCTCGCCGTGGCGGAGGAGGATCAGCTTGTACGGTGCGTCGGCCATGCGGACGAGCCTAATCGACACCTCCTGGGCGCCGCGCAGCTGCCCGAGGAGCGGACTCGGTTGACGGTCCCCGTCAATTCAGTGGCGGCCGGGAGACCCGGCTCAGTAAGTTGCGGAGGCCAATGAGGGTCATTACAGCCGTGGGGGGCTCCCGTATGTCCATCGCCTCGCTCAGACGCGCAGCGCGCCAGACCGTCTCGGGATTACCCCAAGGCTTCTGGTGGCTGTGGACATCGACGCTGGTGAACCGTACCGGCGCGTTCGTCCTCACCTTCCTGTCGCTCTATCTCACGCAGGAGCTCGGCTACTCGGCCTGGTACGCGGGTCTTGTCATCGCGCTCCACGGCCTCGGCGGCGTGGCCGGCTCGCCGCTGGGCGGGATGCTCACCGACCGGTGGGGGCGGCGGCCGACGATGATCTCGATGCACCTGGCCGGAGCGGCATGCGCCGCCGCCCTCGCCGTGGTGAGCAGCGCCTGGGGGATCGCGGTCGTCGTCCTTCTGATGGGTGTCGCGATGCAGGCCGTGCGACCGGCGATCAGCGCGATGATCGCGGACATGGTGCCCGAGCCGGAGCTGCGCCGGGCCTACGCGCTGAACTACTGGGCGCTCAATCTCGGCTTCGCCGTCGCCGCACTCGGCGGCGGTGCGGCGATCTTCCTCGGCTACCGGACGTTGTTCGTCGTCGACGCGCTGGCGACGGCGCTCTGCGCGCTGATCGTCTTCCTGAGGCTGGCCGAGACCCGCCCGAAGGCCCGGGTGGACGCCGTCACCGGGGCGCCGGCCGACGAGCAGGTGAGCGTGCTCGACGTGTTGAAGGACGCGCCGTTCCGGACCCTGGTCCTGCTCAACCTGCTGGTGTGCCTCATCTTCACCGCCCCCTGGGTGGGGCTGCCGCTGACCATGGCCGGTGAGGGGCTGTCGGCCAACTCGTACGGCGTGGTCATCGCCGTGAACGGCGTGGTGATCGTCGCGCTGCAGCTGCTGGTCAACCGGATCACGGAGAAGCGTTCGCCGGCGGCTCTGCTCACCGTCTCCTCACTGCTCTTCGCCGTCGGCACCGGTGCGACGGCGCTGGCGGGCACCCCTCTGGTGTTCGCGGCGACGGTGGTGGTCTGGACGCTCGGCGAGATGGTGCACGTACCGACCAACGCGGCGGCCACCGCTCGTCTCGCTCCGGCCCACGCTCGTGGCCGGTACCAGGGCGTCATGGGCATGTCCTGGGCGGTGGCGGGCTTCGTCGCCCCGATCCTGGCCGGCTGGGTCGTGGACGGCCCCGGCCCGGACGTGCTGTGGATGGGCTGCGCGGTGATCGGCGGCGTGGCGGCTGCGGGATACGCCCTCCTGCTGCGGCGCGCTCTGGCCGAGCACAGCGGACACATCGAAGCGGAGGCGGCGGCTGTCGCGGACGCCGCGGAGGCGGCCGCGAAGGTGCCGGAGAGCACCCCGACCACGGCGGCCAACATCTGAAGGACGGCCGGAGGGCAGGCTCAAACGCGTCCCGTGCTCTCGTCGCCCGCCTCCGCCGCGTCGTCCGTCACCCGCGTCCCCGGGTGACGCAGCGCGCACAGGAAGGCGACGGCCAGGGCGATGGCCATCCCGTAGAAGACCCACTGGTTGGCCTCTGCGAAGTCCATCCGGATCGCGTCCATCGCATCGCGCATGATGTTCGCGACGGGACCGTCGCCGGTGGGCGCCTTGTCGTCCGGGTGACCGCTGACGGCCTCTGCGATCGAGCGGCCCGCATCCCGTGCGGCGGCGTCCGGGACTCCCCTGCCGGCCAGGGTCTCCGCGACCCGTTCGGTGGTGATGTGCGTGAGGATCGTGCCGAAGACCGCCATGCCGACCGCCGCGGCGAAGTTGCGCACGGTCTGGGTGATGCCGGTGACCTCGCCGTAGGACGCGTCGATGGCGCGGTTGGCCGCGTCCGTCGACGCGGGGGCGAGCAGGAGTCCGATGCCGGCACCGGCGAGGGCCGCGTACGGCCACTGGTCGTGCATCGACAGATCCGTCAGCTTGCCCGCCCACAGGAAGAAGCCCACGGCACCGACCGCCGTGCCGAGTTTGATCGCGGGCGGCGCGCCGCGTTTGTCGAGGATCCGGCCGCCCCATTGCGCCGCTATGGCGAACCCGATGAAGAAGTACAGCAGGAACAGCGCGGCCTGGTTCGGCGACGCACTCAGCGAGACCTGCGCGTAGACCGAGACGAAGAAGAACAGCGGGACGAACGCCAGCATCGCGAAGAACAGCACCAGGTTGTCCACGGCGAACGCCTTGTCCTTGAACACCTGGAGCTTGATCAGCGGCTCGGCCACGGTCAGTTCGTAGCGGCAGAAGAGGGCCAGCACCGCGAGCCCTCCCACGATGCACCCCCAGGTGGCGGCACTGCTCCAGCCCCATGCCGACGCCTGCTGGAGCCCCAGTACGCACAGCCCCATACCGACGGCGACCAGCGTCGCGCCCGGGAGGTCGAGTTTCTCCACCCGGCGCGGGTTGGGGATGTGGGCCACGGCGACGAGCACCAGCGCGATGACAGCGACGGGGACGTTGACCCAGAAGATGGCGCGCCAGGTCCACGCGGTCAGCCAGCCGCCGAGCAACGGCCCGAGGGCCGTCAGCGCGCCTGAGATCCCGAAGAACAGCGCCAGCGCACGCCCGCGTTTCTCCACCGGGAAGACGGCGATCACGACGGCGAGCGCGGCCGGGAACATCAGCGCGGCGCCGATGCCCTGGGTGGCGCGGAAGACGATCAGCCAGGTCTGCGCAAGGTCGCCCGTAGGCACGCAGCCGCACAGCACGGAGGAGACGACGAAGGTCAGGGTGCCGATCACCACGACGCGGCGGTGTCCGACGATGTCGGACAGTCGCCCGCCCAGGGCGAAGAAGGCCGCCAGCGTGAGCAGGTAGGCGTTGACCACCCACTGCATCCCGGATGCGGAGAGGCCGAGTTGGTCGGTGATGCTTGGCGCCGCGATCGAGACGATCGTCTGGTCGATGAAGGTCATCGCCACCGCGAAGAGCATCGCGGCGAGAGCGAGCGTCTGGTTCGGCGCACCCCGTGCGGTGACAGGGTCGCGTGCGGCGGTGCCGGAGCCCGGAGGGGTCCTTCTGATGCCCATGATCCGAGTCTGAGCCCGGCGGACACGGTGCGCACATCCGGCCGGATGTGCGCACCGCGCCGCAGGTCGGACGCGCTTGCGCGCTGCGCCTCGTACAGGCCCGCGGGGCGGACGGCGCCCGGAAAGCCGTACGCCTCCAGCCGGGAGTGCGCGAGCAGGGTGGTGCGGCCGCTGCCGGCGCCGCGCAGGACGACAGTGCTGTGTCCGGTGCGGATCACGTCGTCGACGCGGTACGGCTTCGTCGGCGGTGAGCACGCCACGACGCTGAGGGACACCGAAGGGGGCGCGCGTGGGGCGCGTACCGGAGAACGGAGGGTGTCAGACCGTCACTTGGCCGGCCGCCGGGTCAGATGCGTGAACGCGTCCAGATTGCGCGTCGATTCGCCGCGCGACACCCGCCACTCGTACTCGCGGCGGATCGCGCTCGCGAAACCGAGCTCGAGCAGGGTGTTGAAGGAACCGTCCGCCGCCTCGAGGATCGTGCCGAGCAGCCGGTCCAGCTCCTCCGGCGTGATCACGGAGAGCGGGAGTTTGCCGACGAGATAGATGTCGCCGAGACGGTCGATCGCGTAACTGACGCCGTACAGCTTGAGGTTGCGTTCCAGCAGCCAGCGGTGGACGGCGGCGTCGTTCTCGTCGGGGTGGCGGATGACGAAGGCGTTGATCGAGAGCGAGTGCCGGCCCACGAGCAGCGAACATGTCGTCGACAGCTTGCGGGTGCCCGGGAGTTTGACGACGTAGGAGCCCGCATCCGGACTCTCCCACTCGAGGTCCGCGTCCTTGAGGGCCTGTTCGACGACCCGCGTCACCTGCTGCACGTCAGCCATGGGGCGAGCGTACGTCAGTGGGGTCTGCGGCCCGCGTGCGGCACCGTCGGCGTGGGTTGCCCGTCGGCGGGCGCGGCCCGTCTGTGGTGGGTGACCCGTCAGTGGTGGGTGGCCCGCACACGGCGGCGGTGCTCGTGCATGGCGGCCTGGTAGACGTCCGCCGTCGCCGTCGCCGCCGCGTCCCAGCCGAACGACTGCGCGTGCCGGGCGGCGGCCGCCCCCATCCGGTCCGTCAGCGACGTGTCCCGTACGAAGCTGCCCAGCACGTCCGCGTAGTGCACCGGGTCGTGCCCCGGAACGAGGAAGCCGGTCCGCTCGTCGCGGACCGCGACCGGGAGCCCGCCCACGGCGGCCGCCAGCACCGGCGTGCCCGCGGCCTGCGCCTCTATGGCGACGAGGCCGAATGACTCGCTGTACGAGGGCATGACCAGCACGGAGGCGGCACGGAACCAGTCCGCGAGCTGCTCCTGGCCCACCGGCGGCCTGAAGTGGACGACGTCCGCGATGCCGAGCTTGGCGGCCAGCTTCTGCAGACCCTCCGGCTTGGCGAGTCCGCTGCCGCTGGGACCCCCGACGACGGGGACGAAGATGCGGCGGCGCAGGGACGGGTCCCGCTCCAGCAGGACCGCGACGGCGCGCAGCAGGATGTCGGGCGCCTTGAGCGGCTGTATCCGGCCCGCGAAGAGGGGGATGAAAGCCTCCTGCGGCAGCCCGAGGCGGGCGCGGGCGGCGGCGCGGCCGTCGGCGGGACGGAAGAGGTCCAGGTTCACGCCCGGGTGGACGACGGCGACCTTCGCCGGATCGGCCTCGTAGAAGCGGACGAGTTCGTCGGCCTCCTCCGCGGTGTTGGCGATCAGCCGGTCCGCGGCGTTCACGATCTGGGTCTCGCCGATCACGCGCGTGGCCGGCTCCGGGGTGTCGCCCTCCGCCAGCGCGGCGTTCTTGACCTTGGCCATGGTGTGCATGGCGTGCACGAGCGGGACGCCCCAGCGTTCGGCCGCGAGCCAGCCGACATGGCCGGAGAGCCAGTAGTGGGAGTGGACGAGGTCGTAGTGGCCGGGGCGGCGGGCGGCCCACGCCTGCATCACGCCGTGGGTGAAGGCGCACAGCTGGGGCGGCAGGTCCTCCTTGGCGAGGCCCTCGTAGGGGCCGGCGTCGACGTGTCGCACGAGGACGCCTGGGGCCAGCTCGACGGCAGGCGGCAACCCGCCGGCGGACGACCGGGTGAATATCTCGACCTCGATATTGATGGCGGCGAGGCGCTTGGCGAGTTCGACGATGTAGACGTTCATGCCGCCCGCGTCGCCCGTCCCCGGCTGATGGAGCGGGGAGGTGTGGACGCTGAGCATGGCGACCCTGCGCGGTTTGCGGTTGCCGCCGGGAAACCGGATACGCGGTGCCATCCGGCTGCTGCCGAGGCGGGACACGTACTGGCTCACGTCGGCGGTCCTCTCGCTGCGGGCACGGCAAGGTGCGGGGCAAGCGGTCCCGCACAGCCTCACAACAGCGGAGCGCGCGCTTCCATTTCCTGGCCGGGGTCACTTTGCCAAATCATTACCGTCTGCGGCCGCAGGCGACTCTTGCGCCCCAGAGCGCCCGGCGGACCGCATCCGATACATCGCGTGCATCGCTGCGCCACGTGCATCACGTGCGCCACGTGCATCACGTGCATCACGTGCGCCACGTGCATCACGTGCGCCGCGGCCCGATGCTCCGCGGCCCGACCCCATACCCTCATTCCCATGAGCCGCCCCGTCGGGACCGCGACCCGCGGGACGACCAACCCCAACCGGCTGCGCCGCATGGACCGCTGGATCGCCGCGACGCACGGCCCCGCCCTGCGCAGCAGCACCGGCGCCCCCGTCGCCGTCGACCTCGGGTACGGGGCCGCCCCCTGGACCGCTGTGGAGCTGCTGGAGCGGCTGCGCACCGCCGACCCCCGGTGCGAGGTCGTCGGCATCGAGATCGACCCGGCGCGGGTCACCGCAGCGACGCCGTACGAACGCGAGGGCCTCACCTTCCGCCATGGCGGCTTCGAAGTGCCGACGACGGGCCGGCCCGCACTCATCAGGGCCGCCAATGTGCTTCGCCAGTACGACGAGGCCGAGGTCGCCGCCGTGTGGCGACGGCTGTGCGGCCGGCTGGCTCCCGGCGGGCTGCTGGTGGAGGGGACCTGCGACGAGATCGGCCGGCGCCATGTGTGGGTGGCGCTCGGGCCCGACGGCCCTCGGACGGTGACGTTCGCGACCCGGCTCGGATCGCTGGAGCGCCCGTCCGACCTGGCCGAGCGGCTGCCCAAAGCGCTGATCCACCGGAATGTGCCCGGCGAGCCGGTGCACGCCTTCCTGCGGGACTTCGACCGGGCGTGGGCGGCGGCCGCGCCCTACGCCTCCCTGGGCGCCCGGCAGCGCTGGATGAAAACCGTCGGGGACGTGGGGACCGACTGGCCGCTGACCGACGACCGGAAGCGGTGGCGGCAGGGCGAGGTCACGGTGAAGTGGGCCGCACTCGCACCCAATTCGGGATGAACGACGCCACGAACGGGTGAAGGAAGCGAACAAGGGAACGCACGGGGCGCCTTGCTCGTCAGTGGAGTGGGGATGAGCGGCAGGCGCGCTGCGGGGCGGGGTGAGCTACGGGGGTGATCTGCGCGCCGATCTGCCGGTCGACCCTGTCGTTTTCACGTGCGCCGTGGCACCATCACGACGTCACACACAAGTTACTGACGGTTAATCACATTCGGGTGTTCCACATGCCCGATGCCAGGCGTTCGTCCGAAGGGGGAGTCGTGAACCGACGCCACTGCGCCACTGCCGCGATCACTGTGGTCTGCGCTCTGACCCTGCTGGCGTTTCCCGGAACCGCCTTCGCGGCCCCGGAACCGGCCCCGACGACTCCGGCGTCCGTCACCAAGCCGGGAGCGCCCGCCCCGCCGGCACCGGGCAAGTCGCTCGAGCAGGTGCGTCTGGAGATAGACGCCCTCTACCGGCAGGCCGCCTCCGCCACCGACGCGTACAACCTCGCGGAGGAGCAGACGGAGAAGCAGTCCGCCGAGATCGTGAAGCTGGCGCAGGAGATGGCCAGGGGCCGGGCCCGTATCGAGGAGCTGAAGAACCGCGCGGGCGCCGCCGCCCGTGCCCAGTACCGCGGGGGCGGCCTGCCGCCGGAGGCGCAGCTGGCGCTCGTCGACGACCCGCAGCTCTTCCTGGACGGGGTGGGTCGCATCCAGCAGGGCCAGAAGGCCACCAAGGATCTCATCACCGAACTGACGCGGACACAGGCCGACTTGGCGACGTACACCAAGGACGCCAGCAGCCAATGGGAGAAGCTCGAGGCCCATCGCGTCAAGAAGGAGAAGGCCAAGAAGGAGATCAAGGAGCGGATCGCCGCGGCCAAGAAGCTCGAGGACCGGCTCGAGAAGGAGGAGCTGGCGAGGCTGCTGGAGCTGGAGAAGCAGGCGCAGTACCAGGCACAGACGGCCTGGCTCGACTCCGGCGCCTTGAAGGGCATCAGCGGCACGGCGAGCAAACAGGGCCTGAAGGCCGTCCGGTTCGCGACGGAGCAGCTCGGCAAGCCGTACGTGTGGGGCGCGGAGGGACCGGGCTCGTACGACTGCTCGGGGCTCACCTCACAGGCGTGGGCGGCTGCGGGTCGGGGCATCCCCCGCACCTCTCAGGAGCAGTGGCGACTGCTGCCCCGCATCGACATCAAGAACATGCGGCCGGGCGACCTGATCATCTACCACTCGGACGCCAGCCACGTGGGGATGTACATCGGCGACGGGGCGATCATCCACGCCCCTCGGCCGGGACGGGACGTGACCATCGCGGGTGCGGGCTCAATGTCGATCCTCGGGGTCGTACGACCGGACAAGTAAGGCCGTTGGGGTGCGTGCCCAGCCGGGCCACAGGGCGGACCCGTGCAGGTGCGGCGCGTGATCTGCGCGGCTGCGCGCGTCCCGGCCCGCTCGAGAGGCGCGCTAGGTGTATTGCCCTGAGAGGTTGGGGACGCGGCTGGCGGGTGGTTGGCCTTTCAGCGCGGTGTGTCCGCGGTGGTGATTGTAGGTGTGCAGCC
>NZ_JBVHTA010000080.1:0-8758 GCF_055566095.1 Streptomyces sp. NPDC027962
AGAACCCCAAGCCGTTCATCTGGACGAAGAC
Source organism: Streptomyces sp. NPDC027962 (assembly GCF_055566095.1). Lineage (NCBI taxonomy): Bacteria > Bacillati > Actinomycetota > Actinomycetes > Kitasatosporales > Streptomycetaceae > Streptomyces > Streptomyces sp. NPDC027962. Next base: position 32 of record NZ_JBVHTA010000080.1, read on the forward strand.
CGCCGACGACATCCTCGACACCCTCGCCGCCTACTGCACACGAATTAACGACTCAGGACACTAGGGGCGGTTAGGGGGTGTTGCCGCACTCCCGCCCTCGATAGCGTCCCTATCCGAAGATCCCGGCCAGCGATGACCGCTCTCGCCGAATGAATGGGATCCATTCCATGCCGGTTCTCGGCAATCGACCTCGGAAAACCCAGGGAATGGTGGACGTGCCCAAGTCTCTTTATGAAATAGGCGAGTTTCCCCCGCTCGGTGAAGTCCCCGCGCAGATGTACGCCTCGGTGATCCGGCAGGACCGCTTCGGTGAGCCGAAGCATGCCTTCCGGACCGAGGTCGTCGACACCCCCAAGCCCGGCCGCGGCCAGGTCCTGGTGTACGTCATGGCCGCCGGGATCAACTACAACAACGTCTGGGCCTCGCTCGGCACCCCGATCGACGTGATCGGCATGCGCCAGAAGATGTTCGGCGCCACCGAGGACTTCCACATCGGCGGCACCGACGGCTCCGGCGTCGTCTGGGCCGTCGGCGAGGGCGTCAAGGACGTCAAGGTCGGCGACGAGGTCATCATGTCCGGCGCCAAGTGGGACGAGACCGCCCAGGACGTGCGCCTGGGCGCCGACCCGCTGTGGTCGACCTCGCTCAAGGCCTGGGGCTACGAGACCAACTACGGCTCGTTCGCCCAGTACGCCCTGGTCGACGAGTACCAGTGCCACCCCAAGCCGGCCACCCTGTCCTGGGAGCACGCCGGCAGCTTCATCGTCACCGCCGCCACCGCCTACCGGCAGCTGTGCGGCTGGGAGCCGCACACCGTGCGCCCCGGCGACCCGGTCCTCATCTGGGGCGGCGCCGGCGGTCTCGGCTCCATGGCCATCCAGATCGTCCGCCACCGCGGCGGCATCCCGATCGCTGTCGTATCCGACGAGGAGCGCGGCCGCTTCTGCATGGACCTCGGCGCCGAAGGCTTCATCAACCGCAAGGAGTTCGGCCACTGGGGCCGGCTGCCCGACGTCACCGACACGGCGGCCACCGAGGCCTGGAGCGCCGAGGCGCGCCGCTTCGGCAAGAAGATCTGGGGGATCCTCGGCGAGCGCCGCGCCCCCCGGATCGTCCTCGAGCACTCCGGCCAGGACACCCTGCCCACCTCGATGTTCGTCTGCGACTACGGCGGCATGGTCGCCATCTGCGGCGGCACCAGCGGCTACAACGGCGACCTCGACCTGCGCTACCTGTGGATGCGCAGCAAGCGCCTGCAGGGCTCGCACGGCTCCGACACCGCGCAGAATCGCGAGGTCATCAGCCTCGTCGGCAGCGGCCGCATCGACCCCTGCGTCACGTACTGCGGCACCTTCGAGGACATCGGTCCTGCCCACCAGATGCTGTACGACAACGCCCACCCGGCGGGCAACATGACTGCCCTCGTGAACGCCCCGCAGCGCGGGCTCACGTCCTTCGCCCGGTCCTGACGCGTTCGGCGCGCCATCCGAGGCGCCGTCCGAAGCGCCGTCCGGCGCGCCATTCGAGGCGCCGTCCGGGGCGCCACCCCTCCCACCGACTCCGCCGAAAGGTTCCACCGTCATGCGCGTTCTGTCCACCGTCACCGGCTCGCAGGGGCACGCCCGTGCCGTGCTGCCCCTCGTCCGGGCCCTCGCCGCGGTCGGCCACGAGGTCGTCGTCGCCCTGCCGCCGCACCTCGCCGAGGTGTACGCCGACTCCGGCGCCCGCGTCGAGCCCGTCCTGCCCAACTTCATCGCCGCCATGCAGGAGATGCGCCAGCTCCGGGGGAACCTCGAGAGCATGGCCCCGTCGCTGCTCGGCCCGAACGGGGAGGTCGACGAGCGCGCCCAGCTGATCGGCTTCGCCGGCGGCCCGCAGGTCGCCAGCGCCTACCGCGCCGTGCTGCCGCTCGCCGAGGAGTTCGGCCCCGACCTGGTCCTGCGCGACGGCGGCGAGCTCTCTGGCTGCCTGATCGCCGAGAGGCTCGGTATCCCGCACATCTCCGCCCCGTCCGGCGCCGGCAACCTCATCGACCCGGCCGGTCTCCTCCCGCTGCTCAACCAGCGCCGCGAGGAGCTCGGCCTGCCCGTCCAGGACGACAAGTGGTCCATCTACGCCCACGGCCGCATCGACTGCATGCCGGAGGGCTACGCCTTCAACGCCTTCGAGTCCCCGGAGCCGTTCCGCTACAGCCAGCCGATGCTCACCGACGGACACGGCGGCCTGCCGCCGGAGTTCGCCGAGCTGTCCGGTGACAAGCCGCTCATCCTCGCCTCCGTCGGCACCTCGCTGCCGGTCGTGATGGGCATGCAGCTGATGGGCATCGAGATGCCCGACGGCATGATGGACCCGGCCGACACGCTGCGCGCCATCGTCGGCGGGCTGTCCGCCCTCGACTGTCACGGCATCGTCTCCAGCGGCGGTCTGCCCGTCGAGGACCTGAACCCCGGCCCCAACGTCCACGTCGTCGACTGGGTCCCGCAGCCGCTGCTGCTGCAGTGCGCCCAGGTCTTCCTCACCCACGCCGGCTACAACGGCATCCGCGAGGGCATCAAGGCCGGCGCCCCAATGGCCACCCTGCCGCAGTACGCCGACGAGCCGCACAACGCCGTGCGCATCGGCGAGCTCGGTCTCGGCGCCCCCATCAAGGAGGTCACCCCCGAGGGCATCGCCGCGGTCTGCGAGCGCCTCCTCACCGACGAGAAGATCACCGCCAACGTCCGCACCGCGCACCGCCGGATGCTGGGCCTGCCCGGCATCGACGCCGCCGTCGCCCACCTGGAGCGGCTCGCGGGACACGAGCGGGCCGAGGCGTGAACACCAAACCGCACGACGGGCCCGCCGTGTTCGGGCTGCGACCGGGCGACCGCGCCCTGGTCGTGGCCCCCCACCCGGACGACGAGACCATCGGCCCGGGCGGCACCGTCGCACGCATGGCGGCCGAGGGCATCGAGGTCCACGTGCTGTGCGTGACGGTCCGCGCGGCCCGCATGTACGGCAGCGTCAGCGATCCGTCCACCCGCCTCGCGGAGTTCGAGAAGGCCTGCGCCGCGCTCGGCGTCACCCGCGCGGCGATCGCCTGGGTCGACGAGACCGGCGACCTCGACATCACCACCCGCGGGCGGTCCCTGGTCGACCTGATCGAGCGGCACGAGGAGGCGTCGCTGGTGGCGACGCGGCCCCGGCTGATGCTGATGCCGTCGGCCGGCGGCTTCCACCAGGACCACCAGGCCGTCCACCGGGCCGCGTTCGCCGCGGCCCGGGTCCAGGCCTCGGGCCTCAAGCCCACCCCCGAGCTGGTGCTCGGCTACCGGGGCGTCGAGGACCGCTGGTCCGCGCACAACGAGTCGTGGTGGGTGCACGTCGACACCACCCGGTTCTGGGGCGCCAAGGAAGAGGCCCTGCGGGCCTACGGCAGCCAGATGCGGGCCGAGGGGCCGCGGTCGATCGAGCAGATCCGGCAGGTGGACGCCGTCGCCGGCTCCTCCCTCGACTTCGGCTGTGCGGAGTCCTTCGTCCCCTACCGGATGGCTTACAGGCAGTCATGACATCGCCGCCGGCCCACGAAAGGGCCCGCGTCTTCATAGCAAGGAGACAGCACATGAGCGGTCAGCGCGTGGGCATGGTCGGCATCGGGTACGCCGGGCTCCCCCTCGCCGTCGAGCTGGCCCGCGTGGGCAACCACGTGACCGGCTTCGACATCGACCAGGAACGCGTGGACCTGGTCAACTCCGGGCAGTCCCCGGTGGACACCGTCACGCACGACGACATCCGCGCCCTCAGCGGCCGGCTGGACGCCTCCACGGACGCGTCCGTCCTCGCCGACTGCGAGGTGATCGTCGTCTGTGCGCCGACCCCCGTCCGCGGGGACCGCCCGGACCTCGGACCGCTGCTCGGCGCCATCAGGTCCGTACGGGACAACCTCCGTCCCAGCCAGCTGGTGGTCGTCGAGTCCACCACCCACCCGGGCACCACCGACAGCCTGGTGCTGCCGGTGCTCGAGGAGACCGGGCTCAAGGCGGGCACCGACTTCAACCTCGCGTACTCGCCCGAGCGCATCGACCCGGGCAACACCCGCTACGGCATTACCACCACGCCCCGGATCGTCGGTGGCCTCACCGCCGCCTGCGCTGACCGGGCCGTGGCGCTCTACCGCCAGGTCACCGAGGTCCACCGGACCCGCGGCATGCGGGAGGCGGAGGCCGCCAAGATCCTGGAGAACACCTACCGCCAGGTCAACATCGCCCTGGTCAACGAGTTCGCCCAGCTGTGCCACAGCATGGACATCGACGTCTGGGACACCATCGACGCGGCCGCGACCAAGCCGTACGGATTCACCTCCTTCCGGCCCGGCCCCGGCGTCGGCGGCCACTGCATCCCGGCCGACCCGCTGTACCTGGTGCACCACGTCGCCACCATGGGGCTGCCGTTCCACATGGCCGAGACGGCGCACCGCGTCAACGAGGGCATGCCGCTGTGGGTGGCCGACCGGGTCGTCAAGGAGTTGGAGACGGCGGGCGTGCCCGCCGACACCGCCACGGTGCTCCTGCTCGGCGTCACGTACAAGGCGGACACCGCCGACACCCGGCACACCCCCGCCGCGCCCCTCGCCCAGGCGCTGTTCGAGCGCGGGGTACGCGTCGTGTGCCACGACCCGTACGCCGACGGCCTGAGCTGGCCGGAGGGCCGGATCGAGTCCGTACCGGACCTGGACGAGGCCCTCGGCGCGGCCGACATGACCGTGCTGCTCCAGCGTCACCGGGAGTACGACACGGCCCACCTCGGCCGCACGGCCCGCCGGCTGTTCGACACCAGCGGCGCGGCCACGGACGTCGCCGGCGTCGTCCTCTAGAAGCCACGGCCCACCCCGGTGGAGAGCGGGGCGGAGGCGGTTTCTCCGCCCCGGTCTCCACCGTCGGGTGGGTTTGTCGTACCGAGGCTCTCCCTACTCTGAGGGCATTCGTCAAAAGGAGCGCTGACATGCAACTTGCCCTGGACCTCGACACCGTCATGACGGTCATGCTGGTCCGCTTCGCCCTGGTGGTCGCGGCCGTCTCCGTGCTTCTGATCATCGGATTCGCCATCGTGATCACCCTCAAGCGGAAGGGCCGGCTCGGTGACGTGCAGAAGCACGTCGGACCCGCCGCCCGGGCCCTGAGCCAGAGCCGCATGCTGAACACCGACCGCTACGGCCGCCGCCCCGGCATCCGGCGCAGCGCGCTGATCTCGGTCCTCGACTACCTCGGCCGCCAAGGAGAACGCAAGTGATCACGCAGCAGCTCACCGCCCTCGCGTCGGGCGGCGACCCGGAGAAGGACGAGATCCTCCACCACCTCATCCGGGACCACCTGTGGAAGGTCGGTATCGTGATCGTCGCCGCGTTGGTCGTCCTGACCGCCATGGTCGTCATCTACAAGAAGGTCGGCGTCAAGTAGCGTTCGCCGACGCCTCCCCAGCGGTGCGGCCCGGTAGCGGGCCGCGGCCGACCCCCTCCCCGGAGCAGTGCGCATGACACCGACGCCCGACGGCGGCCACTTCATCGACCGACTGGCCCCGGGCTGGCTGGTCGTCCAGTTCCTCGGCACCGGCATGGTCGTGGTGGCCCTGGTCACGGCCGAGGAGGACAGCCTGTGGATCTGGGGTGTGTACGCCCTCGGGGTCATCACCTGGCTGCTCTTCGTCGCCCTCCACTCGTGGCACCCGCGCACCGCCGCCGGCATGCTCGCCGTCAGCGCCCTGCTCCCGGCCCTCGTGGTCGGCGCGGCGGACGACTCGACGGCCGTCATCCTGCTCTGCGTGGCGCTGGGCCGCTTCACATCCCTCACGGCCCCGTCGGGCCAACTGATCGCCGCGGTGACGGTCGTCTGCCTGATCCTGACCTGGATCAGCTGCACGATCGCGGACCGCCCGCTCAGCGACGTCCTCGGCTATCCGCTGCTGATCCTGGTCCTCACCCTCCTCGGCCTCAACCGCCGCCAGTCGCAGCTGCGCGCCGAACAGGCCGAACAGCTCCTCGACCAGTCCCGGTTGGTCCAGCGGGAACAGGCCCGCGCGGCGGCGCTCGCCGAGCGCACCAGGATCGCCCGGGAGATGCACGACGTCCTCGCCCACTCCCTGGGCGCCCTGTCCGTCCAGCTGAAGGTGGCGACGGCGCTCATCGAGAAGGGCGACACGGAGGCGGCGCTCACCCGGGTCCGCCGCGCCAACCGCCTGGCGGACGAGGGTCTCACGGAAGCCCGCAACGCGGTGGCGGCCCTGCGAGAGGACGTCCCCTCGCTCCCCGAAGCCTTCGAACGGCTGGTGGAGGCCCACCGCCAGAACCACCCCGGTGAGGTCACCCTGCGCATCACGGGGGAGCAGCGGCGCCTAGAACCGGCCGCCGCTGTCACGCTGTTGCAGGCCACCCGCGAGGCCCTGACCAACGCGGCGAAGCACGCGGCGGGGGAGCGGGTGGCGATCGCGGTGGACTTCGGAGCCGACGCCGTCCACCTCAGGGTGGAGAACACCACCGGCCAGGCCGGCCCACCGGACGCGGACCACGTCCCGGGCTACGGCCTGACGGGCATGCGCGAGCGCATCGCCCTGGTCGACGGCACGCTCGCCGCGGCCAGGGAGGACGACGGCAGGCTCTGGGTGGTGACGGCCCAGGTGCCCGCCTGACGCATCCCGAATAACCCCGCCCTCAGAACTGGATCTTCCCGATGAGCTCGGTCAGAGTCGAGGTCCCGCTGAGCAGCCACGGCCCGATGTTCGCCGTCTGTCCGAGGAAGAGCCCCATCAGCACACACAGAACGGCATGGCCGAGCTTGAGCCCGCCGCCACGCCAGACGAAGAAGATGATCACTCCGAGTAACAGCAGAACCACGACGGAGACGGCCACGGGGAATCTCCTCCTGAACGAGGTAGCCACATTTACCCCGAAACGCTACTGACCCGCCTCCCGGCCCCACCTGGTCCCGCAGGTGGAGAGGCAGGTGGAACCGCCAGGTGGAGCTCCCGGGTGGAGCCTCCACCGACGGCTTACGAGAATCGACGACGGATCCTCGCTCGACCGGGACGCCGCCTTCATCAAGACGACGCTCCACCAGCGTCCCGACTTCGCCGAGCGACTCGGCTGCGAGGGCTTCCCGGACGGCTGCGTCGAGGTGAACGAGTTCGCCCAGACCAGCGTCCCCGGTGTATACGCCGCGGGGGACAGGGCCCGGCGCGCCACCGTGCCGATACCGCTCGCCGCCGTCGTCGCGGCAGCGGCCAGCGGAACCGTCGCCGGCAGCGTCATCGACCAGGACCTGGTCAGCGCCGACTTCAAATCCCCAACCCGTTTGCGTCCGGGAGGGCGTGACCCACGATGTCCGAACGCACCACCGCCGAAACCTCCGCCGACCGGCCCGGGGGCACCGGCTCCGAGGAACCGACCCACCGTAGTAACGTCCCGCTCGCCTCCGCTGGCGCTTCGCGCCCGACGCGCGGGCTGCGGCGTCCGCCAGTTCAGCGAGGACACGGACGGGGAGCAGCTCAGCTGCCTCACCAACGCCGCCCGCCTCCTGCCCGACGACGGCCTCTTCGTCGTCCAGGGCTTCGTCTCGGACACCGCACGCTTCGAGATGGCCAGGCAGAGCCGGCAGCTCATGGAGGCGGCCCAGTCCGAGGACAGCAGCCTCAACATCGGCGTGGCCCGCCACGACCCGGTCACCCAGCGGATGTGGCCCCACTACAGCCTCCGTGACTCCGCCAACTCCCGCGACCACATCGTCCAGTTCCGGTACGTGTGGCCCAGCGAACTGGACCTCATGGCCCGACTGGCCGGACTCCTTGGCGCATGCGTATGTCCAGTCCGCCCATCTTCCGCCTTTCGCCGCTGCCGTGCCGTGCGGTGAAGAAGTCGGAGGACAGGCACGCCGGGTTCCCGCGACTTGGCGGGGTACCGCAGGGCACCGGCGCCCGACCCCCTCCACGTCAGCGACGCGTAGGGAACAGGAGCCCCACATGAACCGCAGGCGGTTACTCCGCGCCACCACCGCCCTCGGCGCCACGGGCGCGCTGGCAGGCGCCACCGCCACCATCCCCGCGGCCGCCGCCGATGCGTCCCGGCCGCTGCGTATCCACGTCGTGATGTTCGACGGGGTCGAGGAGCTGGACCTCGCCGCCCCGTGCGAGGTCTTCTCCGCCGCCGGTTTCTTCACCCCGCGCCCGGTGGAGGTCCGTTACGTGTCGGCCTCCGGCGCCCGTACGGTCACCGCCGCCTACGGCGCGTTGATCCGGGGCGTCCGGCCCTGGGCCCCGACGAGGCGGACGTGCTCGTCGTCCCAGGCGGCGGCTATGCCCGACGTGACAGACCCGGCGTCTGGGCGGAGATCGACCGCAGCGCCCTGCCCCGCGCCCTCGCGGCCGCCGTACACCCCTCGCTCACCATCAGCGCCCTGTGTACGGGCGTCATGCTGCTCTCCGCCGCCGGCCTCACCCGCGGCCGCCCCTGCACCACCCACCACAAGGCCAGGCCCGACCTCCAGCAGCAGGGCGGCGTCCTGAAGAACGCCCGCGTCGTCGACGACGGCGACCTCGTCACCGCCGGCGGCATCACTCAGGCCTCGAACTCGCCCTCTGGCTCGTCCGCCGCGAACTCGGCCCGGACCCGGGACAGACCCCGGCCCAGGAGGCGAGGTGCTTGGCGGAGGGGAAGCGGGCCATGTCGCCGCCGGTCTCCGCGATGATCACTTCGGCGACGGC
>NZ_JBVHTA010000081.1:0-8284 GCF_055566095.1 Streptomyces sp. NPDC027962
AGCGGCCAACCGGAAACCCGCCCTGCCCGAAACCGAAAACCCACCCCAAAAACAATCACATCGCGTGATCAGAGATCACGCGGTGGATCGAGGTTCAACGACGTGAGGAACCCCCGTGTACGCACGCCCCGTCGCATCACTGGCCGCCACGACCCTGGGAATCTCCGCACTGGTCCTGCCCGGCTCCGCGACCGGCACCGAGCGCGCGGCCGCCCGGGACCACGCTCCGCTGGTGATCGCGCACCGCGGCGCATCCGCCTACGCGCCCGAGAACACGCTCGCGGCAGTCGACCTCGCCGCCAGGATGGGCTTCGCCTGGGTCGAGAACGACGTACAGCGCACCAAGGACGGCGAGCTGGTCGTCGTGCACGACGATTCACTCGCACGGACCACCGACGTGGAGCGGGTCTTCCCGGATCGCGCCCCGTGGAAGGTCAAGGACTTCACCGCGGCCGAGATCGCCACCCTGGACGCGGGCAGCTGGCGCGGCGCCGAATGGACCGGCGCGCGGGTCCCGACACTGAAGCAGTACCTGAACCGCGTGGACGACAACAACCAGAAGCTGCTGCTGGAGATCAAGAAGCCCGAGCTCTACCCCGGCATCGAGAAGGACACCCTGCGGGTTCTGGGCGAAGAGGGCTGGCTCGACCGCCGCCACGTCAGGAGCCGGCTGGTCATCCAGAGCTTCGGCAAGGACAGCGTCCAGGCGGTGCACCGGCAGCGGCCGGACATCACGACCGGATTCCTCGGCACGCCCGCGATCCCCGATCTGCCGTCGTACGCGGCGTTCACCGACCAGATCAACCCGACGCACACGTCCCTCACCGCCGAGTACGTGGCCGCGGTGCACGCGCTCAAGGGTGCGCACGGCAAACCGCTGCGGGTCAGCACCTGGACGGTCAACGACGCGGCGGCCGCCACGCGCGTGGCGGGCTTCCGGGTGGACGGGATCATCACCAACAACCCGGACGTCGTGCGGGACGCCCTCGGATAGGGCTTCCCGCCGGGACACGGCCTTCCCACGGATCGGACCGGACCGGACCGGCGAGCGGGGCTTCCCGCCGGGACACGGCCTTCCCACGGATCGGACCGGACCGGACCGGTGAGCGGGGCTTCCCACGCAGGTCTGCCCGACTGTCAGTGGCCGGTCGTAGCGTTGTCCGCATGAAGACCTTCGAGTGGGCCGTCATCGGCACGGACATCGGGCCGCTGCTCCTCGCCGCGACGGACGAGGGCCTGGTGAGCGTGGTCTTCCACGCCGACGAGACGGTGCGCCGGCGCGCGCTCGGTCAGCTGGCGGGCCGTCTCGGGGCGGAGCCCGTCCAGGACGCGACGGGCCGGCTCACCGAACCGATACGCCAGCTCGAGGCGTACTTCGCGGGCAGCCTGCACGACTTCGACCTGCCGCTGGACTGGTCGCTGTCGGCCGGATTCAACCGACAGGTGCTGCGGGAGCTGATGACCGGCGTGGTGTACGGGGCGGTTGTCGGCTATGGAGAGCTGGCGGCCCGCGTCGGCCAGCCGGGCGCCGCACAGGCGGTGGGGGCTGCGATGGGGTCCAACCCCCTGCCCGTCGTCGTGCCGTGCCACCGGGTGGTGGAGACGGACGGCGGGCTCGGGGGCTTCGGCGGAGGGCTGGAGACCAAGCGCCGGCTGCTTGCGCTCGAGGGCGTCCTGCCGCAGCCGCTGTTCTGACGCACTGCGTCTGACACACTGCGTCGGTGACCACGACGTCCGACGCTCCTGACATACCCGACGGCGGCAAGGCATCTGTTGTCGCGGCCGCCGACCTGCCCTCGATACGCCGGCGGATCAACGCCGTGCTGATCGCAAGCCAGATCCTCGGCGGCCTCGGGGTCGCCACCGGCATCGCGCTTGCCGCGGTGCTGGCGCAGGAGGTCAGCGGCACGGAGGCGCTGTCCGGGCTCGCCCCGACCGCCACGGTCGCCGGGACCGCGGTGCTGTCGATGCCGCTGGCGGCGCTGATGACCGCACGTGGGCGGCGTCCCGGGCTGGTCCTCGCGTACGTCATCGGTGCGCTGGGCGCGGGCGTGGTCGTCGTGGCCGCCGTCATCGGCAGCTTCCCGCTGCTGCTCCTCGGCATGGCCGGCTTCGGCGCCGCGTCGTCGGCGAACCTGCAGGCCCGGTTCGCCGCGGCCGATCTCGCGGAGCCCGAGCGGCGCGGGCGTGCCATCTCCACCGTCGTGTGGGCGACCACGATCGGCGCGGTGCTCGGCCCCAACATCGCCTCGCCCGCCGGGCGGAGCGTGTCCGGGCTGGGCGTTCCCGCGGCAGCGGGGCCGTTCCTGTGGGCGGCCGGGGTGTTCCTCGTCTCCGCCGTCCTCGTCCTCGTTCTGCTCCGGCCCGACCCGCTGCTCACCGCGCGGGCCCTGTCCACGGCCGACACCTCCCCCGAAGGCCGTTCGCTGAAAGCCGGGCTGCTCGCCGTACGCAACTCCCCCATGGCCCGGCTCGCCCTGGTGACCGTGACCGTCTCGCACACGGCGATGGTGTCGATCATGTCGATGACTCCCGTCGCCCTCAGCCACCACGGCGCCGGTATCGAGCTGATCGGCCTGGTGATCAGCGGCCATATCGCGGGCATGTACGCCTTCTCACCCGTGATGGGCTGGCTGTCGGACCGCGTCGGCCGGCTCGCGGTGATCGGACTCGCAGCGGGCCTGCTCTGCGCGGCCGCACTGCTGGCCGGAACGGCGGGCCCGAGCCACGGACAGACCGCGGCAGGACTGTTCCTGCTCGGGCTGGGCTGGTCGGCGGGGCTGGTCTCCGGTTCCACCCTGCTCACCGAGTCCGTGCCGCAGCCCGCGAGGGCGGCGGTTCAGGGCCTGTCCGACCTGACGATGAACACGGCGGCGGGCCTGGGCGGCGCGGCGGCGGGCCTGGTGGTGGCGCAGGCGGGATACGGGTGGCTGAACGTGATCGGGGCGCTGTTGCTGGTGCCGATGGCGGGGCTGGCGGTCCGGCGGGCGGTGGCCAAGGCGTAGACGCTGCGCCCGTCCAGATGCCGGGCCCGGGCTGTCGCCGGGACGTAGCCGCCACGCGCGTCCGTACGGTCACGGCGGCCGCCGGCCCGGACCGGGCACCGAGGGTCGGGATGTTTGTACGACTCCCCGTCGCGCCAGGGATGGGACATGCCCAAATCCGCAGTCACGGTGTCCGAAGAGGTACGGGAAGCGCTCGACACCGACGCGCCCGTCGTTGCCCTGGAGTCCACGATCATCGCGCACGGTCTGCCGCGCCCGCGCAATCTGGCCGTAGGGGAGGAGTTGGAGGCCCTCGTCAGGGCGGGCGGCGCCGTCCCCGCGACCATCGCCGTACTCGACGGCAGAGCCCATGTCGGGCTGACCAAGGACGAATTGGAACGCGTGGCGGGCGATCCGGACATGCGCAAACTGGGTCATCGCGATCTGGCTCCCGCCCTCGCGACGGGCGCGAGCGGCGCGACGACCGTCTCCGCGACGGCGCTGCTCGCCGACCGCGCCGGCATCCCCGTCTTCGCGACCGGAGGACTCGGCGGTGTGCACCGCGGATGGACGGACACCCAGGACGAGTCGGCGGACCTGCGGCTCCTCGCCCAGGTGGGCATCACCGTGGTGTGCGCGGGCGTGAAGTCGATCCTGGACGTACCGGCCACGCTGCAGCGGCTGGAGACGCTCGGGGTGACGGTGATCGGGTACGGAACCCGGCACTTCCCCGGGTTCTATCTGACGTCTTCCGGGGAACCGGTCGACTGGACCGTCGGCACCCCGGAGGAGGTCGCCGCCGTCATGCAGGCGAAGGACATGGTGGCGGAGCCGTACTCCGCGCTGATCGTCGCCAACCCCGTGCCGTCCGGCGAGCAGTTGGACCCCGCGCTGCACGACCGGGTGCTGGCACGGGCGCTCGACGAGGCGCGACAGGAGAGCGTCACGGGGCAGGCCGTCACACCGTTCCTCCTCGACCGGCTGATGCGGTACACGGACGGAGCCTCCCTCGAGGCCAACCTGGCGGCGGTGCGCGGCAATGCACGGCTCGCGGCACGGATCGCGGCGGCGTACGCATGACGGGTCTCCTCGTCGTCGGCGACGTCGTCACCGATGTCGTCGCCCGGCACGCCGCGCCGCTCGCCGCGGGCACCGACACCGCGGCCACGATCCGCATCCTGCCCGGCGGCGCCGGGTCCAACGTCGCGTGCTGGGCGGTGGACCGGGGCTGCCGCGATGTGCGGCTGCTGGCCCGGGCGGGCGCCGCCGACCTGGACTGGCACGCCGCGCGGCTGGGCGCGGCGGGTGTCCGGCCGCTGCTCGTGCCCGACGGCGAGATCCCCACCGCGACCGTCGTCGCGCTCGTCGATTCCACCGCGGAGCGGACGTTCCTCACGGACAGCGGGGCGGTGCTGCGCCTGTGCCCGGACGACTGGTACGCGTCGCTGCTCGACGGGGTCGGCCATCTGCACCTGTCCGGCTATCTGCTGTTCTCGAAGACCAGCCGGGCCGCGGCGCAGCTCGCGAAGGACGCGGCCCGCAGCCGGGGGATCAAGGTCAGCGTGGATCCGGCTTCGGCCGGCTTCATCCGTGAACTGGGCGTGCGGCGGATGCTGTCGGCGCTCGAGGGCGTGGACGTCCTGCTGCCGAACGCGGACGAGGCCCGGTTGCTGACCGGTCTGCCCGACCCCGCCGACGCCGCGGCGAAGCTCAGCCACTCGGTCCCGCTGACGGTGGTGACGCTCGGGGCACAGGGCGCGCTGGTCGCGGAGTCGGGCCAGGTCACGGCACGTATCGAGCCCCCGCCCGCCGAGGCGCTGGACACGACGGGCGCGGGCGACGCGTTCACCGGCGCGTTCCTCGCAGCGCGGCTGGCGGGCGCGGACGCCCGTTCGGCGGCGGAGGAGGGATGCCGGGCGGGCGCGGAGGCGGTGTCACACCTGGGCGGCCGGCCATGAGCGTCAGGCGATACCGCCCCAGGCCGGATGACGCGGATCGTCGGCCCGTACGAGCACGTCCGAGGCGTCGCCCGGCCCGACCTCTTCCTCGTACCGGCTGAACGCGGGGAGCGTCCAGCGTTCGCCCTCTTCCGTGCGGCGCGCCAGCGCGCCCGCCGAGAGCCGCAGATGCACGGTCAGGTCGAACGGGAACCAGTGCCCGAGCAGAAACGGCCCGTGCAGCAACAGCACTCCGCCGGGCGGCAGTTGAACGGGTGCGCTGCGCGTGGCCCGGTCCGTGGCCGGGTCCCACAGGTCGGGCAGCAGCCGCCCGGTGCCCTCCGCCTCCAGCGGACCGAAGACCTCCCGCCACAGGGCGCCGGTGTCGAACCAGCCGCTGTAGTACGTGTCGGGGTCCTCCCGTCCGTACTCGTACCGCAGCGACGCCGGGCGCAGGAACCCTTCCGTTCCCACGACCACGACGCCCCGCCCCCGCAACCGCAGCATGCCGCCGATCCGATCCGCGAGCTCCCCGGGCCGCGCGGCGGGCGCGCCGTCGACGCCGACGCGCAGCCAGGGGCTGCCGTCCCGGGCCTGCGTCCGGAGCACCCGTTCGGCGAGTTGCTCCGCCATCCGCTCCCAGGTGATCGCTTCGAGTCTCACCCGCCCATCATCACCCGGCAGGCCCGGCCCCTCCGGCCCGGCATTCCTGGCCCGGCCTCGAAGGCCCGGGGCCTGCTCGGCGCCGGCCGCCCCGGCATCTCATACGCCGAGAAGCGCCGCTTCGCCCTCCACCTTGATCTGCCCGGCACCCACCCCTTCCGCCAGGGTCAGTTCACCGGCGGCCAGTGCCGTGCAGGTGTCCGCGTCGAGGGTGAGACGGACGTCAGGGGCGTCCGCGGGACCGTCGCCGTACGGGGAGGGAGCGCCGTGGCCGAGCCGCAGGTGGAAGACGCCCTCGTCGAGCCGCACCTCGACGAGCGCGACCCGGTCCGGGGCCTCGAGTGCCCGCAGCAGCGGGATCGCGAACCAGTGGGCCCGCACGGCGTCGGTGGGGCGGCGTTCCGCGAGCGCGGGCGCGCCCCACTCGCAGAGCGTGGTCAGCACGGGCCGCAATCCGCGCCCCCGGTCGGTGAGTTCGTAGACGGAAGCGGCCGACGGCGGTGGCAGCCTGCGGCGGGTGGCGAGGCCGTCCCGCTCCATGTCCTTCAGCCGGGACGCCAGGACGTCGGTGCTGACGCCGGGCAGATCGGCGTGGAGGTCGGTGTAGCGGCGGGGACCTCCCAGCAGTTCCCGTACGACGAGCAGGGTCCACCGGTCGCCGACGGCGTCCAGGGCACGAGCGGCGGCGCAGTACTGGTCGTAGCTCCGGCGGCGGGTCTGACGTGGTGGCATGCGACGCAGTCTAGACATGTTGTTGGACTTTCCAAGCTCCAGCTTGGTAAAACCAAGTACGTCATTCAGTCCTGGGAGGACCACGGCATGGAGTTCCGGCAGTCGAGCAAGCTCAGCGAGGTCTGCTACGAGATCCGCGGTCCGGTGATAGAGCAAGCCAACGCCTTGGAGGAGGCAGGCCACAGCGTCCTGCGTCTGAACACGGGCAACCCGGCGCTCTTCGGGTTCGAGGCGCCGGAGGAGATCGTCCAGGACATGATCCGGATGCTTCCGCAGGCCCACGGCTACACGGACTCGCGCGGCATCCTGTCGGCCCGCCGCGCCGTGGCCCAGCGCTACCAGGCCCTTGGCCTCACCGATGTCGACGTGGACGACGTCTTTCTCGGCAACGGCGTCTCCGAACTCGTCTCCATGGCGGTCCAGGCTCTGCTGGAGGACGGCGACGAAGTCCTCATCCCCGCACCGGACTTCCCGCTGTGGACAGCGGTGACCACCCTCGCCGGCGGCAGGGCCGTGCACTACCTGTGCGACGAGGAGTCCGACTGGTACCCGGACCTGGACGACATGGCCTCGAAGATCACCGACCGCACCAGGGCCGTCGTGATCATCAACCCCAACAACCCCACCGGTGCGGTCTACCCCCCTGAGATCGTCGAGGGCATCCTCGATCTCGCCCGCCGCCACCGGCTGATGGTGTTCGCCGACGAGATCTACGACCAGATCGTCTACGACGACGCCGTCCACCACACCGCCGCCGCGCTCGCCCCCGACCTGGTCGTACTCACCTTCGGCGGCCTGTCCAAGACGTACCGCGTCGCAGGTTTCCGCTCGGGCTGGCTTGTCGTCAGCGGCCCCCGGCAGCACGCCCGCAACTATCTCGAGGGCCTGACGATGCTCTCCTCGATGCGGCTGTGCGCCAACGCCCCCGCCCAGTACGCCATCCAGGCCGCGCTCGGGGGCCGGCAGTCCATCAGGGAACTCGTCGCGCCCGGCGGCAGGCTCCACGAACAGCGCGACCGGGCCTGGGAGAAGCTCAACGAGATCCCGGGCGTCTCCTGCGTCAAGCCCAAGGGCGCGCTGTACGCCTTCCCGCGGCTCGATCCGAAGGTGCATCCGATCCACAACGACGAGAAGTTCGTGCTGGACCTGCTGCTGCGCGAGAAGATCCAGGTCGTCCAGGGAACGGGCTTCAACTGGCCGCGCCCCGACCACTTCCGGATCCTCACACTGCCGCACGCCGACGATCTCGATGCCGCGATAAGCCGTATCGGCCGCTTTCTCGGCAGCTACCGTCAGTAATCCCGCCGAGGGCTTGACTACCGTCCGCACTGCGATGATCTGATGCAGTCCTGCTTGGTCGGGCCGTGAAACCACCGGCCCGGCCGGCAGCGCCCCAACGACGTTCCAAGCCCGGGAGCAGCACATGTGGACAGCGGTCATCGCGGTCGTCGGCACTCTGCTCGGCTCGATGGCAACCCACTACTTCCAGCGCCAGACCGCAGAACGCACCGCCTTCCTGGCCCGGGCCGAACAACTGCGCCAGGAACGGATCTCCGCGTACAGCGCATTCGCGGGTGCCCTCGTCGACTACCGGCGCGGGCAGCACGACCGCTGGCACCGCGCGCAGGACTCCCCCGGCAGCGCGGTCGCGGAAGAGGCCCGCATCGCCTCGTACCGGCTGCGCTCCACCGCCCATCAGGCGCTGATCCGGGTGCAGCTGGTGTGCGACGACCCGCAGGCGCTGGCGCTGGCGGCGGCCGCATTCGACGTCACCAACTGCATGCACGAGGCGCCGGACGAGGCGGACCGCGCGCACCGTTCGGAACAGGCGCGGGAGACGCTCTCGGAGTTCATCGGCGCCGCTGCGCCGGGCGTGCGCTAGGGCGTGTTTCGAAAGTAGCGTCGTCCGCCCGCAGGGCGGGGCCCGCGGCGTCTGGTGCGTGCAATCGCAAGGCGGAGGATCATCCT
>NZ_JBVHTA010000082.1:0-7215 GCF_055566095.1 Streptomyces sp. NPDC027962
GACCGCCGCGATCTGGCACAACGACCACACCGGACAGCCCGTCCTGCGCTCACTGACCGCCTATGACCACTGACCCCTTGGAATCGATCATCTAGAAGCTGCCACCGGCGCCGGGCCGACGCGGCCGTGGACGCCGGGGTCGAGGCGTTCTCCCCCTGGACGTCCGGATGTCCGGTTCGTGGCGATCTTGTGTCGAGGAGGCCGGGGCGACGTCCCGGCCCTGGCTTTGTCATGTCACAGGCATGCGACCGCCCTGGTCCCCAGTACCTCGCCTACGCATGATGTCTCACAGACGTACAACATCCAGGGGGGAATCATGCGTATCCGTATCACCACCGCAGCCGTCGCCGCCGCACTCGCCGTCAGCCTTGTCGGCTGCAGCAGCGACAACGACGCCGACAGCAAGGCCGACGCCGCCAAGAGCAGCGCACCTGCGGCCTCGAACAGCGAGCCGTCGACTCCGAGCAGCGAACCGACGGCTCCGGACACCGAGGCCGGCGGTGACACCACCGAGGCCGACAAGGTCGCCCCGCCCGCGCCCACCGGCGACAAGAGAACCGCCGTCATCGCGGCCATCAGAGACGTCAACCCCAAGCTCGTCCAGGACGAGGACAAGGCCATCGAAAAGGCGCGCTACCAGTGCGTGAACCTCGACGGCGGTGTCCCGGACACGGTCAACAGCGCAAGGGAACTCTTCTCCTACGACGGCGTCATGCCGACCGAGGACGAAGCACGTCACCTCAACATCGGGCTGCGCAAGACCCTCTGCCCCGAAGCCTGACCAGCCCCGCCCCCCGGCCCGGCCGCATCCGTATGCGGCCGGGCCTCGCCGTACCCGTCAGCCCAGGGGCAGGATCGCCGGCCACCAGCCGGGAACGCCGTCCGGTCCGCAGAGTCCCCCGGCGGGGCCCGCCGCCAGGTGCCAGACCGCCATCGCGGGCCAGAGCAGGGCCACCACCACGACGACCGCGCCGAGGACAGGCACGGCAGTCCGGCGTACCTTCGGCCAGAGCAGGAGTGCGCCCCAGGTCACAGCCCCCGCCACGCCCGCGACTGTCGCGCTGATCAACACGTGGAGCAGCACGAACCCGGGCTCACCGACGCGGCAGCCACGCCAGGCGAGGCCGAGGAGCAACCCGTGCAGATAGAAGGAGCCGGTGAAGAGGACCCAGGGCGCCAGGACAGGTACGGGCAGGGACTGACGGAGAATCCGGCGGCCGAGGGTGTCCGCCACACACCGGAAGAGGTACCACCAGGCGAGCATGCCGACGACGGCGAACATGATCCGCGCCACGATCGGGAGCTCGGCCACGACCGCTTGCCCTGGCGCCGCCACGGCGAACATGGCGGCGAAACACACCAGGCGCCAGTCGATCCAGATACGCCCTGTCGGCAACGTCTCACGTCTCCTGAATGTCTCTCGCCGGCCGGTGCAGGAAGCCCGCCGGCTCCTCACGGCGGAGGCGGAGATCCGGTCAGGATCCAGGGCCTCCCGGGCAACGTCCAGCGTTTTCGGTGTGCGACGCCCACACCGGCGTCGTCCCCATCCGCGACTCGAAGGTCCCGAGCGGCCCGGTCCTCACCGTCCCGCCCCCGGCGTGGACCGCGTTCGTGGCGTCCCTCAACGCGACCGCGTAGGGACTCCTGCCCGGACCCGGTCGGCGTTCGGGGCTACTTGTGCACCTCGGCGAGCTCGCGGTCGTTCAGCGGCTGGATCGGCCGGTTGCTCTTCGGGAACAACTCCTTGTACGTGGCCACCTCTTCCGGAGCGACCGTGACCGGGTCCTTCAGGACGGTCCACTTGACGCCCTCGGTGCAGGGCGGGGTCGTCAGCGATCCCTCGTACCGGTACTGGTCCCGGCCACCGGGCAGGAAGGCGGTCAGGTCGAATGCCTTGGTGGTTCTCGCCGTGGCGCCTTCCTCGGCCACCCGCTGGGTGCCGACCTCCGCTGTTCGACCTGTTCGACCAGCACGGAGACAAGCAACGGACAAGCAAGAACCAACAAGGGTAAGGGTTCGTACAAAAAGGTTCTGAATCTCTCAATCGGCCAGGCGCGGTCCTCCCGCGCCAGGTCAGCCGATGGGCCGGAAGAAGGGGCCCTCGGTAGCGAAGTTGCGTGAGCAGACGCCCACGTCCTCGCCCCTCAGATACGCCAGCATCCAGTCACCGAACGGCATCGCGTACTCCGCGAACTCGCCTTCGTCGCTCCAGTAGACGAAGATCGACCACGTCTCGGACGCGTCCTTGGGGACCCGGAAGAACATGGTCTCTCCCGAAGCGGCGGACCCCCAGGGGAACACCTCCCCCGGTCCCGTACCCACCGGCAGGGTCACCATCTCCTCCGGGGCGTGCGCCCACGCCTCGATGTCCGACCTGATCAGCCGGCCCAGATTTCCGAGCTCCACGCCCGGATGAGGAGTGGCCACCTGGTTGTTGATCAGCACCGGCCCGTACGCGTCGCAGAACTCACGGAAGTCGTCGGGGAACACGAACCCGAACCCTTCCTCCAGCCGGGACCACGGAGCCGGATCGGACCACCCGAAGCGCGGCTCCCCGAGCAGAACCCTGATGTCGTCGAACCTGCTCATGTTTCGCTTCCCTTCGACGGTGTGTACCGGTGGTTCCGGGGGGTGACTCGTCGGCTGGGCTGTCAGGGCTGCGCTGCGGAAGCGCGCTGAAGCCGGCTCCCTGCTACGCCGCGGGGCCGAGGTGGTCTTCGATGACGGTCCGGGTGATCTGCGGGCGGTGCCAGAGGGCGAGGAGCTCGTTGGCGAGGTCAACGATCGGGAGCGGGTGCCGGTCGCCGCCGTGCACCTCGATGGCGGCGGCCGACAGGCTGCGCGGGACGGCTCCCGCGTCGAGGAGGACACGCCATTCCTCCGGCCCGAGGTCCAGGTACTCGAGGCCGGTAAGCCCGGCGATCTCCAGCGGATCGGCGAGCGTACCGGGGTAGGCGGTGAGGGTTCGCAGGCGGGGAAGCCCGACGACGGGGGCGAGGCTGAGCGGCTCGCCCTCCCACACACCGATGCGGAGGACCTCGAGGTCAGTGTGGGCGGCGGACTGCACACTGGCCAAGCCGCGGATGTTCACCCAGGCGACCATGGGTTCCCGGTCCCATGAACGGGCCCCGCCCTCCTGCCTGCGCCGGTCCAGCACCAGGTCGGTGAGACTGTCCGCAAGCAGTTCGGCACCGATGTTCTGCTCGTGGTCGAGGACGATGATCTGGCCGGTGTGTCCGCGCGGGCCCGGGGTGAGGTCGACCGCGATCCGGTCGCCACCGCCGCTGTCGCCGAAGACGATCCAGCCGGGTGAGCCGACCAGTCCCTGCACCGCGGTGTCGGCCGGGGTCACGGCCGCCGACGTCGCCGCGAAACGCCACGGGCACGGGCGGGACACCGCATCGGCGGCGTACAGCTCGTCCAGCGCGAAGAGCTCGCAGCCGACCGCCTTGGCGACGCGTTCCGCCGCCTCGTAGTCGTCACCCCAGTCGTCCCACCGCCCCCGCACCACCCGGTAGAGCGTCTTCAGCTCGTCCGGCAGCGCAACGCCGAGACGAGCTTCCACGGCAGCGATCTCCACCTCGGTGGCACCGACGGCACCGGGAAGCCGCTCGCGGAGCGTCCGCTCCAGCAGCTCCGGGTCCGCCGACGGCGCCGGCACCGCCCCGCCCGCCGGTTCGGGAAGGCGACGCCAGGGCTCGGGTACGGCACCCTCGACCAGCATCAGCGCGCCCACGTAGGGACTGGTGAAGCCGGACTCCACGGCAGGGCCCGCGTCGAACAGATGGAGGCTGGTCTTGCCGTCCGGCACGGTCTCCATCATGAAGGAGACGTTGTCCGCGCCGTCGGCCGTGAGCGCACGCTGCACGCGCTCCACGGCCTCGAACTCGGCCTGCATGTCCTCCACCTGGGACGCCCGTCCCGGTCGGGGGTGCGGACGACGCACGGGCACACTCCAGCTGCCGTGACTGATCTGGCCCGTCACGAAACCACCCGGCGCAGCGAGCCGTTCCGCGTTGGAGGCCTGGAGGAGCCTCAGCAGTGGTTCCCAGGTCGCGAAGTCATGTATCGAGGGCAACGGTGGCCTCCTGTCGTTCCGTTGATCGCAGGGAAGTGAGTATCGGGCAAGGCTGCTCACCCGGCCGGGACGGGTCAGTCACCCGAGTATCCGAAGATCCCGAGGTGGGTGGCCCGGTCGTCTCCCCCCGCCGGCCCGGACGCCGCACCGCGTCCGCCGGATCACGGGACCGCGGGGCCGCCGAGGTAGTCGCCGTTCCGGTCGTAGGGCCATGCGTTGGCGACGCAGCCCTTCAGACCCTTGATCTGCTGCATCATCGCCGGGGCGGGCATGCCCGGTCCGGGGCAGGTCTCGTGGCCCCGGCCGATGCCGTGGCCGACCTCGTGGTTGATGATCAGCGCCCGGTAGTCGCCGATGGGCCCGTCGAACTCGGGCGAGCTCTTCACCCATCGCTTGAGGTTCACGACCACGTTCTCGCCGACCCGGCAGTTCACCTCGCCGCGGGTCTGCAGACCGGCGGCCCCGCAGATCCGGTCCACCGTGCCCGGCGTCGCGATCTTCACCGCGAGGTCGTACGTGCCCGAACCCACCCGGCGGAACGAGTGCACACCGTCGCGGGTCCAGCCCCGCTCGTCGGCGAGGATCGCGGCGATCTCGGCCGCCGCGTCGCTCGCCCCGATGGCGATGCCGTCCTCGACCATCACCTTGTAGCGCACCACCTTGGTGCCGCTTCCGACAGCCGAGCCGCCCGTGCCGGCCGTCGTGAACGTACCGGGGCCGGTGGCGGGGACGGCGATGAGCTTGTCCGCGTCCGGGGACGCCGACGGGGACGGGGACGCGGACGGACTGGCCTTCGGGGACGGGCTGCTCTTGAGGGACGGGCTCGGGGTGCTGCTCGGCGACGCGCCGCCCGTATCGGCCCTCAGCGGGGCGGCGGCGTCCACGGCGCCGCCGGCCGCCGAACCGGCGCGGGTCTCCTGCCAGTGCGCGACGGCGACGCCGCCGCCCAGCGCGGCGAAGACGGATATGCCGATCACCATCCCCCGCACCGCACCCCGGCCGACGCCGAAGCGTCCGCGGCTACGGGCTGGGGTGCGACGCCTGCGGCCTCCGCCGGCGGACGGGGCCGGCCGGCGCCGACGGGATGCTTGCCGACCCACGGCAGACCTTCCTCCATGACTGTTCGGCACCGCGCGGCGACGTACGGCACGGCGGGCCGATGGTTTCGTTCGGGTTCGTCTCGGGCCGGGTCCGCTCCCGGCGTCCCCGGCTGCAAATCCCTCGCGGTCCGGAGCGGGACTGCTCACCTGCTCTGAACAGGAAAAGCATTAGACGAACATATATCCGATCGTCAAACCGACTGGCTAATTCGACCAATTCCGCACATCACCCTTTATCCGGGCGAGCGGTCCCTCCGGTGCCCTCCGGCCCCCCGGCAGGCCGCCTGGCGGCACAAGCGCAGGAGCTGTGCAGCGCACCGCCCCGTCGACAGCAAGGGCCGAATCCGTCGGTTCGCGCACAGAGCCCACCAGCAGACCCGTGATTCGCCGGCCCGCAGCGACAACGGCACGTTCTGGTCACGCAGAGTTCAGAAACATTTCGTTCCGGGCGTTCCGCGACGCCTACGGCCGGTCCAGGTGTCCAGGAGGCCGCAGACCGCGCCGCCGGTCACCAGGAATCCGGCCATGGCGGACAGCAGGGAACCCTCAACAGCGAACTGCCGAGGGCTCGCGCAAGCCGAGGTCAGCCCGCTGATCGCGGCGCCGTGCAGGGTGACCCGTACACGCGGGGTGGCCTCGAAGCCGTGCAGCCGTCACCAGATCCCGATGAGCAAGGTGATTGCAGCGATCACCCAAAAGGATCCACCTATACGGAAAAGGATGATCCAGAAAGGGGTGGCCACCTTTCCCTGACTCTTGAGATAGACCTCCTCAACAACCCCCTTGTAGTTGGTCAGGACCAGGAGGCCAATTATCAGCATGAAGGGGGCAAACCCCAGTCTGACAATGGTGTCGTCACTGAATTTCGCAGCAAGGTTCATTTTGATCATCCTATGAGGTCGTAAATCACCGGGTGGCCTGCCGCACCCACAGGATGCGGCAGGCCACCCGGAATCAGGGTTCAGGGCGGACTGATCGTCTTCGTCCGGTTGCCGACCTCGTCGTACTCGAAGCGGGTAGTCCGGTAGGTGATGGCCCCGGAGCCGTCCTTGGAGTACGGGACCTTGACCTCCTTGGCCAGGCCGCGACGGTCGAAGACCGTCTCCGAAGTGTTGCCCTCGGCATCCGTCGCCTTGGGCGAGCGTCCGTCGAGGTCGTACTCGACCGTCGTGAACTTGCCGGCCGCGTCCGTCGTCTTCGTGACCCGGTTGTTCAGGTCGTACGTGTACTTCGTGGTGAAGTCGGCGGTGTCCGCGGTCGCGTTCTTCTTCGGGTCGACGACCGTGACGATGTCGCCGACACTGTCATAGGTGCTGGAGACCTTGTCGCCCTTGGCGTTCTCCACCGAGACAGGCTGGTAGATCTCGTCGCAGGTGTAGGTCGTGGTGTAGTCGCCGACCGTGGCCGTCAGGTTGCCCTTGGGCTCGGTGACGGTCTTGACGTTGCCGACCTTGTCGTACGTGGTGGTCGTACGCCGCTCGTCGTCCGTCGCGACATCCTCGGTCGCGCCGATGGCATCCGGAATCCGCTCGCGGAGCGTCCGCTCCAGCAGCGCCGGCCGCCGGTTCGGGAAGGCGACGCCAGGGCTCGGGTACGGCACCCTCGACCAGGGTCAGCGCGCCCACGTAGGGACTGGTGAAGCCGGACTCCACGGCAGGGCCCGCGTCGAACAGATGGAGGCTGGTCTTGCCGTCCGGCGCGGTCTCCATCATGAAGGAGATGTTGTCCGCGCCGTCGGCCGTGAGCGCACGCTGCACGCGTTCCACGGCGTCGAACTCGGCCTGCATGTCCTTGACCTGGGGCTCCGCCCCGGTCGGGGGTGCGGCCGCCGCACGGGCACACTCCAGCTGCCGTGACTGATCTGGCCCGTCACGAAACCACCCGGCGCGGCGAGCCGTTCCGCGTTGGACGCCGGTCACCAGGAACCCTGGCGGCGGGGGCGCCTAGTGTCCTGAGTCGTTAATTCGTGTGCAGTAGGCGGCGAGGGTGTCGAGGATGTCGTCGGCGGTCTTCGTCCAGATGAACGGCTTGGGGTTC
>NZ_JBVHTA010000083.1:0-6966 GCF_055566095.1 Streptomyces sp. NPDC027962
TCGGGTAGAGCCGGTGCTCGGCGACTTGGTCGAGGAACTCGCCGGTCTGCTCCGGTGTCCAGACCATCACGGGCCCGGGCCGCTGGCCGGTCTCGCGCCAGCGGGCGACGCGTTCACCGGTCCAGATGAAGGGCTTGGGCGGTGTGTACTTCGGCAGTACGACGTGCTTGGTCCAGTTCTCACTGATCAGCTTCTCGGTCAGCATCGCGTAGTCCAGAGCGGAGCTGAGCTCGTTCTTCATCTTGAGTTGGGCGCCGGGGCCGGTGATGTGGCGAGGCTTCTTGCGCTCCTCGCGCAGCGCCTGCTTGGCGTCGTTCCACCGCTGGCGCAGCTCGGGTGGGCGTGGTCTCGCAGTGGCTCTCCACGCCGTGTGTGCGGCCTCGCACTCGGCTTCGGCGGCGGCTGCCGTGACGCGGTTCGCGGCGTGCGTCTCGTTGTCGCGCCAGATCTGCTCGAACATCTCCTGGATGTGCCGGGTGCGCAGATCCCGCAACTTCAGGTGGCCGAGGTGCGGGACGAAGACGCGGTCGATGTGGTCCTGGTAGCCCTTCCTGGTCGACCGCTTGAGATTGACCTTCTTCTCGATCCAGCGCCGCAGGAACTGCTCGACGGTCTCGTCCGAGAGGACGTCGATGCCTCCTTGGGCCTGGTTCCAGATCGCTTGGGCCTCCTCCTCGGCCTTCTTCTTGGTGAGGAAGCCGCCCTTGCGTGCTCTTCGCCGCTTGCCGCCGGGGCCGTTGGGCAGTTCGACGTAGTAGTACCAGGTGCCGTGGTCGCGGTTGTTCAACTGTGGGCAGTCCGCGCCGAGTTCCTTCGTCTTCTGCTGGCCGTCGCTGTCGAGGACTGGTTCGCCGTCCTTGCTGGTGACGAGTCTCCTGCAGGCACAGCGCTTGTAGACAGACCCCTTGAACACGTTGTGTCCCCTCCGGTGTTGATCGGTGTCGGTGCCACCCGAACGCCGCAATCATATGTTGAGACAGTTGTATGTCTCCTTGATAATGTCGGCGTAGACGGATGGTCTGGTCGATTTGGTGTCTGGCTGGCATGCGCTCGGGTCTGCTCGGCTCCGGATGCGCATACCTATGTGGTGGCAGTCTGATGCTGGGTGTAGCCCGTCTGGGTGGACGCGGATCTTGGTGCC
Organism: Streptomyces sp. NPDC027962; assembly: GCF_055566095.1. Classification (NCBI taxonomy): domain Bacteria; kingdom Bacillati; phylum Actinomycetota; class Actinomycetes; order Kitasatosporales; family Streptomycetaceae; genus Streptomyces; species Streptomyces sp. NPDC027962. The sequence goes on from NZ_JBVHTA010000083.1 coordinate 1,142, forward strand.
CTCGCTGGGGAGACTCTAGGCTCGGTCGGGACTGTCTGGGAGGCGCGGGGGCGAGACGGGAGAGTCTGAACATGGGTGATCGTCGAGATTCGGCCAAGCGCGGTGCGGTGCCTCGTGAGAGTGCCGGGATGACGCGCGAGGAAGTGCTGGAGCTGCCAGTGGCGATCGATGTCCTGACCGCCGGCAGGGCGTTCGGCCTGGGCAGGAACACGACGTACGAGCTGATCAATGCTGGAGAGTTCCCGGTGAAGGTTCACCAGTACGGCAAGGGCAACCGCCGGGTCCTGACCTCCGAGCTGTGGGTGGCACTTGGGGTGGTGCCGAAATAGCGCCGGGCGCCAAGGGGTGACTCGGCCACCCCCTCGCTGGCGCGGTGTTGCCCAGTCTTCGGCGCGGCCTACTCAATTCAGTAGGCCGCGCCCTCGTGCCTGGGAAAGCGCTACGCGCCCTGCCAGGGGCGATCGACGTGCCGAGCGCGGAGGCGTGGTGCGCGATGCTGGCTCCCCGTGATCCGAGTGGGGACTGCCCCACCCTCGATGCGGGGCTGACTCCTGCCTTCGAGGAGTAGCCTCCGTCAGGGCTGGTGGGGAGGCCAACTCCGAGTAGGCCAACCGAGAGTTGGCATACTTTGACTAGGCATACTGCGAGTCTGCATGTTGCGGCCCGTCGCAGGGGTGATCCGCCCCTCGCCGACTGTAACCGTCGGGTAGGTGGACGGGGCCGGAACGGGTCGGCTACGGTGCCGCGAACCCGGTTGGTGTGCACATTGTGCAGACCATTACATGTCGGGCTGACAGTGATGGGTTCTGGCATACCCTGGCGTAGGGGGATACCTGGGGTTATGGGCTGGAGAGGTGATGAGGGCATACGGCCACGAGACGGACGGAGTGACTGCCGTCCCCGAGGAAGCTGCCTACTTGGCGGCGGCTGCTAAGCGCCTGCTGGAGGGTGGGGCGACGCTCGGGGACACCGCGCGGTGGATGACGGAGACTGCCGGGCCGACGGTGTTCGGGCGGCCGTGGTCGCCGACGACCCTGCGCCGCCGACTCCGCAATCCAGGGATCGCGGGGCTGCGGGAGAACGCAGCCGGCGAGCTGGTGAAAGGGCCGGCTGAACCCCTGATCGACCGCGACACCTTTGATGCGCTGCAGGAGTTGTTCACGCGTAACGAGCGAGGTCAGGGCAGCAAGCCGGCGCATGTCCATCTGCTGTCCGGGGGGAGCACGGTGTGCGACTTGTGCGACAGCCCGCTGGTGTCCCGGTCTACAGCGAACGGCGGGCGCGGCTACGTCTGCGAGACCGCGGGGTGCGGAAAGGTCCGGATCTCCGCAGAGCCGCTGGACAAGTACGTGGCCGAGCGCGCCATCGCGAGGCTGGAGCGCGCGGGCATGATGAGGCGACTGGCCGATCTGCGGGACGGGTTTGTCGCGGAGTCCGAAGAGGCTGCCAAGTTCCTGGAAGAGCTGCGGAGTCACAAGGATGAATTGGCGAGGGCCTTCGGGGCGAAGGATCTGAGTCTTGGGGAGTTCAAGAAGGCGAAGGAGGGTCTCGAGGTGCGGCGCTCGCAGGCCATGGCGGCCATGCGAAGGGGCAAGTATCTCGGCGAACTGCCGGAGTTGACTGTCGAGGCGCTGGTCGAGTGGTGGAACGAGACCGCGGGCCAGGAGCAGCGGCGGGCACTCCTGCAGTTGATCGTGGCCGAGGTGCGAGTCGGTCCGGCCACGGTGCGTGGATCACGCCGATTCGACGAGGCTCGGTTCGACATCCTCTGGCGGTAGGGGGCATGCCGCTGATCGTCGGTCCACTGAAGGAGGAGCTGTTGGATGCGAACCTCTTCGTCCGCACACATGTTTGCGCTCGGATGGATCGGGTCGTAGTCTAAACGATCTCGCGCTCTGTGTAACGTTTAGTCACCGACCGTGCTGCGCCCGGTGCTACCTACGAGGGAGCGAGTCAGGGCGCGGGGGTTGCCTGCGTCATAGCTTTGGGGAGAAGTGCGTGGACGGGCGTATCTCGCTGGCGGCGGTGAAGGGGTGGATAGAGGTGGAGGGGGCCGAGAGCGTTGGTGTCGAACCCGTGGGCAGCGGGGAGGAGCGGGCGCTGGAATGCTTCAAGGTCCTTATGGGCGCGGATGTGGAGTACGAGCCTTCGAGTCTGGGGTCGACATGTGTTGAGGCGGACTTCAGATAGCTTGGCAAGTCATTTCGAGAGTGGCCTCGGCGGTCCGTATGGGACCGCCGGGGCCTTCGTGTTTGACCCCCAGGTGCCCGCAAGGGTTGCGCGAGATCAAAGTAAATCACACTTGACGATCTTGATCTTGTGATCATAGAATGTAGTCACAACCTCACAGGAACCCACCCTGCGAGACCGAAGAGTGCGAGGAGTCAGCGACATGAGCGTCAGCGAGGCGAACATCGAGGTCATCGCCATTCCTCTCGGTGAGATCGAGCCCAACCCGGACCAGCCCCGGAAGTTCTTCGACGAGACCAAGCTGGAGGAGCTCGCGGCCCAGTTCCGCTCGGTCGGCCAGCTCCAGCCGATCGTGGTCCGGCCGGCCGGCGACACGTTCCAGATCGTGATGGGTGAGCGGCGCTGGCGGGCGATGTACCTGGTGGAGGGCGCGACCACAATCGAGGCCAAGGTCGTCTCGAGCGTCGACGACGAGAACGCGTTCATCATGGGGATCTCCGAGAACGTCGGCCGCGCGGACATGACGCTCATGGAGGAGGCGCAGGCGTACGCGGATCTGGTCGGGTTCGGGTACATGGCGGAGCGCATCGCGGAGATGTTCGGCAAGACCACCGACTACGTGAAGTGGCGGATGGACCTGCTCAACCTCACGACGGACATCGCGGAGCTGGTCGCCGAGGGGAAGATCAAGGCGGACTTTGCCTGGTACCTGTCCAAGCTCTCGCCGGCGAACCAGAAGGTGGCGGTCACCCGGTACATGAAGGGCGACTTCAGGACGGAGACCGACGCCTCCACCTTCGCGCAGGCCCTGCGGATGAAGGAGAACCAGGAGGGCTTCTTCTCCGAGAAGGAACTGTCGGAGAAGGAGAAGGAGGACAAGGCGAAGGAGCGCAAGCAGGTCAAGTCCAAGGTGGACCACGTCGAGCGGGCCGGGACGCTGTTGGAAGAACTGGGGAGGCTGACACCGTCCGAACTGGCCGAGCTGTTCGAGGGCGAGGTCGGCAAGCAGCTGGACGCGGTGGACCGGGTGCGGAAGGCGGCGGCCGAGACGGTGAAGAAGCTGCGGAAGGCGAAGGCGATGTCCGAGGCGAAGCGGCTGACCGTGCGCCCCGAGCTGGAGGCCGAGCCGGAGGTCGAGGGCATCGCTGAGGGGGAGCCGAGCGAGGCGGAGTTGGCCGAGCTGGATGTCGCGGAGTCGACGGAAGCTGAGCTGGAGGAGGCGGCCTGATCGACCGGGTTCCAGTGGCCGGGTGCCCCGTGGGTGGGGTACTCGGCCACTGGTCTTTCGGTGCCCGGCTGGGGGTATGGGCGCGGTGTCTGGGGTGGGGTGGAAGTGGGGTGCGAGTGGGGTGCGCGGAGCCCGCGATCGTGCCACAGGTATAAATTACGCTTGACGCTAAAGTCGGTTGAAGATAGAATTTAGTTGTCAGGTCCTACTCATTTTGGGTGTGGAGGTCTCTCCGTGCCGGGCCGTCGGTCCTGTGCCGGAGCGAAGGGGAGAAGGGAACGTATGAAAGTACTCATCGAGGAAGACGGAACGCTGGGTGCGGTTGGCTGGCGGCGGCGCTGGCCACGGTGATCCCGTGCCGGGCATGCGGCGTTCGACTGAGGGTTGAACCGGTGCGGGCGTCGGATGGCGCCACCGTGGCGGTGGACGGCGAAGGTCGGCTCGTGTTCGGTTCGGGCAGCACTTTCCAGGACGCGCTCGGCGTGCAGCTGTGCGACGACTGCTACGAGCTGGCCGGCTGGGAGAACAGCCACAGCGGCGACGGCCATGACGACGAGCCGGATCCCGACTGTCCGCTGTGCCCACGATGGGCATTCCAGTGCGCATCACCCTGTCCGCGCCGAGATGGACCCTGCCGTATCCCCTGGAGCACCAGGTGCGGGAAGCCGCGCCGAGCCGGACGTACTTCGGGTCGCCGCGGCTGGACTTCGAGAGGGCGTACCGGGCGCAACTCGACAGCTTCGGGGTTGGATTCCTCGGTACCCGGTTCCAGCAAATCGCGGTGGAGGGAGGGGACTTGCGGCTGGTGCTGCTGTGCTTCGAAGACCTGGCGAAACCAGGGGAGTGGTGTCACCGGCGAATGTTCGCGGCCTGGTGGCGGGAGCAGACGGGCGCGCCCGTGCGGGAACTCGGGCCGCTGAGGCCAGAGTACGAACAAGGGACGCTGATGTGAGCGCGGAGCAGGGGAGGAGGCGGAACTGGGTGGACATGCGACCGGAGGACTTCGAGAAGCCGCCGGAGTCCAAGCCGGTGCCGCCCGGGCAGATGCAGCTGTTCGTGTCGGGCCCGGCGAAGCCGAAGCCGCGGCGGAAGCCGCCGATTGAGCCGTGCGCGTTCGGCACGATGGATTTGCTGGACCTCGTCGACCCCGATGAGTAGATGAATTCGCTCCGGTTTGTGGGGTGATATGCAGGTAGCGGGCGCGACTCTGCGTCCGCTACCTGTGTGGAGACAGACATATGTCTGATAGGTTCGATGTGTTGGCGGGGGATCTTCCCGATCGGGCCCCGCCGCGCGCCGGTAGTGCACCTGGTAGCACGCCCCGCCCCCGGTGGGGAGGAGCTCGTTCGAGTCGGGCCCGGCGCTCGAGGATGCGTCCGCACAGGTATGTGGTGTGGAGCCGACCAGCCCCGGAACCAAACCCTCCAGGCGTCCCCCGCGCCTCCTGGTTCCCCGGCGATCCGGCACGGCAGGACCAGCCCCCTGCCCCTCCGGGCCCGCATCCCACTCCTGTTCAGCCTGACGAGAAGCGAGACCACTGATCGGCCGCCCAACGTGGTCGGCCCCGTGAAGGGGAGGCCCCGGTGTTCCACGGTTCGATTCCCGCCGATCTCCGCGCCGTCATCCACGAGCACACCGCTACCTGGGCCGGGCAGGCCGAGGACATCTACGTCGGCTGCTCGGGAAACTTCACCATTGAACGCGTCCTGCACGACAGTGGCTTCCGGCTCCACGGATGCGACGTGCAGTTGTACTCGTCGGCGATCGGTTGGTACCTCGCCGGTCAGGAACTGCCCATCGCCATCCGGCCCGAGTCGTCCGACGAACTCGACTGGCTGGTCCCGTATATGGACGGGCGGGCCGGGACGCTGGCCGCGGTGCTGCTTGGCTCCCGATTCTTCCAGTGGCTCGGCCGAGGCGAGCACCCGTACTACGGGCGGATGCTCGGCGCCTACCAGAAGCAGTTCCCGCAGCTGCACGCCAAGACCGTCGCGAAGATCGAGGCGCTGCCGCTGCGCCTGGCCTCGTACGCGCCGATGGACGTCAACCAGTGGCTTGCCGAACACGTCCCGCCAGATGCGCCGGTGGTGGCCTTCCCGCCGTTCTTCGCCGGGGACTACGAGAGCCAGTTTGCCGCCCTCGACAAGCACCTGGATTGGCCGGCCCCGCAGTATCCGACGCTGGACGACTCCGCGAAGCAGACTCTCATCGAGCGCATCACGGACCGGCCCCGCTGGGTCCTCGGCCTGCACTTCGACGTCGCGGACCTCGCCGATCACCTGCGAGGCCAGGTGCAGACCGCCAACCGCGGGGTGAACCGCCCCGTGTCAGGTAGAGACTCGATTCCGTGAAAGGATTGAGTCATGGCACGACCCTCCCGTTACCCGCTTGAGTTGCGCCGTCGCGC
>NZ_JBVHTA010000084.1:0-6792 GCF_055566095.1 Streptomyces sp. NPDC027962
TGCACACCTACAATCACCACCGCGGACACACCGCGCTGAAAGGCCAACCACCCGCCAGCCGCGTCCCCAACCTCTCAGGGCAATACACCTAGCGCTCTTCACGACGTCCGTGCCCTGAACAGCACCCCCGACACCCCCACCGCCACCGCCAGGATCCCCCCGCACCACGCCAGCGCCAGCCAGGGCGCCGAGCCGACCGGCTGCTCGTGCAGGAGGCCGCGGAGGGACTCGATGAGCGGGGTCACGGGCTGGTGGTCGGCGAAGCCGTGGAGCCAGCTCGGCATCGTCTCGATGGGGACGAACGCGCTGCTCGGGTAGGGCAGGAACATCATGAAGAAGGTGAAACCCGCCGCCGCCTCCGGCGTTTTCGCCAGCAGCCCGACCGCCGCCGAGAGCCAGGAGAGGGCAACCAGGAACACGATCAGGATGCCCGCGGCGGCGAGCCAGCCCATGGGGGTGGCCGAGGGACGGAAGCCGATCAGTACGCCGACGGCGAGGACGAGCGCGGTCGAGAGGAGATTGCGCACGGTGCTGGCCGCCACGTGGCCTGCGAGGATCGACGTGCCGCCGACGTCGAGGGAGCGGAAGCGGTCGATGATGCCGCCCTTCATGTCCTCGCTGACGCGCACCGCCGTGCCGGACGAGCCGAACGCTGCGCACAGGACGAGGATGCCGGGCGCGACGTAGTCGACGTACTGCGTACCGGTGTTGATCGCGCCGCCGAAGAAGTAGACGAAGACGAGCATCAGCATGAGCGGCAGCACCATCGAGGTGATGACCGCGTCGACATCGCGGCGGCTGAGGCGGATGCAGCGGCCGGTCATGGTCAGTGCCGGGGTCAGCAGGCCGGTGGTGCCGGGCGTTTCAGGCATGGGCGGGCTCCTCCTCGGTAAGGGCGCCGGACCCGGTGAGGGACAGGAACACGTCGTCGAGCGTTGTCGTGTGCAGGGAGAAGCGGGCCACGTCGCGTCGGGCCGGGTCGATCTCGTCGAGCAGGGACCGCACTTCGGCCGCTGTGCCGTCGGTCGGCAGGCCGAGCGTCAGGGTTTCGGGGGAGCGGTGCACGGCGCGCGCCTCGTGCCGCCGGTACGCCGCCGAGTCGGCGAGGACCAGGTCCAGGCGGTGGCCGCCGACCCTGGCCTTCAGCTGAGCGGCGGTGCCTTCGGCGATCACGCGGCCGCCGTCCATGACGGCGATGCGGTCGGCGAGGCGGTCGGCTTCCTCCAGGTACTGGGTGGTGAGGAAGACGGTGGTGCCCCGGCCGGAGAGGTCGCGCACCACCTGCCAGAGCTCCTGACGGCTGCGCGGGTCGAGGCCGGTCGTCGGCTCGTCCAGGAAGACGACGCCGGGGTCGCCGACGAGGCCGGCGGCGAGGTCGAGCCGGCGGCGCATGCCTCCCGAGTAGGTCGCCGCGAGGCGGTGGGCGGCGTCGGTGAGGTCGAAGCGTTCCAGCAGTTCGGCTGCCCGGCGGCGGGCCGCGGTGCGTGACCGGCCGGTGAGGCGGGCCATCATGCGAAGGTTCTCCTCGCCGGTCTGCTTCTCGTCCACCGCCGCGAACTGGCCGGTGAGGCTGATGGCCCGGCGTACCCGGCTCCGCTCGTTCAGTACGTCGTATCCGGCGACGCGGGCGTGGCCGGCGTCCGGCGCGGTGAGCGTGGCGAGGATCCGTACGGTCGTCGTCTTGCCGGCGCCGTTGGGCCCGAGCAGGGAGAAGACGGTGCCCTGTTCGACCCGGAGGTCGACGCCGTCGAGCACCGTCACCTTTCCGTATGCCTTACGCAGCCCTGTGGCCTCGATGGCCGGCCCCTCAACGGCCGGCCCCTCAGCAGCCGGCCCCTCGACGGCCGGTGGTCGGTCTGTGCTCATCTTCGCGAACCCCCTTCGGCGCATGCGCCCGCGCACGCTTCTGTGCGCGCTTCTGCGTATGTCATACGCGGTACTGCGTAAGGGTTACGCATTACTAGGATGGGCGTCAAGCGCGAGGCAGCCCTGGGCCGGACCCGGTGGCGGATGCGGCGGAGGCGGCGGAGCGATGGCGGGCGACGGACGTAGGCGCGGCCCAGGCGGTGCGCGGGCCGGCACCGGGCTGCCCGCGAGCATCGAGGCCGCGTGGGGGCTGCGGGAGCGCCCGGGCAAGGGGCCCAAGCCGGGCATCGGCGTCGAGCGCATCGTCGCGGCCGCCGTCGCAGTGGCGTCGTCCGAGGGGCTCGCGGCCGTCTCCATGGGGCGGGTCGCCAAGGAGCTCGGCGTCTCGACGATGTCCCTGTACCGGTACGTGGCCGCCAAGGACGAGCTCTACATCCTGATGCAGGAGGCGGCCGTCGGCCTGCCGCCCGCGCCCCCTCCGCCCGGCACCGGCTGGCGCGAGGCGCTGGAGGCATGGGCGTGGGCGCAGCGCGAAGTGATCCACCGGAACCTGTGGATGCTGCGCATCCCCATCTCCGGCCCGCCGGCCACGCCCAACTCGGTCGCCTGGTGGGACCGGGGCCTCGCTGCCCTCGCGGACACGGGTCTCGACGAGGGTGAGAAGATCTCGGTCATCCTGCTGGTCGGTGGCTTCGTGCGGAACGAGGCCCTGCTCATGGCGGACCTGGGCGCCGCGATCGCGGCGAGCGGGGAGTCCGCCGAGGTGGTCATGCGCCGCTACGCCGAGACCCTGGAGCGTTTCGCCGACCCCGAGCGCTATCCGGCGCTCGCCAAGCTGCTGGAGTCGAGGGTGATGCACGAACCCGACACTGCCGACTTCGAGTTCGTCTTCGGTCTGGAGCGCCTGATGGACGGGGTGCAGGTGCTGGTCGACAGGCGCGGCCGGGAAAGCGGCTGCGAGGACGGCGGGGGCGCCGCCCCGCGCGGAGGGGGCGTCGAGGCGTGAGCGGCGAGATGGGGCTGCGGGAGCGCAAGAAGCTGCTGACGTACCGCGCGATCTCGGAGGCCGCGATCGCGCTCTTCCTCGAGCGGGGCTTCGACGCAGTGTCCGTCGCCGAGGTCGCGGCTGCGGCGGACGTCTCCAAGCCGACCCTCTTCCGGTACTTCCCGGCCAAGGAGGACCTGGTCCTGCACCGGTTCGCCGACCATGAGGACGAGGCGGCGCGCGTGGTGACGGCGCGGCCGGAGGCGGTCTCGCCGCTCACGGCGCTCCACCGGCACTTCCTCGACGGCTTGGAGCGCCGCGACCCGGTGACCGGGCTGAACGACGACGAGCGGGTGCTGGCCTTCCACCGTCTGCTGTACGGGACCCCCGGCCTGGTCGCGCGGCTGCCTGCCTACCGGGCCAGGTCCGAGGCGGCCCTGGCGGAGGCGTTGCGCGCGGCCGGTGTCGGGAGGCTTGGTGCCCGGCTCGCGGCGGGGCAGATCGTGGCCGTGCAGCGCATCCTCGCGGAGGAGAACTGGCGGCGGATCGCGGCGGGTGAGCGTGCGGAGGAGGTCGCCGCGGACGCGGTGGCGGCGGCGGACCTGGCGTTCGCGCAGCTGCGCGACGGACTGGAGTGAGCCCTCGGGCGGGGTGGGCCTTCGGACCGGAATGAGCTCTAGTTAAAAATGTAACTCGGTTGCGCTATTCTCGTGGGAATGACGTCACTCGACCACGAGCTGGCCCGGGAGCGGGCCTTCCACGACACCTGCCGCGACGCCCTGACCGCCATGCTGGAGGGCACTGACCACCGGGTCGCCACCGGCGCCGACGTGTCCGCGTCCGGCGCGGACGCCGAAGTCCTCGGCCGCCAGTTCCGCAGTCACGCACGGGAACTGCGCGAACAGCCGCCCGGGCCGCTGTTCTTCGGCCGTCTCGACCACGAGGACGGCCAAAGCCACCACATCGGCCGCCGCCGCATCAGCCGCCGTCCCGCCGACCCGCCGCTCGTCATCGACTGGCGCGCCCCCGTCTCGCGCACCTTCTACCAGGCGAGCGCCGGCGACCCCCAGGGCGTCGCCGTGCGCCGCCGGTTCGGCTGGGCGCCGGGCAGCGACGGCGACTCCGCCGATCTGACCGGCCTGGAGGACGAGCCCCTCGGCGGATCGGACGCCACCGGCGCTGCCGCACGCGCGAGCGCGATCGTCGCCGACGAGATCGAACGGCCGCGCGTCGGCCCGATGCGCGACATCGCCGCCACCATCCAGCCCGAGCAGGACGATCTCGTACGCGCCGAACTGGCCCACACCGTCTGCGTCCAGGGCGCCCCCGGCACCGGCAAGACCGCGGTCGGCCTGCACCGCGCCGCGTATCTGCTCTACACGTATCCGCAGCGCATCACGCGCAGCGGTCTGCTGATCCTCGGCCCCAACCGGACCTTCCTGTCCTACATCTCCGAGGTTCTGCCCGCGCTCGGCGAAGTCGACATCCGCCAGTCGACCGTCGACGACGAGATCGCACGGCACGAAGTGCGGCAGGACGACTCGCGGCACGCCGCGGCCGTCAAGCACGACATCCGCATGGCGGCCGTACTGCACCGCGCCCTGTACGCACGGGTCGTACCGCCGGCCGAGGCGCTCGCCGTCGCCGACGGCTCCTACCGCTGGCGCGTGCCGCTCGGCGAGCTGCAGCGGATCGTCGTGGAGGTCCGCGAGGAGGCGCCACCGTACGCCGTGGGCCGTGAACGGGTGCGCAGCCGCGCCGTACGCGCCGTACAGCTCCAGGCGGAGCGGCGGGCAGGGCCCGTGAGCAACGCATGGGTGCGCAAGATCGCCGGGGCGACGGCGGTCCGCGCGTTCGTGGACGCGGTCTGGCCGAAGGCGCTGCCCGAGGAGGTACTGGCCGAGGTGCTCACCGATCCCCGCGACCCGCTCCTGACGGCGGCCGAGCGGGACGCCGTCCGGTGGGCGAAGCCCCCGCGCTCGTACCGGTCCGCGAAGTGGTCCGCCGCCGATCTCGTCCTGCTCGACGAGCTCGCCGGTCTGATCGAACGCCCCGAAGGCTACGGGCACATCGTCGTCGACGAGGCGCAGGACCTGTCACCGATGCAGTGCCGTGCCATCGCCCGCAGGGCGGGATCCGGCTCCCTCACCGTGCTCGGCGACCTCGCCCAGGGGACCACGCCGTGGGCCGCCCGCGACTGGCAGCGGCAACTCGCCCACCTGGGCAAGGAACGGGCCACCGTGGTCGCCCTGACCGCGGGCTTCCGGGTGCCGGCGGCGATCGTCGACCTCGCCAACCGTCTCGTCGGCGCACTGGACGTCGACGTGCCGCGGGCCCGGTCGCTGCGACGGGACGGCGAGCTGACGATCCACGGCGTCGACGACACGGCCGCGGCCGTGGTCCCTGTCGTGCGCCACGCCCTGGCACGCGTGGGCTCGGTCGGCGTCATCGCGGCGGCCGGCGAGGCCACGGAACACCTGCGCGACGCGCTCGCACCCCATCTGCCCGACAAGGAGCGCGCACGGGTCAGCGTGCTGCCGGCGACGCTCGCCAAGGGCCTCGAGTACGACCATGTCGTCGTCGTGGAACCGGCGGCGATCGTCGAGGCGGAGGCTCGCGGACCGCACCGGCTCTACGTGGCGCTCACCCGGGCCGTCTCCCGCCTCGACATCCTGCACAGCCGTCCGCTCCCGCCGGAACTGTGCAGCCGTGCCTGACCGTTCACGTCATGCTCCGCCGCCCCCGCCCGGTGTGTGGCTCCACCCTCTCGCACCGGCGACCTGCCGGGCCGCGTGCCAGACTCCGGACCGGACCCGGTCCGTCAGCCGTAGCGGCGCAGGAGCGCCAGGAGGTAGTCCTCCAGCCGCCGGGCGAGCACGTCGCCGGTGAGGTCCGTACGCCCCAGCTCCCGCCACGGCACCGCGACCTTCTCCGCGTCGGGGGCGAACGCGAGGGCGTCGAGCATCCGCCAGTACAGATGGGCGGCCGGATCCTGCGACAACCGGCCGCCCGCGGCGGTGTACCGGTCGGCGAAGCGCATGCCCGCCTCGGGGCCGTGCAGCAACGCCAGCGCTGTGGAGCAGTGGGCCACGTCCAGGTCCGCCGGACCCCAGGAGGTTTCCACCCAGTCGACGACGCCGCTGATGCGCGTCGCGTCGGCGTCTCCGGTGAAGAGCACGTTCCCCGGGTGGAAGTCCCGGTGCAGGAAGCACCCTTGGTGGTCGGGCGGATCCCGGCGTACGACGTCGACGGCGCGCCGCCAGACCTCCGGACGATCCGTGGTCTCGGGCAGCCGGACGTGTTCGGGTGACGTCCACGCCTGGTAGGCGCGCGGCCGGGCCGCTTCCGGCACATGCAGCTGGTGGATGCTGACGAGCCGGCGGGCGAGAAGACCGGAACGGCGGTCGGCGCCTTCCTCGCCGAGCCGGACGCCGCCCGGCAGCAGGGTCATCAGCAGGGAGGGGTGGTCGCAGTGCTCCCCGCTCGCGTCGATGGCCCGCAACTCCGCCGCCGGTATGCCGGTCGGGCCCAGCATCGTCAGGATGTCCGCCTCGCGGGTGAGCATCGCGGGGGCGTGCCGGACGTAGAAGGGTTTGACGAACGAACGCAGCACCAGGTGCCGCTCGTCGCCGCCGGGACCGGCGACACGCAGCCGCCGCATCGACGAGGTCCACCCGCCGCGAAGCCGCTCGACGGCCTCGATCCGCTCGCCCGCGCCCAGCTGCTTCTCGACCCAGGCGCGAGTGGCAGCCCAGTCCTGGCCGTCGCGTAGTTCCTGCTGCCCATTGCCCGTGTCCCCGTCCATGCCGGACACGCTATCGATCTCGCAGGATCCGAACGAGAGGCCCTAGATGATCGATTCCAAGGGATCGGCTGCGCGCATGGGACGAGGGCGTCCAACGTCAGTGTGTGAAGACAGAGTTGGACACCCTCGCGATCGC
>NZ_JBVHTA010000085.1:0-6234 GCF_055566095.1 Streptomyces sp. NPDC027962
CGCGCGACGGCGCAACTCAAGCGGGTAACGGGAGGGTCGTGCCATGACTCAATCCTTTCACGGAATCGAGTCTCTACCTGACACGGGGCGGTTCATTCTGCGTGTTTGCTGGAAGAGGTGTTGCCGGGCTGCAGCCGGAGGAACGCAACCTTACTGGGCACACGGCCTCGCTCATGAAGCCGTCAGCGCGACATCCGCGACGAACCGCGCATCGCGCTGGACGGCCGACAGCGGCAGTTCCCTGGGCGCCGACGCGACCCTGTTCACCGAGATCAGACTCCAGGGCGCCACAGTCTCCGCCGAGAAGATCCGGCGGTAGAGATCCGTGCGGTCAGCAACCAGACCTGAGCGGATCGTTCATTCAACCTGAGGAAGAGTGTGAAGATACTGATAAGACAGCTGCGGATGCCGGTTGTTGTCGCCATGGCGACAGCACTGGCGATACCCCTGGCCATGCCCGCGCAAGCATCCGAACCGCAGCCCCCGAAACACGCTGCCCAGTACCAGGCCCAGAAGACCGTGGACGTCGACAAGCCGGAAGCCGTCGCCTCCAAGGACCGGGCTGACCTGCTGGGCTCCCACTACAAGCAGTCCGTTGACATCGCATTCACTACCTCCGGTGACGGCACCGGCTTCCATCTCCTCGTCGCCGACGAGAACAACGGCTACGCCTGGAAGACCGCAGCAACCCTGTCAGAGCCCGGCTTCGACACCGACACCTGGATCGGCCAGGCGTGCCTGACCGCCTCCGGTGAACGGGCCGCCGTGGCGTACGCGCCGCGTACGTTCACCAACAAGCCCGAGCTGATGGCCCGGGGCGCGTTCGCTGCGGTGGTGGACCTGACGACCGGCAAGGTCACCAAGTTTCCCTTCCAAGCGTCGCTGGCCTACTTCAACCCCGGCTGCGGCTCGGGTGAGCAGGCCGTGTTCACCCAGCTCTCCTACGAGGGCGACGACAAGCAGCAGACCCGCCTGGTCACCGTCGACGCCGCCACAGGCAGGGCCAGTGCTCCGCTCGCCTACCCCGGACAGGTAACCTCCGCCGTCCCGATGAAGGACGGCATCGTCGCCGCTCACGGCAACCGGGTCGTCAAGGCCGGGGCGAAAGGCAAGCTGACCGAGATCACCCGCACCCGGCAGGTGCCGTTCCAGTTCACCGTCGACAGTGACGGCGGTCTGACGTTCATCGACCGCACCGAGTCGAAGAACAGCAAGAAGAAGTCCACCAGCTTCGCGCAGCACCTCGTGGCCGGTCAGTTCCGCGCCAAGGGCGCGAAGCCCACCACAGTTGCCTCCGGTGCGCTGACCGACTGGGACCTGGCCTCCACCGGCCAGGGCACTGTGTTCGTCACCGGCAAGGCCGCCACCAAGGGCAAGCTGCCCAGGACGGTGAAGAACCCTGGTGGCGTCGCCAAGGGCGCGCTCATCTCCAGCCACGGTCGCGCGGCCGTCACTACCGCCTGGGCGGACGGCAAGGACACCCGTATCCGACCGGAGGAGGCGCTGACCGAGCGGACCGTGCGCACCACGCTCCAGCTCCTGGGCATCAAGAAGACGGTCACGCTCGACGCCCGCCCGGGGAAGAACCGGGTCGGCGGGAAAAGGGCCGAGGTCCAGGGCAAGGCGGTCTCTCCGGCCCTTCCCAAACCCAAGAAGACTGCGAAGCCCGCGAAGGCTGCTGGCGCCGACAGCGGCGGCGGCATGTCGGCGCAGACGATGCAGACCCGCCTCATCACCGGCCCCCCGGACGTCCCGACCGAGGACGAGTCCGAGCGGACCTGCTCCGTCCTTCGCAACGACGTGCGGAAGCAGGCGTTCCAGCCCACCCCGCGTCAGGTCGAGTGGGCCGTGGACCAGGCCGTCGTCGGCAAGCTCGACTTCTACCGCGAGCCGAACTGGAAGAACACCGGGACCGGCGGCTACCAGCCGCAGGGCCTCTTCCCGCCGATTCTCCTCAAGGGCGACCCCAACGGGGCTCTGGATACCGAGGACGGCACCAACGACCGCTGGCACATCCCCTCCCAGATCCTCCTCGGCGTCACCGCCCAGGAATCCAACATGTGGCAGGCCACCCGCTTCGCCGTGCCGGGTGTGACCGCGAACAGTCTGATCGGCAACTACTACGGCGTCGACTACGCCCCCGACGGGGAGCAGCTCGACCCGTGGAAGATCAACTGGGAAGACTCCGACTGCGGTTACGGCATCACCCAGGTCACCGACGGCATGCGTCTGCCGGGCCACAACCAGTCCACGCTGAGCCCACTGGCTCAGGAGGCTGTGGCGCTGGACTACACCGCGAACATCGCGGCCGGTGCGCAGATCCTGTCGAAGAAGTGGAACGAGACCTACCAGGCCGGAATGACCGTGAACAACGGTCACCCGAAGTGGATCGAGAACTGGTTCTTCGCCCTGTGGGCCTACAACTCCGGCTTCTACCCGACAGCCGACTCCGCCGGCCACTCGGGCGTGGGATGGACCAACAACCCCGCCAACCCGCTGTGGAAGGCGAACCGGGTCCCGTTCCTGCAACACGCCCTGGACGCTTCGAGGGACGACTACAGCCACGCGGCGCAGCCGCAGCATTGGCCGTACCAGGAGAAGGTGATCGGCTGGGCCGCTCGCCCGATCTCGGCCATGTTCGCCCCCGGCGACATGCAGGCCGGATACCGGCCGGCGTGGTGGAACAGCGTCATATACCGGGCTACCGCGAAGCCGCCAGTCGACCTGTTCTGCGACTCCTCCAACTCCTGCGACCCGGGCAAGATCGCCGACAACGACTCCAACGACCCCGGCCAGGGCGCCTGCACCCTGGATGCAGGAAACAAGGACACCAACCCGCACTGGCTGCACTGCTGGTGGAACAAAGCGGTGGAGTGGAAGAGCTGCGACGAGGGTGCCGAGTGCGGCTACCAGGTCCACCGCTTCAATACCTCCTATCCGGAGCAGCCGGACGCGAACTCCTACCCGCCCCGCTGCTCCAGCGGCCTCCCCGCGAACGCGCTGATCATCGATGATGTTCCGAACGGGGTGACCCCGGCCGGATCGAACGCGAGAAGCTGCGGGCCGGTGAAGTCGGACGGCACGTTCAAGTTCCACTTCGTGGAGTGGAACGGCACCTATCCGGGGAAGATGGACACCCACCAGATCGGTGCCGCCTACCAGAACCACTTCTGGTTCACCCACACCCGCCAGCCCGAGTCATACCCGAGCAACGCGAACCGGATGAAGGTCACCGGCACGTGGAAGCTCGGGCAGAAGATCAGTAAGTACAGCGGGCAAGCCAAGGTCTACGCGCACATCCCGGATCATGGCGCGCAGACCAGTGAGGCCATCTACGAGATCAAGCACGCCAACGGCACGGCGAAGCGGACGATTTCGCAGACCGACAACGAGTCCAACAAGTGGGTGGATCTCGGGGCATACGTCTTCGCAGGCATGTATCCGGAGGTGAGCCTGTCGAACTTCAATAGCGGCGGCTCCGGGGACAAGGACATCGCCTGGGACGCGATCGCATTCGTGCCCGGCGACTATACGGAAATTCCCGACATCTCCTTCCCGGATCCAGACCCCAACGCACCCGATGTCGACTATGCCGACCAGGCCATGCTTCCCATCCCCACCCCGCCGATGAACTTTGCAACTCCGGGTGCATTGGTAGCCAGGGAGCAGAAGGCGCGAGGCGCTGCACCACTGCAGGCCGCGGCTGGTGAACCATCTTGGGGCAGCTGCCCTATCACAGGAACCGCGTACAACCGCTACACGGCGTGCCTCAAGAGCTCCACTCCGTTGACGTTCGTGGTCATCAAGAACAACACGAGGATGGAGGCCAAGTTTAACGTCGACCAGCAGATCCAGCTGTACAAGACCGAATCGAGCATCGACGAACGCATCACCCTCACCCCCATCAAGATCGACGCTGCGCTTAAGTCGCTGCGCCTCGAGTGGCGGACTGACTGCTCAGGTCCCTGCAGCTCCGGCACTACGCAGTGGTTCGGAACTCCAACATGGATTCCGGGGGACACCCACTCGGTCACGGCCGGCCGAGGGCACTGGTGGACCGGCACAAGCGGAGTCGGGCGCATCTCCCTCGCCTCCATCCTTACGGGTATTTCACCCGAAGGCGGCGCCACCACGACCTGGTCCGACGAGAGTCTCGACATCCGCTGTGATGTGATTATGGGTAAGGAGGAAGTGCCCGAGACCAAGCCGGGGTGCGTCTTCCCGAGCTACACACCGACTCTGGAGATCAACACCAAGAAGTACCCTGCAGCAGCGGCCCTGTACTGGGTGCTCATGGAGAAGCTGGAAAGTCATCCGGGGAAGGCGCCAAACCATCCCTTGACCCGGCAAGCTGATCAGTCCATTGCTGACGGCAATCGAGCGAAGATGTGCCCTTCCTCTTGGGTGGGCCACCCAACGAACACGCCGGATCCGCCATCGTGCGACGAGTACCCGTTCGCCAAGTCTCGGCAGAGCGGGGGGCAAACCGTCACAGGTGACAAGTGCGCCCAGTTCTACGCTGCGAAGGAGAGCGGTCGCTGGAAGTTGAAGTATGACGTCACCGCTGGCGGTCTGCCTACGTGGAAGGAGCCGTGTGGACGCGGCTCCATTCCACTTAGCCAGAACACGGGCGCTGGCGGTCAGCTCGGCCGGTTCACCACTGCGATGAGACTGCACGACGCAGACAGCTACTTCGTTGGAACCCCTGGGTTCGAGAACTGCAACCAAACCATGTGTGAGCTTCCTGGCTGACGCAGAAATGGTGAACGCGGGGGCGAGCACAAGCCCGCCCCCGCTATCGCGATCAGACGCCTTCTTCTACCCTGCCAGCCAACAACTCGCCATGAATTGCTTCGCGAATTGGCAAGTTGAGGCGGAACTCCGTCTCGGCCATGTCGAGCATGGCAGCTACCGGTCCCTGCGCAGGAGGAGGGGCGTCGGGGACGATACCCACGAGCTCCATCTGCCGCAGGAAGCGGTCAGGGTCGGATCCGTGCCTCCCCCCCGGCGTCCCCGGGTCGAAGCTGCAGACGATCTCCCCATTCTTGCAGTAGGCGAACCAGGGTAGGGATGCAGTGCTGGCAAGCACTACCGCGTCGGTCTTTTCCGAGACATCGCTCATGATCTCACCTTCCTCCCCAAGGATGTGAGCATCCCAACTCTGCAACGCATACGCCCATCCATCGCAGAATCCGGAACGGAGAACGCGCACGTCCTCATCCATGTCGATTTCCTCAGCTTCTTCACGCGAAAGCTGCTCGAGACTTTCTTCGGAGCATCGCATCCGAAGTAGCAATTCCCTCGGATCCAAACCCCGAACGAAGGTCGCTGAGAAGCCCTGCGGAAAGTATTCAGGCAGCCATCCGATACCGGCTGATGCGCTTGTCATTATCTCACCTGCTCTGTTGATCAAGGGGCACGACCATGCTCATTCAAGCACCGTGAGGCTTCCAGCGTCGCTGAGCTGAGAAGCCGCCTTCCGCCTACCGCTCGGCGAGCCTGCTACTCCGGCCGTAGATCGTTACGGTCGTAGCCGGGTCGCATTGTCGGCGTCCGTCCTATCCGTGTGCGACAGTCCTGCCCAGCGCCAGGCCCCGCTACTGAGTTTGTAGCTGTGGTCACTTCTGGGGGCAGGGGTACCGTCCGGTCTCCAACCCGCCGTACCAGCGGCTACGTTTCAGAGAGCGATGCTCATGACCAGCCAGCAAGCAAGCAACGACGACCCTGTGGCGCCCCACGGGCCCCAAAAAGCTGGATCTGGTTCGGGAGCTGAACTGCCGTGCGTGGCCGCCCCGGCTGCCCGAGCAGCCGATCTTCTACCCGGTCCTCAACGAGGCTACGCGATCAGGATCGCGCGGGACTGGAACGTGAAGCACAATGGCGCCGGCTTCGTCACCCGTTTTGAGGTCGAGTCGGAGTTCTAGAGCCGGTATCCCATCCAGCAGGCGGGCGGGCAGACGATCCTCGAGCTCTGGGTTCCGGCCGAGGAGCTTGACGACTTCAACGCCCTCAAGGGCGTCAGCTCCCGGGCTCCCAGCGGCTCCGGCAGGAGTACGACAGCCATGTCCGCCGGTATCTGCGGGGCGGACACTTCTGGTCCGGTTCCTACTTCGCCGGCTCGTGCGGCGGGGCACCCCTGGATGGTGTCCCGCCGAGTGGTGTAGCAGCGATCTTCGTATAGCCCCTGGCCATGAGGCGGCCATCGCGCAACTCTCCGAGTAGCGAAGCTCGTTG
>NZ_JBVHTA010000086.1:0-5216 GCF_055566095.1 Streptomyces sp. NPDC027962
CGATCACCGACCGTCTGCAGGGCGCCACGGGCTTCACCTACGCCGTGAACGCCGGGAACACCAAGTTCACCGACACCAAGGTCACCGACGCCGAGTCGCGCACTACCGACTACGTGACGGACGACTTCGGCCGCCCGGTCCAGACGACGAACGTCAAGTCACAGACGACGAAGATGTCGTGGGACGCAGACAACAACGTCAACTACCTCGAGGAGGCCAACGGCGCCAAGACCGCGTACTGCTACGACCAGAAGACGGGCTACCCGCTCTGGAAGCGCGACGCGGAGAACAACAAGGCGGGCGTTCCGCCGTCCTCGGACTGCGCCCCGGGCACTTACCCGGCGAACGCCCAGAAGTTCGAATACCAGACCCGCCTGGACGGCTTCTCGGCCGACATGTTCCGCAAGACGTCACCGGAGGGGCGCACCTGGCAGTTCGGCTACGACTCGTTCGGTAACCTGAAGACGGTCACCGACCCCAAGGGCGTCGCCACCACGGCCGTCGACGGTGACTACACCACGTCGTACGAGTACGACGCGTTCGGCCAGCTGATCAAGTCGACCGACCCGAACGGGAACTCAAACAACTACGGCGGCTTCGGCCCGGTCGGCTTCCCGAGTTCCATCACGGACGCGCTGGACAAGTCGTCGACCTTCGTCTACGACGAGCGTGGCCAGGTCACGCAGATCACCGACGCGCTCGGCAAGAACACCACGCAGACGTACGACACGTTCGGACGTCCGCTGACCAAATCGGTGCCCAAGGACCAGGCGTCCGGTGTCCTGATCACCACGCCGGCTCCGGTCTACGACGCCAACGACAACGTGACCTCCTCCACCGCTCCCAACGGTGCGGTGATGACGGCGACGTACGACGCCACGGACCAGATGGTCTCGTCGACGGACCCCAAGGACACGCCGACCGGACCGGAACGCCGGACCGACTACACGTACGACAAGACCGGTCACCTGAGGACGACCACCCAGCCGAAGGGAACCGCCACCACCGCGGACCCGAACGACTACGTCACCACCCACAACTACAACGAGATCTATGAGCTCACTTCGGTGGTCAACTCCGCCGGTGACAAGATCTCCTACGAGTACGACAGCGTCGGCAACCTCGTCACGGTCATCGACCCGAAGAAGAACGCGACCGCCGAAACTACCGACTACACCTCCAAGACCGCCTACGACCTGAACCACCGGTCCGTCTCGGTCACCGACGCGCTGGGCAAGATCAACTCGCGTACGTACGACAAGGACTCGCTGGTCGTCTCCATCAAGGACGCCGACAACAACGAGACCCTGATCACCTACGACGAGCGCGGCAAGAAGACGCAGGTCAAGGCTCCGCACACGGGCACCAGCCCGGACATCACGTACCGGACGACGAAGTACGAGTACGACCAGGTCGGCAACACCGTCAAGGTGATCACTCCGCGCGGGGTGGAAACCGCTGCCGCGGACGACTTCACCGTGCGTACCGAGTACGACGCGCTGAACCGTCCGGTGAAGCAGTTCCAGCCGTACGACCCGGCTGATGCCCGCTACAACGACCCGAACGTCTACACCGAGACGTTCTATGACGCGGTGGGCCGGGTCTCGAAGACCTCGATGCCACCGTCCGAGGGCCAGACGGTCCGCAACGACACCGCCTTCAGTTACTACGACAACGGCTGGACCAAGTCCACCACCGACCCGTGGGACATCGTCACCACGTACGACTACAACGAGCTGGGCCGTCAGACGGCCCGGACCCTGACGTCGGCAGGAGGCTCGTCCAACCGCACGATGAGCTGGTCCTTCTATCCGGACGGCAAGCTCAAGTCGAAGTCGGACGACGGTGTGCCGGTGGGTACCGGCGTCGCCCTCGTCGACAACTCCGATATTCAGAACACCACTTCGACCGGCACCTGGACGACCGGCACTCTGAACGGGCAGCAGGGCTACGACCACCAGGTCCACGCCGCCGGAACCGGGACCGACGCGTTCACATGGACGCTGAACATCCCGAAGGACGGCGCCTACACGGTCTACGTGAGGTACCCCCAGGTCGCCGACGCGGCCACGGCCGCCAAGTACACGGTCATCCAGTCCGACGGCGCGACGACGGACGTGGTCCGGGACCAGAGCACGGGCGGGGGCGACTGGGTCAGCCTGGGCTCGTTCGCCTTCACCCAGGGCAACGCGGCCAAGCTCCAGCTGTTCCAGAACAGCGGCGGCAACGTGGTCGCCGACGGCGTCAAGCTGGTGCGAGACAACTCGGCCGACACGGACAACGAGAAGCGCACGTTCGCCTACGCCTACGACCTCAACAGCAACCTGACGTCGATCGACGACACCACGCCGGGCGCCGCGATCGACGCGTACGGCATCACGTACACGGGCCTGGACCAGATCCAGAAGGTCACCGAGTCGCTGGCGGGTCAGGAGAAGAAGGCCACCTCCTACACCTACGACTCCACCGGCCAGCCACTCTCGGTCACTCATCCCGATCAGTTCTCGCAGTACACGTACGACGCGCGTGATCTGACCAAGACGATCTCGATCGGCGATACGCCCTCGGATCCTTCTCCCAAGGTCACGTCGTACACGTACACGGATCGCGGTCAGGCCCTGCGGGAGACCAAGGCAAACGGCAACTTCGTCGACTACGCCTACTACCTCGACGGCGCGGTCAGGAGCAGCACGGAGAAGACGGCTACCGGCTCGCTGGTCGCCTCGCACTCCTACACGTACGACGCCCACGGCAACGTGACGCAGGACGTGGCGAAGAAGATGAACGCCGACAACCACGCGGCGTACCTTGACTCCACCACCGACTACACCTATGACCCCGTCGATCGCCTCGCCAAGTCGGTCAAGATGGGCAACGGCGCCAGCACGGACACCTATGTCCACGACGACAACGCCAACGTCGTCAGCCAGAACGTCAAGGGCACAGCGACGACGTTCACCTACGACCGCAACCGGCTGCTGAGCGCGTCCGTGGCCGGCACGGCGTTCCAGTACAACTATGACCCGTTCGGCCGCCAGGAGTCGGTCACCAGCGCGGGCAAGGTCGTCGGGCGCAGCGTGTACGACGGCTTCGACCACGTCGTCGAGTCCCAGAAGATGGACGGGACCGGCACGATGAAGTCGACGACGTACACCTTCGATCCGCTCGACCGCACCCAGTCCAAGACCGCCGACGGCAAGACGACCAGCTTCAGCTACCTCGGTCTGTCGAGCGAGGTGCTCGGCGAGGAGGTCGCCGGCCAGCTGACGGCTTCCTACCAGTACAGCCCGTGGGGCCAGCGGCTCTCCCAGGTCAAGCGCAACACGGACGGCACGACCGAGGACGCCTACTACAGCTACAACCGTCGCACGGACGTCGACGCGGTGACCGACGAGAGCGGGAACACCAAGTCCACGTACGGCTACACCGCGTACGGCAGTGACGACACGTCCGAGTTCACCGGCATCGACAAGCCCGACGCGGCCAACCCCTCCAAGGAGGACTACAACCCCTACCGGTACAACTCCAAGCGCTGGGACGCCCAGTCCGGCACCTACGACATGGGATTCCGTGACTACAGTCCGGGCCTGAACCGCTTCACCACCCGGGACATGTACACCGGCGCCCTCGCCGACATGAACCTCGGCACGGACCCGTACACCGGCAACAGGTATGCCTTCACCGGTGGCAATCCGACCAGCTTCGTCGAACTGGACGGTCATCTGGCCTTCCTCGCCGTGCTGGTGCCAGTGGCCGCGGTCGTCGTCGTCGCGGTGGCCGCCGCAGTCGTGGCGGCAGCCGTGACCGTGGCCGTTGAGGAGGCCATCGACACGATCGACGAGGCCGTCGACGAAGCCATGGAGGAAGCCGACGAGCCGGCGCCGGCTCCGACCCCCGCACCGCGTCCGGGACCCCGGCCGGGTGACGGCTCGGGCTCGGACTCGGACAACAAGAAGCGGTGTGACGACGAGCCGAAGTCGTCCCGCTTCCAGTACCAGCCGCTGGACGGGGCCGGCCGTGCCCAGGGGGCGACTGCGCTGATCTGCCCGAGCGACCTCAAGGCCCCGCTCGCGGACAGGGACACGGGCGCGGTGAGCGTGTACGGATTCCCGGACCCCGCGCAGAACACTCCCAGGTCGGGGAAGGGGAACATCTTTGACCGCACTCACATCGTCGGCGACAAGGTGGGCGGCGACTGGGTGAACGAGAACCTGTTCACCGGGTTCTCGCGCATGAACAAGAGCGGCATGCGGCGTTGCGAGATCAAGATGGAGAAGCAGCTCGCGGCCCAGAAATGGGTCATGTACACCGGCAAGGTCAACTACAGCCACACCACGGGAATAGCGGACAGCATCACCATGTCCGCCTACACCGAGGACGGAGTATTGTTCGAAAACATTGTGGTCAAGAACAGCACGGATTGGCAGACGACATGCTGAGGGTAGAAGAGCTGGAGGCCGTGCTTCCGTCGATGGCACGGTGGCGTGTGCCTGGGGGGCGCAGAGTGGACTGGGCCGCCCTGGAGGCGGACCTCGGGACGGCGCTGCCCTCGGACTTCCGCTCTCTGGCGGAGGCGTATCCGATCCTGGTCGTCGACGACTTCCTGAAGGTGTCCGTTCCTCGGCCCGGGGCCGAGGCGTCATGGGCGTCCGCGTCCAGGGAGGACGAGATCCTTCAGGATCTGTACGAGATGGGCGACACCGAGGGCTACGCTCCCTTCCCGCAGCCGGGAGGCCTGATCTCCTGGGCAGAGTCCAATTCGGGGGACTCCTTCTATTGGAGGACAAGCCCCGCGGACCCGGACGCATGGCCGGTGGTCGTCCGCGGAGACAACGGCGACTGGTCGGAGTTTCCGGTCGGTGCCGTCGAGTTCCTTGTCGGCGTGTACGGGCGCACCATCCACGTGCCGGGCATGCCCAGGGACTTCCCCAGCGACTTTCCGAAGGTGCTGGGCCTGAGCGACAGTATCGACTGATCGGCAACTGATCCGCAGGCACATGTGAACAGCGATCGCCCCCAGGGCTCCTGGGGGCGATCGTTATTCGGTGGCACTACTCGTCCAGTCTTCGGTTGCACAAGAGTCGCCAGGGCTGCACGTCCGGCAACTGGACTGGTCCGCCCCCTAGTGTCCTGAGTCGTTAGTTCGCTTGCGGTTGTAGGGTGGGGTGATGCCTGGTCCGAAGCCGTTGCCTCTGGAGCTGTCCGATCACGAACGC
>NZ_JBVHTA010000087.1:0-5062 GCF_055566095.1 Streptomyces sp. NPDC027962
ACAAGCGCCGCAACGAAGTCGAGCGGACGATCAACCTGCTCAAAAGCTTCCGGGCCGTGGCGACGAGGTACGACAAGCGGGCGTATGTCTTCCACCGGTCACCGTCGCAGCCATCCGCTTATGGCTCCGCACATGATCCGCCGGACAGGACCTAGGGGCACTGCTTGCGGCCCGGCGTGCTGGCACAATCACGCCCGAAGCTGAAGCAGAGATGGCTGCCATCTCCCAGACCATGACGAGACCGATGTCACCAACTCCGCCGTTCTGCGTCCTGATGGCCGGACTACCTGGCTCCGGCAAGACCACGCTTTCCCGCGCTCTCACCGCGCGCGGGTTCGTGCGCCTGTGCCCGGATGAAGAGATGCACCGCCGCCATGGCGTGTACGGAGTGGACTTTCCCCGGGGCACCTTCCCCACCCTTGAGCGGCCGGTCCTCGAAGATGTGGCAGTTGAACTCGGGAAGCAGCTTGAGGCGGGGCACGATGTTGTCGTTGACCACGGCTTTTGGACTCCGGAGGACCGGCGTCGATGGCAAGGCGTCGCCATCGACGCCGGCGCAACCCCTGTCCTCGTCTACCTCGCAGCCAGCCACGAGGAACTTTGGGCGAGGATCAGCGAGCGCAACGAGTTCCACGCGAACGATCCCAACTCGATCTACTTCTCTGAGAGCGACCTTCAGCGGTACCGCGCTCGCTTCGTTCCCCCAGAGGCAGACGAACCGCACCTCACCTACGACGGCGACCCCGCAACCGTGATCGCGGCTCTAGAAGCGTCTCGCTCCTGACGCGCTGACGAACTAACGCACAGGTCAGCGCGGGTCCGCTCCGTCTCAGTTTCCGTCTCATTCACCCCCGTACAGCGCGGTCCACAGGGGTTCACGCGGTGGACAGGAGTACGGGAATGAACAGGCTTGAACGGCCCCGTATCACGCCCTGACCAGTACGAACAGACCTCGAAAGCGAATGTGCCCGCTCTGCCGCTGGCAGAGCGGGCGCTACACCGCGGTAAGAACTTTCTTACCTCGCTTCAAGGCGGCTCGCTCCGCTCACCGCGCGCGGCCCGGCCCTCGGCCGGGCCTGCGCTCCGGCGGCTGGAGTGAAGCGCCACGCTCGCGTGAGGAGCACGAGCACGCGGACAGCCGGGCCGGTCAGCCTTGCGGAGGAGGCCGCGCCCCGGAACCCCGCACCCCCCGGGCGGGGCCCGGCAGGCGGAGGTCAGAGCTTGAAGACCGCTCCGCGCCAGGTCCACCCCGCGCCGAGGACCGCGGCCCGCAGCGGGTCCTTCATGTCCGAGGTGTCGAAGCGGTAGAACTCCGTCGCCTGGAGGTCACCCTCGGCCCCCCGCTCGACCGACCGGCGCCACGACACAGTCTTCACCTGCCCTCGCGACCCTTCGGCCGACACGGCCAGCCTGGGCGTACCGCCGACCCACGAGACCTCGAACTGGCGATCGACGGTGCGGACTTCGTGGGACGCCGGGACCAGACGCATCCTGAACTGGGTGACCCGGCTCACCTGGGTGCGGACGAAGAAGGTGTGCCAGGCGGGATCCGAGATCCGCCATTCCGCCACGAGGTCGGCACCTTCAGGGTCACCACCGCGCACGACGAACGGCACGTCCGGCCCGTTGAGCGCGAGCAGCGCTGCCCGGACCTCCTCCGCGGAACGCGGGGCCGTACCACGGTCGGGGTGCTCGGTGCCGGTCAGTCTGTCGAAGAAGCCCATCCGCCCAACCTACGAAGCTCCGGCCCCGACCACAACATCTCCCCGCAGCAGGACCGGATCCGCCCGGCCCGCGACCTCGCCTGACCAGGCGCTATCGGGCCCCGCCGGAGGGCTCCTGCCCGGTGTCCGGGCGGACCGTGCGGAGGAAGTCCTGGAAGTCTTCCAGGACGCTGTCGTGCTGCGTCGCGGTGGCGGTCAGGATCATCCGGATCACGGCGCGCCGCTTCGGATCCGTGCTGTCCAGCATGGCCAGATAGACCTGCGACTGGACGAGGTCGCGGCGCACGCCTGCGACGACCGCCGTGAGTGCCAGCCGCTGCGTGAGGCCGGGAGCCTCCGCGGATCCGACGCCGCGACGCTGGACCACCGCCACGGACTCGGCGCCGTCGCGCAGGCGCTCCACCGCGTCATCGGCGACGCCTTCCAGCGTCTCGGCCTCCGGCAGGAAGTCGCCGTCGATGGTGATGTTGGCCGTGAACCCGGCATCCGCCCGCGGGTGCAGAGCGACGAAGGCCACGGCCGGAGCGTCGACCTCGTCCGGCGGTGCCGGGATCCAGCCCTCCGGCAGGCGGAACTCGATCGGGAGGGGCAGAGTCGTGGCCATTCAGGTCCTTCCTTCCACTGAAACGTACATCAGTCGAACCAGCTGGTGACTTCGTCCTTGACGGAGCCGGCGGCGTCGCCGACCGCACCGGCCGCATCCCCGACGGCGTTGGCGGCGTCGCTCGCGGCGGCCGAGACCTTGGCCGGGTCGACCGTGAACTCTCCGCCCAGCTTTCCGCCCAGGCCGACAGCGACGCCGAGTTCGCCACCGATGTGGAACTTGCCGTCCTCGCCCTTGCCGAAGGTCACCTTTGCCTCGGCGCCCGCCCCGGCCCATCCCTCGGCCGTCCCGCCGGCGCCGATCCCGGCGAGCTCTCCACCTCCCGCGTACGAGGCCTTCGCCCCGGCGAACGCCTTGGCACCCGCATTGACGCCGCTCAGGCTCGCCCCCGCGCTGACTCCGGCCTCGGCTCCGGCGAATCCCTCACCGCGCATGTAATAGCCCATGTGCCCGTACTCCGCCCGGCCCTCGGCCAGCGCCCGCCCGCCCACGGACGCCTCGGCCTTGCCGGTGAGGCCACCTTCGGTGAACCCGACGTTGGCGGTGGCCCGGGCCCCCGCATAGGCGTCGGCGATCCCGGAAAGCTTCATGGACCCGTTGGTCAGAGATCCTTCAGCAGTGGCATGGCCGAGGTCGGCATAGGCCTTGGCCGAGGCCTCCTTGCCGTACTGGGGGCCGTAGGCAGCAGCGCCTGCTCCGGGACCGGTCGCCGAGGCCTTGCCCTCGGACTGCCACCCGTCGGTCTTCGTGGTGGCGTCCTTGTCGGCTGCTCCCGGCATCGGAACCTTCGCCAAGTCGCCCTCGGCGCCCGCGTTGAAACCATTGAGGGTCTGGTCGGCGCCCTTGCCGAAGTTGTCCTTGTTGCTGTCGACTACGGCGGCATCGAGGGCGATCTTGACGTGCTGGTCTGCCTGGGTGACGGCCTTCACCCGATCGTCGATGTGCTGCTGCCACTTGGCGACTGCGGTGCGGATCGAGGTCTCGCCGTCGGGGTCGTGCTGGTAGGCGCTGCGCTCGGCGGGGGTGAGCTTGGCGTAGTCGAAGGCCACGCGCCCCTGCTCCGAAACGGTCATGCCGGCGGCTATCGCCTCGGCCCGGGCACTCTCGACCCGCTTCTTCAGGTCCGTGAACTGCGCATGGGCGTCCCGCAACAGGCTGGCGATCGCCTTGGCCTGGATCTGCGAGGCCGAGTACTCGTAGCGGGTCGCCGTGAAACCCGTCTGTGCGGCGCCGGCGCTGACACCGACCCAGTTCTGGCCGCCGGTCGATATCTTCTGCACGGTTTCGCCGTAGCGGATCTCGACCTTGTGCAACTCGCCCGCCATCGCATCCCACTTGGTGGCCGCTGTCGTCAGCAGGCCCAGGTCCGTGGTCATGACTTCGTGGTACGTAGGCACAGCGGTCCCCCTACAGGCCGTTCAGCTTCGACTGCGACAGGAACTGGTTGCCGAGGCCGGTGTCGTTCTGAGTGAAGAGACCCGAGGCGCCGCGCAGCGCGCTCTTCTCGCCGGCGAGGCGGCCCATCAGGGTCTTCACCTGCTGGTCCCAGGTGTCCGCCACCTTCTTCAGGCCGGCGGCCGTGTCCCAGCCCTCGAAGCCCTTCTGGGCCGACCCGGTGGCGTCGTCCGCGTGCTCCGAGGCCTTCTTGGTGTTCGGCTCCAGCTCCGTCTCGATCGTGCCGGCCGCTGCCTTCTTTTGGGTCGGCGTCGAAGCGAAGTCCTGGGACCCGCCCGGAGAGAACAGTCCTGCCGAGGGCGGAGTGACGCCCGGAGCGTACGGGACCACCGGCGTCGGCGTGACGCCCGGCGCGTACGGCCCAGGTGGTCCGCTGTTCAGTCGCAAGCCCGCGTCCTGGTCCGCGCTGCTCGCACTTTCGAAAACCGGTTCCCGTTCGGAATTCCCTGACATGGTGCGCCTCCCCGTCGGCAGGCATCGATCATAGGATCGTTGTGCGCGCGGGAGTCGAACGGGGTCCCTGCCGCGTCGGACCGGAGGCGGGCCGGGGATGGGGCTCCGCCGGGCAGCGCGGCAGCCGCCGCATGGGCGGCCGGGCAGCGTCAGGCGGACGCCGCATGGGAAACTGGCCGCCAGCAGGCAGCCGCCGCGTGGGATGCGGGACGCATCCAGGCCAACGCGCAACTCGACGTCGCCCGCCGGAACCTGAGCGAACAAGCCCTCGCCAGTCAGCGCGACGTCCGCCGCGCCGCATATGTCACCTACCTCGGCCGCACTGACACCGCACATCAACAGCACCTGGCCTGGCAAAACGCCCTCGGCACCCCCGACGCGGCACAGCGCCGACAGGACTACAACACAGCGATCGTCGCCGTCCGCGAAGCACTCAACGTCCTACGCCTCGAAGGCCCCGACACAGTCACCACAGCCGCCGAAGCCCTCGAACAGGTCCTCCGCCCCAACGCCCCCGCCCATCAACACCCCGCCGCACACAACGACTTCCTCAACGCAGCCCGCACCGCGCTGACCCCTCTTGCGTAACCGCTCCCCGTCGCGCCACTGAACACCGACGGTGGTTGGCGGTCTCAATTGCGGTCTCAATGGCGCCTAGATCCGGGACGGTCCACAGTCGTCCACCGGAGTCCGAGATCCCCTCTGAACAGCGGTGCCAGCCGCTTGGCGGACTAGTGTCCTGAGTCGTTAGTTCGCTTGCGGTTGTAGGGTGGGGTGATGCCTGGTCCGAAGCCGTTGCCTCTGGAGCTGTCCGATCACGAACGCC
>NZ_JBVHTA010000088.1:0-4695 GCF_055566095.1 Streptomyces sp. NPDC027962
GAGCTTCGTTGCGTACGTCGCGCGCCCACAGAACATCGTCACACCGCCGTGACCTGCACGCCTACAAGATCACCCCGACTTTGAAATCGCCCTGAGCTGGCAGCACGCCGCCTCGAATCCGCACGGCTGCTACGGCACGCGGAGCGCGAACTCGAGTCGGCACAAGACCACGGGAAGCACCTCCTCGATCAGCACCGGACCGGGGGCAACGCGGCCCGCATCGAAGAGCTCCAAGCCGCTGGCACCCCGCCCGAGGAAGTCCGCCAGGCTCGGGACCGCATGCACCAGGAGCGCTGGGTCGTGAACATCACCACGTTCGACTTGAGCTGCCGAGCCGCCAGTGCGAAGGACGTCCGCAAGTGGCTGCTGGGCCCTCATGGGGTCTGGCTGCCGATCGCGGTGGACGGGGTGGAACTGGTCAACCCGGCGCGGACACCGGCAAGTTGGACGACGGGCCTTTAAAAGAGCTGAATGATGCTCTTCACACCCTCCACCTGTGGGCTGGCCGCCCCTCCCTGACCGAGATGTATGCCCTTTTGAGCGATGGGGCGAAGAAGAAGATCTCTCGAAGCACCCTGCACTCCGCCCTCACCGGTACGGCTATGCCACGGCGGGACACGGTCGACGCTCTGGTTGAGATCCTGGGGAGCCGAGCGCGGAACACCACCCCAGAAGAGCAACTCCCTCGGTTCGATGCGCTGTGGCAGCGGGCTGCGGTGGGGGAAATTTCGGCGGAGATCCTCGCGGAAGTGCCCATTGGCCGACCTGATCTGACTTCCCTGCTGAGCCAGCACTTGGACAGTCACCCCGAGGACGTCACCCCGACGTTCGAACTGTTGGACAAGCTGCGGAGAGACCGGGTCGAGAGTGAAGAGCAATACATGGAGCTGTTCTCACGGTTGCTCGATACAGGGATGATCACGCTGGCCGATGTGGAGACCGCCAAGGGAAGCGCTATCGCCCACCTTGTTCAGGGCCTTGAGGCTCGTGGACAACGCTGACCATCTTCGACGCGCACTCCCCGCCCGCAGTTTGCCCAGCCTCCTGTGACACTTCCTGCAGCGTGTCAAGGCACAGCCTCCCCACGTCTCTGTCCATCTTCTGATCGGCGCGGCCCCAGGCGCCCGTCCTACTCGGCAGCACTATCGGTGTCGGCGAGGTCCAGCTGGCCGGCAAGTCGGGCGGCGAGGGTGTGGCCGGGGTGGGTGTCGTGGCGTCGGCGTCGGCGGTTGTAGCGCTGGGTGGTGCGGGGGTCCTTGTGGTTGACCGCGTCCTGGACGTCCTGCAGCGGGACGCCGGCGTCGAGGGAGTCGGTGATGAAGGCGTGCCGCAGCACGTGCGGCTTGATGGAGGAAGCCTGCGGCAGGCCGGCCTTGGCGGCGAGGCGGCGCAGCAGCTTCCACACCTCCGGTTCGCGCAGCCGGGCGCCGGTGCGGGTGGTGAACAGCGGCCCCTGGGTACGGCCGTTGAGGTAGCGCTCGAGGGCGTCGAGGGCGAGCGGCACGACCGGCTTGGGCCGGATCTTGCCGCCCTTGACTCGTAGCGGCAGGGTGCGGTGGCCGCGGTCGTAGCCGAGCTGGTCGGCGTCGAGGGCCAGGACCTCGTCGACGCGCGGGCCCATCAGGTACAGCAGCTTCACGAGCGCCTCCGCGCGCGGGGACCAGGCGGTCGCCGTGGCGATCAGCTTGGCCGTCTCCTCTTCGGTGAGGCCCTCGGTGGGCGACTCGTCCGGGTCGACGACCGGGCGCAGCACTGCCTCGAACGGGTCCGTTTCCGCGGCCCGGGCCCGCACGGCGTAGCCGTAGAAGCTGCTGCAGGCGGAGAGCAGGTTCGCGCGGGAGGCGTCCGAGCGCGGCTTGCCGGTCGGCGCCATCTCCCCGTACTGGCCGCCCTTGACCCGGCGCAAGGTCGGGGCGGTCTCCAGGTGGCGGGCGAAGGCGTCGGCGAGCGGGAAGCCGACGGCTAGGGGGTGGCCTCCCCTCTCCCGGACGTACGCCTCCCAGACCCGAAAGCCGCGGGCGTACGTGCGGCGGGTGTGGGCGGAGGGCCAGCGGGCGATCCAGCCGCCGGCGACGTCCGGCAGGCCGTCGTGCTCGCCGTAGATCTGCAGCAGGTCCTGGCGCAGCGCGCGGGCTTCGAGCGGCCAGTCGTCGCGCGGGTCGACGAGGTTGGCAAGTTCGGCGGACGGGCGGGGGACGAGGACGCTCATGCGTGGCGGCCCATCAGGTCGCGGACGGCGGCCGCGGCGTCGGCGAGCACCTTGGCCGTGGCGTCGTTGCCGCCGAGGGCGGTGACCGGGTGGCGCAGGGCGTCGATGGTGCCGGCGATGTTGTAGAGGACCTCGGCCGGGGCGGCGGTGCTGGCGACGTCGTCCATGAGCGCGAGCTGGGCGGCGGCCGAGCGCAGGTCGAGGGAGCGGGCGGCGGCGGGGTCGGGCTGCGGGGTCGTCATGATCCGACCCTAGCCAACTGAGGGAAGGATAAAGGTCATTATTCTTCCCTCAGTTGAGCCCCTGACCGGTACGATCAACCGGCATGACGACCACCCCGCGCCAGCGCTTCTCCGTCCGCCTCGGCGTAGCCGAAGCCGTCGACGACGCTCCGTACGATGGGGTGCCCTCCCACCTGGAGCAGCCTCTACGAAGGTGGGTGGAGAGCAATTTCTCACCGAACCCCGACCCCGACGCGTTGGCAATCTGCCTGCGCCTGCGAATCACAATCCCGGCAAACATGTATCCCGGCGCGCGCCTGGGAGCTGCCGAAAAATAACTCCTTGATTCTTGACGGGGTTACGGCGGCGTGAGGTCGTGCCCGGCGATCTCGGCGAGTTGCTGTGCGGTGGTCACGGTGAGGGCGCCGATGGGGATGGTGAGGTCGAGTGCGGCCATGACGGGGGCGGCGTCACGGAGGGTCGCGCCGATTCTGTTCTTGGTCAGGCTGGTGGCCTCGGCGAGCGTTGCGTGTGTCATGGACCAGCGTGTCTTGAGGAGGAAGACGACAAGGTGGTCGGCGGCGGAGAGGCGTCGACCACCGGCGCCGGGGTCGCCGTCGGGGCGCTTTCCGGGCAGCAGGATGGGCGGATGTCCGGTGCACCAGGTCTGGTAGCGGGTGACGAGGTCGTCGAAGGCTGCGGATTCGAGCCCGGTGAGGCTGGGGTGTCGCAGCCAGGCGGGCGTCTTGTCTCCGGCGGGGAACCGGCCGAACGCCGGATCACGGTGCGGCGCGGGGGCCGGTGGCGCGAGAGGCTCGGGACGCAGGGTGTAGTTCCAGGTGCCGTGCCAGTCGTGCGGGGCGAGGGGGAGGCGGTTCATGATCTCGTCGGGGACGGTGATGCCGGTGGGGTAGGCGCCGGGGTCGAGTTCGGCGTGCACGGTCAGGCCAGTGCGGGTCGTGGTGGAACCGATGGTGTTGACCACGACTTCGTGGCTGGTCAGCGGCCTGCCGCGCCAGTTGATGCTGATCTGGGAGAACTGAGGCGACCCCCGTGACGTGGACACTCTGACAATGGATCTTGCAGATCCAAGGGAGGGTGTTCTGGTGGGACGTAAGTCTCCGTATCCGGCGGAGTTCAGGAACGACGCCAAAGTGCTCTATCGCGCGGCGGGCGGGGAGCGCACGTACGCGGCGGTCGCGGCAGATGTCGGGGTGACCGGCGAGACGCTGCGGAGCTGGGTCCGCCAGGCCGACGAGCACGCGGGCCGCGCTCATAGCCACGGTGAGCAGAGCGCGGAGAGCCGGGATGAGGAACTGGCCCGGCTGCGCGCGGAGAACGGCCGGCTGCGCAAGGCGGAGAAGGAGTGGGAGCTCGAGCGGGAGATCCTGCGCCGGGCAGCGGCGTATTTCGCCAAGGAGATGAAGTGAAGACCCGCCGCTGGGACTTCGTCTCCGCCCACGCCGAGGCCTTCGGCGTCCAGCGGATATGCCGGGTCCTTCGGGTCTCGCGCTCGGGCTACTACCGGTGGATCGCCGGCGCGAAGACCCGCCGGGAGCGGCAGGCCGCCGACGACGCTCTGCTCGTGGAGATCCGTGAGATCCACACCGAGCACAAGGGCGCCTACGGGGTCCGGCGCGTCCATGCCGAGCTGCGCGGCTTCGGGCACACGGTCAACCGCAAGCGCGTCGAGCGCCTGATGCGCGCCAACCGGCTCGAAGGCCGCCATCTGCGGCGCCGCAAGCGCACCACGGTCCCCGACCGGCTCGCACCGCCCGCCCCGGACCTCGTCCAACGCGACTTCACCGCCG
Source organism: Streptomyces sp. NPDC027962 (assembly GCF_055566095.1). Lineage (NCBI taxonomy): Bacteria > Bacillati > Actinomycetota > Actinomycetes > Kitasatosporales > Streptomycetaceae > Streptomyces > Streptomyces sp. NPDC027962. The sequence goes on from NZ_JBVHTA010000088.1 coordinate 4,242, forward strand.
CACGGCTGGACGAGAAGTGGTGCGGCGACATCACATACGTGCAGGTCGATGGCTCGTGGCTGTACCTCGCCTGCGTCATCGACATCTGCTCACGCCGAGTGCTCGGCTACTCCATGGCCTCGCACATGCGCGCCGAGCTGGTCATCGACGCACTGAAGATGGCGGTGGCGACCCGCGGCGGCAACGTCGGCGGAGTGATCTTCCACGCGGACAGGGGTTCGCAGTACACGTCGGCCGCGTTCGCACAGGTCTGTGATGGTTTCGGGATCCGCAGGAGCATGGGACGCGTCGGCTCGAGCTACGACAACGCCCTCGCTGAGAGCTTCTGGCAGGGGCCGAAGAGGAAGACGATGCACCAACGGCTGTTCCCGACGATGCGCCAGGCGCGGCTGGAGATCTTCCAGTGGCTCACCTACTACAACGCCCGCAGACGCCACAGCGCCCTCAACTACCT
>NZ_JBVHTA010000089.1:0-4484 GCF_055566095.1 Streptomyces sp. NPDC027962
GTCGACCTCCCGACATACGCCTTCCAGCACTCCCGTTACTGGCTGGAGAACACCGGCAGCGCCGGTGACGTCACTTCCGCCGGTCTGGAGGCGACCGAGCATCCGCTGCTTTCCGCGTCGCTGCCGCTGGCCGAGTCCGACCGCGTGGTGTTGACCGGTCGGATCTCGCTGCGTACCCACCCGTGGCTGGCCGACCACGCCGTCATGGGCACGGTCCTCCTCCCGGGCACGGCCTTCGTGGAGATGGCCGTGCGCGCCGGTGACGAGGTCGGCTGTGCCGAGGTCGTCGAGCTGACCCTGCTAGAGCCGCTGGTCCTCGGGCCGTCGCAGGCCGTTCAGGTGCAGGTCACCGTCGGCGCGGCCGACGAGAACGGGCGCCGGCCGGTGGACGTCCACTCCAGGCCGGCGGACCAGGACAACGGTTTCGGCTCCTGGACCACGCACGCCACCGGCGTGCTGGCCGCCGAGCCGATCGCCCCCTCGCCCGGCCCGGTCGCCTGGCCGCCCGCCGGGGCCGTGCCGATCGAGCTCGCCGGAGGCTACGACGAGCTCGTCGCGCAGGGGTACGAGTACGGCCCCGTCTTCCAGGGCCTGAAGGCGGCCTGGCGGGACGGCGACGAGATCTACGCCGAGGTCGCGCTGCCCGAGGGCGTCTCCGTCAACGGGTTCGCCCTCCACCCGGCGCTGCTCGACGCGGCGCTCCACGCCCTGGGCACGGCCGAGGGCGGGGACACCGCGCAGGGCGTGCGGCTGCCGTTCTCGTGGAACGGGGTGTCGGTCCACGCGGCCGGCGCCACGTTCCTGAGGGTGCGGCTGACCCCTGAGCCGGCCGGCGACCGGGTGCGTGTCAGCGTCGCCGACGGAGCCGGGGCGCCGGTGGCGACCGTCGAGGAGCTGGCCCTGCGGGCGATCTCCCCGGAGAGGCTGTCCGCTGCCGCCGGCACGACAGGCGACACCCTGTACCGCACCGACTGGGTCGGGCTCACGGCCGCCCTGTCCGAGGCCCCTGCCGCCTCCGGCGGGTGGGCGGTCGTCGGTGCCGACGCCCCCGGCCTTCAGCAGGCCCTCAAGGCCGACGGCGAGGAGACCGCGCACCACCCGGACCTCGCCGGGCTCGCCGTGGCGGTCGCCGCGGGCGCTTCCGCGCCGGACGTCGTGCTCGCCCCCATCTCTCCGACCACCCCGATTGCGGCGCTTGCAGCGAGCGCGGTCCCGGCAGGTGCCGTCGGCACGTCCACCGACATGCCCGCCGTCGTACGGGCCGTCACCGGCCAGGTGCTCGCGCTCGTCCAAGAGTGGCTGGCGGACGAGACGTTCGCCGACACCCGTCTGGTGGTCGTCACCGAAGGCGCGGTCACGACGGAGCCCGGTGGCGCGCCGGACGACCTGGCGCTCGCCGCCGTGTGGGGACTCGTCCGGGCCGCCGAGGCGGAGAACCCCGGGCGGTTCGTCCTCGTCGACCTGGACCGGGACCCGGCGTCGTGCCGGGCGGTCCCGGCCGCGCTCACCACCGGGGAACCCGAAGTGGCCGTACGCGAGGGACGGTTCCTCGGCCGGCGGCTCCACGCGGTGCCGACCGGAGGTACGCCGACGGACCCCGCCGTACGGTCGGCCGGGTCGACGGCCGCGACGCGCGCCGCCGGGTCGACCGACGCCGCCGGTGCCCTCTCCGACGCGTCGGGCACCGTCCTCCTGACCGGTGGCACGGGGACGCTGGGCGCGCTGCTGGCCCGGCACCTCGTCACCCGGCACGGGGTGCGGCAGCTCCTGGTCACCAGCCGGCGCGGCATGGCGGCCGAGGGTGCCGCCGCGCTGCGGGACGAGCTGACCGGTCTCGGCGCGACCGTCACGGTCGCGGCCTGCGACGTCGCCGACCGCGAGGCGGTCCGGCGCCTGCTCGACGCCATCCCGGCCGAGCACCCGCTCACTGCGGTCGTCCACACGGCGGGCGTCACCGACGACGGCGTCGTCGGCGCGCTCGACGCGGGACGCCTGGACACGGTGATGCGCCCCAAGGTCGACGCGGCCGTCCACCTGGACGAGCTCACGCGGGACCTGGACCTCTCGGCGTTCGTGCTTTTCTCCTCGGCCGCCGGCACCATCGGCAGCCCGGGGCAGGCGAACTACGCCGCCGCCAACGCGTTCACCGACGCCCTCGCCGCCCGCCGCCGGGCCGCGGGACTGCCCGCCGTCGCCCTCGCCTGGGGCTTCTGGGAGCAGCGCAGCGAACTCACCGCACGGCTCGGCGAGGCCGACGTGGCCCGCATGAACCGTTCCGGGGTGACGGCGATGCCGTCGGAGGCCGGACTCGCGCTCTTCGACGCGGCCCTCGGAAGGGACGAGCCCGTACTGGTTCCGGTGCGCTTCGACCTCCCGGCCGTCCGCGCGAGGCTCGTGGAACGCGGCACCCCTGCCGTCCTGCGGGACCTCGTACGGCTCCCGGCCGCCCGCCGCGGTCAGGCCCAGGCCGCGCTGTCCCGTTCGGAGGCTGAGGCACTGCTCCAGCGGCTGGCGGCACTGCCGGCCGAGGAGCGGACCAAGGTGGTGCTCGACCTGGTACGGACGCACGTGGCCGCCGTGCTCGGCTTCGCCGGGCCCCACGCGGTGACCGCCGACCGCGGCTTCCTCGAGCTCGGCTTCGACTCGCTGACCGCGCTGGAGCTCCGTAACCGGCTGACCGCAGCGACCGGGCTGCGCCTGCCCGCCACGCTGATCTTCGACTATCCGTCGGCGGACGCGCTGGCCGGCTTCGTCGTCGGCGAGCTGCCCTTCACGGGAGCGGAAGCGGGAGCGGTGGGGGCAGGGGGAGGGGCGGGCGCGTCCTCGCCCGTCCGTGCCGAACTGGAGCGGCTGGAAAGGGCCGTCTCCGGCACGACGGTCCCCGAGGACGAGAAGGACGAGATCGCGGAGCGGCTGCAGGCCCTCCTGGTCGCGCTGGGCGGCGCCGGCGGCGAACTCGCCGCACGGCTCGACTCGGCCAGCGACGACGAGATGTTCGCGTTCATCGACAACGAACTCGGACTGTCGTAAGGGCCGGTTGGGCTCGGACCGGGGCGGGTCCCGCGGCTCGGACCTGTGCGGGGCCAGGGCCCGGGCCCAGGGCCCGGACCAGGCCCGGACCAGGGCTCGGACCAGGGCCGCACCAGGGATTCTCCGGGGCGGGGCGCAGGCGCGTCCCGCCCCGGGGCAGTCCCGTACGAAGTCGGGGCACGGGCCGTTTCGCTAGGGGGCTGCTCTGGGGCGGCCCAGGGGCGGCTAGGGGTGTTCGCGCCGATCGGGCCGGACGAAGCTTGGCTTGATCAGCCATCCCATCGAGGCGCCCCCGAGGCCGCCCCGATCCATGGGCTGACGTGTTGCTGCGGGCAGTGACTCCCTTCCACCGATGTCGGGGCCACTGCCCGAGCGCTGCGCCGGACGGGGGGTCCGCGTGCGCCAGGCCATCGACGAAGAGGTTGCCCCAGATGCAGAACGAGCAGAAGCTTCGCGACTACCTCAAGCGGGTCACGGCAGACCTGGCGCAGACTCGCCAGCGCCTGCGCGAGGTGGAGGCCAAGGCCAACGAGCCCATCGCCATCGTCGGCATGAGCTGCCGCTACCCCGGCGGCGTCACGTCGCCCGAGCAGCTCTGGGACCTCGTCGCCGGACAGCACGACGCGATCTCCCTGTTCCCCGACGACCGCGGCTGGGACGTGGAGGGGCTGTACCACCCCGACCCCGAGAACCCCGGCACGTTCTATGCGCAGGGCGGCGGATTCCTCGACCGGGTCGGCGACTTCGACCCCGAGTTCTTCGGCATCAGCCCGCGTGAGGCGCTGGCGATGGACCCACACCAGCGGCTCCTCCTGGAGACCTCCTGGGAGGCGTTCGAGCGGGCCGGCATCGACCCGCAGTCCGTGCGGGGCAGCGCGACCGGTGTCTTCGCCGGCGTCATGTACCAGGACTACGCGTCCAGGCTCGACACCATCCCCCACGAACTCGAGGGCTACATCGGCAACGGCAACGCCTACAGCGTCGCCTCCGGCCGCGTCTCCTACACGCTCGGCCTGGAGGGACCGGCGGTCACCGTCGACACCGCGTGCTCGTCCTCGCTCGTGACCCTGCACCTCGCGGTGCAGTCGCTGCGGCGCGGCGAGTGCTCTATGGCCCTCGCCGGTGGCGTCACCGTCATGTCGACCCCCGACGTGTACGTCGAACTCAGCCGCCAGCGCGGCCTGTCCACCGACGGACGCTGCCGCTCCTTCTCCGACGACGCCGACGGCACCGGCTTCTCCGAAGGCGCGGGCATGCTCCTGCTGGAGCGCCTCTCCGACGCGCAGCGGCTCGGCCACCGCGTCCTCGCCGTCGTCCGGGGCTCCGCCGTGAACCAGGACGGCGCCAGCAGCGGACTCACCGCGCCGAACGGCCCGGCCCAGCAGCGGGTGATCCGTGCCGCGCTCACCAATGCGGGTCTGGCGACGGCGGACGTGGACGTGGTCGAGGCGCAC
>NZ_JBVHTA010000090.1:0-4446 GCF_055566095.1 Streptomyces sp. NPDC027962
GCGATCGCGAGGGTGTCCAACTCTGTCTTCACACACTGACGTTGGACGCCCTCGTCCCATGCGCGCAGCCGATCCCTTGGAATCGATCATCTAGGATCTGCGCATGGCAACGAGACTCGTGCAGATCAACATGAAGGCCCAGGACGACTCCGTGCTCGGTCGGTTCTGGGCGGAGGCACTCGGCTGGGGTGTCGACATCGAGGCGCCCGGTGTCACCAACCTCGAGCCCGTGGGCTTCGCCTATCCCGGCCCCGTGGCCGTCTGCATCGACATCGTCGCCCGCCCGGAACCGAAAGAGGTGAAGAACCGGGTGCACCTTGATCTGGCCACCACCTCGACCGCCCATCAGAAGGAGCTGGTCGCGCGCCTGAAGGACCTCGGTGCGACGCTCGCCGACGTGGGACAGGGTGACGTCCCCTGGACGGTCATGGCCGACCCGGAGGGCAACGAGTTCTGCGTCCTGGAGCCCCGTCCGGTCTACCAGGACACCGGGCCGATCGCCGCGGTGGTGGTCGACTGCACCGACCCGCGGGCGACGGCCCGGTTCTGGGACGAGGCGATGGACTGGACGCTGCACGAGGTCACCGACGACCACGCGACCATGCGCTCCGCCCAGGGCGTCGGCCCGTACCTGGAGTTCCTCCGCACCCCCGACACCAAGAGCGGGTGGAACCGCGTCCACCTCGACGTCGCCCCCTACCCCGGTGACGACCTGGCAGCACAGGAAGCCCGACTGCGCGCCCTGGGCGCCACCGACCCCGGCATCGACCAGTCCGCGATCCCCTGGACGGTTCTGGCCGACCCGGAAGGCAACGAGTTCTGCCTCCTCACCCCTCGCTGACCTCGAGCCACGGCTCCGGCCGTTCACGGGTCGGGCGCCGGCGCAATGACCGACGACAGCGGGCGGCCCTTCCAGCGTCCGACGCGGGGCCCACCGTCAGTGCCCGTCCCGAGGCTCGTCCCCGGCCAGGTCGCACAGATCACTGGGAGGGGCCGCGCGATGGGTGCCGGCGGTTGGGGCGTCACTCCGTAAACGGCAGTGTCGAGGAGTCGTTGACGGCTCTGCACCGCCAGGTCTTCCGGGAGCTCTACGGCGACGACGACACGTACCGGAGTATCGACGACCTCCGGGACGACGGGGAGTTCATGGCCGAGGAAGGGACGCACTCGATCCTCGACGTCCAGCGCGTCGTCCACTCGACCGCCGCCCCGTCGCCGAGCGACATCGAGGACTACGGCACGCTGCGTCCGCCGACGCCCGGCCGGTTCGAGGAACTGCTCGCCCAGGCTTATACGGCCATGGGGCAACTGGACCCCGATGAGTGGTTGATCGGCGAGTGCCGGATGCGGTGGACCGGCATATACGTCGTCCTCCACACCGGAGGCGAGCCCACCCGCCTGGGCATCTTCGGATACTCGGGCGACTGAACGCGCCCGTACCCAACCCGCGCCGGGCGGTTACGTGACGGGGCAGATCGGCCACGGCAGTTGGAGCGTGCCCGTGCAGCGGACGCAGCCCATACCGGGCCCCGGCCCCCAGGAGTGACCCCCGAAGCCGCGCAAGCGCACACCGGCACACCGGCCCCGCGACGAGCGTTGGGCTCCCGTTAACGCAGTACGGGCCCGTGGTTCATCCGCAGTCGCCGGGGGTGCAGCACGCTGCGGGCTCATGAGACCCCGCAACCGCATACTCGCGCTGGCTGCCGCCGCCGTGGCCGCCGGCGCCGCCGCGCTGTCGCCCCTGTCCGCCACCGCCACCACCACGACCACCGGCGAGAGCGCGGTGCGGAAGGACGGCATCGGACTCACGTTCCTCGGCCGCTACTCCAGCGGCTCGTTCGACGAGAGCGCCGCGGAGATCACCGCGTACGACGCCGACAGCCGCCGGTTGTTCACGGTCAACGCCAAGACCGGCACCGTCGACATCCTCGACCTCAGCGACCCGGCCCGGCCCCGCAAGACCGGTGAGCTGGCGACGCCCGGCGCCAACAGCGTGGCCGTGCACAAGGGTCTGGTGGCGGTGGCCCAGCAGGCGGCGGAGAAGACCGACCCGGGCACGGTGTCCTTCTTCCGCGCGGCCGACGGCGCGAAGGTCCGTACGGTCACCGTCGGCGCGCTGCCCGACATGGTGACGTTCACGCCCGACGGGCGGCAGGCCGTCGTCGCCAACGAGGCTGAGCCGGACTCGTACTGCGACGGGACCGCCGACCCGGCCGGTTCGGTGAGCGTCATCGACGTCGCGCGCGGCACCGTGCGGACCGCCGGCTTCGAGAAGTGGGACGGCAAGGAGGACGAGCTGCGTGCGGCGGGCGTGCGGATCACCGGCCCCGGCGCGTCCGCGAGCCAGGACCTGGAGCCCGAGTACGTGGCGGTCTCGGCGAACAGCCGCACGGCGTGGGTCACGCTCCAGGAGAACAACGCGCTGGCCGTCGTCGACCTGAAGCACGCCAAGGTCCGCAAGATCACGCCGCTCGGTCTCAAGGACCACAGCCTGCCCGGCAACGCCCTGGACCCCTCCGACAAGGACGGCGGCGTCAACATCGCCCAGTGGCCGGTGCAGGGCATGTACCAGCCGGACTCGATCGCCGCGTTCACCGCCGACGGCGGGCAGTACACCGTCTCGGCGAACGAGGGCGACGCCCGCGAGTACGACTGCTACGAGGAGGAGGTCCGGGTCAAGAACCTCGAACTGTCCCCCGCCGCCTTCCCGAACGCCGCCGAGCTGAAGCGGGACGCCGCCCTCGGCCGGCTCAAGGTGACCTCCGCCTCCCCGCGTGACGCGGAGGGCCGTGTCACCGAGCTGCACGCCTTCGGCGGCCGGTCGTTCTCCGTACGGGACGCGGGCGGCGCGCTGGTCTGGGACTCGGGCGACGACCTGGAGCGGCTGACCGCGCGGCTGAACCCCGAGCACTTCAACAGCACCGACTCCAAGAACGACTTCGACTCCCGCAGTACCGCCAAGGGCCCGGAGCCCGAGGGCATCACGACCGGAACCGTCGACGGCACGCCGTACGCCTTCGTCGGCCTGGAGCGCGTCGGCGGGATCGTCGCGTACGACCTGAGCGACCCGCAGCGGCCGACGTTCGCCGCGCACATCAGCACCCGCGACTTCACCGGCGACCCGGCCGCGGGCACGGCGGGTGACCTCGCCCCCGAGGGGCTCAGCTTCATCCCGGCGGTGGACAGCCCGAACGGCAGGCCGCTGCTCGTCGTCGGCCACGAGGTGTCGGGCACGACGGCCGTCTACCAGGTGGGCTAGACCCTCACGCGGGCCCGCCCGGGGTCGAGAAGTACGACGCCGGGCGGCCGCGTCACGCGGTGGCGGCCGCCGACTTGAGGGACGTGACGAACGACGTCCACGCCGGGGCCGCGACCGTGAGGACCGGGCCGCTGGGGAGCTTGGAGTCGCGGACGGGTACGACGCCGGTGTGGGCGTCGCGTACGCCCGCCGACCCGTTCGTCTCGTGGGTCCCGTTCGACGGCATGACCGGTGAGTTCGTCCACCGCATGCCCACGCGGCGGGACTACCCGCTCTCGACGGCCCGGTACTTCGACACCCATTGGTTCCAGAGCTACAAGAGCGACGAGCAGGCGTGATCCCGGCCGGCGCCACCGGGCGGCCGCTGTGCGAGCGCTGCTAGATTCCGGCCACTCGTCCCGAGCCGCGTCGCCTTGCCGCTGTGACCGGGCCGTCGCTCCGCTGGAGGATGCATGCACGTCGACATGTCGCTCTACTTCGGCCCTGTCCTTGTGACCTCACTCGGTCTGCTCTACACGCTCAACCCCTGGGGGCTCGGCGACGTGGCCTTCAAGCATCTCAACCGGTATCCCCGTACGGGCTGGTCGGCGGAGTCGGCCCGGCGTCAGGCCTATGTTCTCGGCAGGACGTCTCTTCTGATCGGGCTGGGCGCGCTCATCTGGGTCCTGCTCCTGGATTTCGACGCGCCGTACGGGGCCAAGGCGGCCTTCCTGGCGGTCGCCGTTCCACCGGCTGTGGCTCTGGTCGGCTGGACCATCGTCGACACCGCTCGCCGTGCGGACGAGGTGCGTCGCGGATGAGCCGGAGTGCGGGCGGTCGCACCTGGTCCGCGACGAAGGGAAGACATCCCGTCGGTTCGTCGGTCCGGGGCACCGTCAAGAGCGTTGCCGCCTTCGGCGTCTTCGTCGCGGTCGGCGGCGTGCGCCCCTGCGGCGTGGTTGCGGACCTCGCCGGGTTGCGCAAGGACCCGGCCGACGAGTCGGTGGTGATCACGCCTGCCGTGGGTGACGTGGTCACCGGTGTCGTGGTCGAGCACGCGGAGCACAACGAGCAGTTGAAGATCCATCTGAGATGAAACCACCTGCTGGGGGCGGGTGCCGGGAATGTCCGTCGGGGTGATCACGGGCCGGGCGCTGTTGTACAGTCCGCGCCCCGTCGTGACGTAAGGAAAAGGTCCATGCGAACTC
>NZ_JBVHTA010000091.1:0-4282 GCF_055566095.1 Streptomyces sp. NPDC027962
GAGCTTCGTTGCGTACGTCGCGCGCCCACAGAACATCGTCACACCGCCGTGACCTGCACGCCTACAAGATCACCCCGACTTTGAAATCGCCCTGCATCCCAAGTGAAGGCGATCTTTTCCAGCACGGTCGTTCCGTCGGCAGCGAGGCGCTGTTTCATTGTGCGCCGCCCCAACGCATCGTAGTTGTAGCGCCAGACCACTCCGTCCGGGGTAGTGACCGAACGCATGCGGTCCTCGGCGTCCCACTCGTAGCGCCAGGTGTCGGGTTTGCGGGAGAGGCGTGTTTTCTGGCGGAGGGTGATGCGGCCGAGGTCGTCGTGTTCGTAGCGGATGTTGCCGGCGCGGGTGATGGTGGTGCCGGTGTATTCGCGGGTGCCGGTGGCTTCCTGGCTGGGGTGGCTCTTGGGCCAGGAGGCTTCGGTCTGGTTGCCTGCTTCGTCGTAGGCGTAGCGCTCTGTCCACTCTGCCGCGTGGACGGCGGTGACGCGTCCGACGGGGTCGAGGTCGAAGGTGCGGGTGCCGGTGAGTTGGTCGGTGAGGGCGATGAGGTTGCCGTCGGCGCGGTAGGTGTAGTCGCGGCGCTGGATGCTGCGACCCGCTATGCCCGTGACGTGCTGGCTGGTGAGGCGGCCGAGCGGGTCGTACTGGTTGGTGAAGGAGACGGTGTCGCCGATGTGGCGGGCGGTCTCCTGGCCGGCCGCGTCGTGCTCGAAGGCGATCGTGCGCCCGGAGGTGGTGAGGGAGGTGCGGCGTCCGGCGGCGTCGTAGGTCCAGGTGCTGGTGGCGCCCGGTGGGGGTGGTGCGTCCGGTGCGGCGGCCGAGGGCGTCGTAGGTGTACGACATGGTGCGGCCGTTGACGGTCTCGGAGACGAGGCGGCCGTATCGGTCGCGCAGCCACGTGACGGTAGCGTCGTCGTTGACCGCTTCGGCGAGCTGGTCCGAGTAGTCGTAGGCGAATCTCGTGATCTTGCCTGCCGCGTCCTTGCGTGTGACGCGGTCCAATACGTCGCGTTCGTAGCTGATCGTCTGACCAAGAGCGTCGGTGCGGGCCGCGATGCGGCCCGCACCGTCGCGGTCGTACGCGAGGGTGCGGTTGTCAAAGTCCGTCTCGGATATGAGGTGGCCGGCGGGGTCGTAGCCGTAGGACCAGGTGAGACCTTGGGGATTGGTGACCTTGGTCAGCTGGAGATTGGTGTCGTGGCTGAACTCGTACCGACTGCCGTCCGGCTCCGTGCGGGCCCGTAGTAGATCGAAGTCGGTGTACTCGAAGGTCACCACGGCCCCGAGGGCGCTGGTGTGGCTGAGGCAGTTCCCTTCGCCGTCGTAGGTCCACGCTTCCTGGCTGCCGTCGGCCTCGGTGCGGCGGGCGAGCTTGCCCTCGACCGTCCACTCCAGGCATGTTGTGGCACCGAGGGGATCTGTGATGGTGGCTGGCTGGCCGTACGCGTCGCGCTCGTACCTGGTGCTTGCTCCGAGCGGGTCCGTGATTCCCGCTACCAGCCCTGCACGGTCGCAGATGACGGTGGTTGAGTGGCCGAGGGGGTCGGTGATGCGGGTGAGGTGGCCGGCTTCGTCGTACGTGAAGTGGGTTGTCGCGCCGGTCGGGTCTGTGATCGAGGTGCGGTTGCCGCGTTCGTCGAAGGTCTGGCGGGTGGCGTTGCCGTCGTAACCGATGACGCGTACAGGGAAGCCAAGGTCGTTGTACTCGGCCCGTGAGCGGCGTCTGTCGGGGCGTTCGACCTCGATGAGGCTGCCGTGCTCGTCGTAGGTGGCTCGGGTGGTGTGGCCGAGGGGGTCGGTCCGTGACAGCAGTCGGTTGTGGCGGTCGTATTCGTAGCGGGTGATGGCGCCGAGGGCGTCGATCTCCGCGACGACCTGGCTCCGTTCGTTGATCACGAACTTCTTGGTGTGGCCGAGGCCGTCGGTGATGGAGGTCATCCGCTGGCCGGTTTCCGGGTCGGTGTCGTCCCAGGTGAAGCGGGACTCGACGTGTCCGTTGGCGCCCGTTTGGTAGACGCAGCGGTCCTGGTCGTCGTAGACGTAATCGTAGTGGCTGCCGTTCGTGTCGGTCCACGACGTGATGCGCCCGTGCTCGTCACAGCCGAAGCGCAAGGGGCGGCCGCAGGAGTTGGTGATCGCGGTGAGGTGGCCGTCGGTGTAGCCGTAGCGGAGGATCTCCTGGTCGGAGCCGTCCTTCGCCGCGCCTGCGAGGTGGAGGGCCGTGACTCGGCCCTCGCTCGTGGTGAGCTTCAGGCGGTAGCCGCCGTGGTGGACGATCGACGTCGGAGCGCCGGCCTCGTCGTGCTCGAAGGCGATCCAGCGGCCGTTGCGGTCGTCGATCTGGGCCAGGAGCGCCAGTTCGGCGTTGTGGTCGGTGAAGTGCCAGACCTGTCCGGTGTCCGGGTCGCTGATCGTGTAGCCGCCGTCGACCCGGTCCAAGGGCCAGCGTCGCCCGTGGGTCGGCATGACCGGAACACCCGGCGCCGGGTGCGGGTAGGCCAGGAGGCTGCCTTCGGCGCAGCTGAACACCACGCCCTCGGAGTCGATCTCCAGACGCTGGTCCACGGTGGACGACCAGGTCGGGCCGAACCAGCGGCCGGAGCGGCGTGAGGAGTCATGCGTACGCTCAAACACCAGCGGGAGCGAGCCCGGCAGCGCGATGTCGGTCTGCGGCAACAGCATGCGTCCGGTCGCGACATCGACCGGGTCTCCGCCGCACTTCGTGTCGCTGCACTTCTTGCCGTTGCTGTCCGGGTTGCGCTCGTGATCTCCTCTGGTGCCCCCGGGCTTGTGGCCGTCGGGCAGGTGCTTGCCGGCGGACACCAGGCCCTTGACCGCGCTGCCCCCCTTGAGCGGGACGACGACCTCGAACAGCGCGCGCCCCCACCCCTCCGCAGGGTCGGCCTTGAAGGCTTCCCAGGCGTTCTTGAGCGCGCGGTCGGGGTTGGCGGCGGTGGAGGCCAGGCCGGCGAGCGTCGTGTTGACGCCCTTCCAGTACTCGGCGGGGTGGGAGAGGTTGTAGGCGTCGATCGGGTTGATGGAGCGGACGAAGTTCACCAGCCCGGCACCGGCTTTGGTGAAGCCTGCGGCTACATGGGTGCCGTCGATGGCCGTGCCCAGACCCCAGTCCAGCAGTTCGAGCTGGGCGCGCTCGCGGCCGGTGGGCTCCTTCGGAGCATGGGCCAGGGCGGCGTGGACGGCGGTTTTCGCGCTCTCGCCGGCCTCGTTGCGGGCGGTGCGGGCGTCGGCGAGGATCTCCTGGGCACGCTGCCGCTTGGCCGTGCCCGGGTCGGAGAACTCACCGGGATGAGGCAGCGGACTGTCACCGCTGAGTGCGGCGTTGTAGGCGTCGACCTTCTTGTTGAACGCGTCGACGGCCGTCTTGGAGTCCTTCTCACCCTCCTTGTACAGGGCGATCGCCTCTTGGGCTTTGCCCTGCGCGCTCACCACCGCCTTGGAAAAGGTCTCCAGCGCCTTGGCCGCGTCCTCGAACGCGTCCGCCGCCCGCAGCCAGTCCGTGGGCAGGGTCTCGAACTTCTCCCGAAACGTTTCGGCGGCCTCGCCCTTCCAGTCACCGGAGTCCAGCCGCTTCATCCCGGCACCGACAAGGCCGAACGCCTTCTGGAAATCGCGCAGGTTCTTCACCGTCGCGGCGATCTCCGCCGGCCGGCCGTGGATCAGCTCGTTGGCCTCCTCACTCTGCCCGAGCTGCTGCTCACCGACCTCGGCCCCGAGCGAGGACGCGGTCTCGTCCCCCAGTCCTCGACCACCTCAGCCAGTCCGTCGTGGCCGTAGTGCCGCAAGCCTTCGCCGGCCTTGTCGGTCACATAGTCGACGCCCTCGCCGACTTTCTCCTTGCCCTTGTCGACGCCGTCGCTGAACTTGTCGACTGCCTTGTCGGCCAGCCCTCCCCAGTCCACCATCAGCGGCTCTCCCCCCACCGCGGCTCTTCAGCCTGCGCGATGATCTCTTCGGAGGGATCGAACAGCTCCCGGTACTGCTCGTCCATCCGCTCCCGCATCGCAGGGTCCAGCAGACCCGAGCGCTCCATCGAGTCCATCTGCGCGTCCATCACGTCATAACCGGTGTCCTTCCACGTCTGCTTGACCTCGGTGTGCGCCTGGGAAAACGACTCCTTGCTCCAGTCCGCGTTGTCCCACGCATGCTGGTCACGGATCGTGTCCCAGCGCATCTGCTTGACCTCGTCCTCCGACAGATGCGGATTCCCGTTCACCGAGTTCACGCCGATCTTGATCGTGTCCTTGATGTACTGCTCCTGCTC
>NZ_JBVHTA010000092.1:0-4259 GCF_055566095.1 Streptomyces sp. NPDC027962
GAGATTCTGGCGAAGGTCCGCCTCGTCCAGACCAACATCAAGAAACTCGTGGCAAACAACTCGAAGTGACATCAACAGGATCACGAGACACTAGCGAGACAGGAAGGTGCACGCGAGAAATCAGTGCCTGACGCCCCGTAATTACGACACCGGCTCGAACCTGGCGGATCTGGGCCGGACGCAGTGCACGACCACCAGTGCTCGTCGGTGGTCGACTCCGAAGCCGACTCTACTCATCGGTGGGGAGGCCACGCCGAAAGTCTGCGGCGTAAGCGTGGCGATGCTGCCGGGGTAGAGCTGGGCACCTCACCTGTCGATCGATTTCGTGGTGAACGTGGGAACTGCCCACGGTCGCCCGATGCCGGATCTCCAGTCCGGTGGAGGGCAGGCCCATCGCCGGCCGATGGCCGTCGGGCAGGACGGAGGCTCCGTAGTACTCCGAGGCCGGGAAAGCCGGTCACATGGGGAAGGGGGCCAGCAAGTCTGCAGTAAGGATGCTGGAATGCCAGGAGGCTGTCGCCGGTGAATACCGACGAGCTGGAATGGGCCTTGATGAAGGCCGAACGCCGGGTACTGGAGATCCAGACCAAGCTGCACCGTTGGGCTGCGGATGATTCTCATCGCAGGTTCGACGACCTGTTCGTGCGCCACGAGGCGCTTCTGACCGAGTGGCGGTGAAAGGCTGCCGCCACGGTCCTGTCGCAGCAGGGCCGTGAAGCTGAGGACAGCCGGACTCGGGAGATGCCGGGAACGGTGGAAAGCAGTCCTGACAACGCCGGGACGTTCTGGTACTGCCAGACAGGGCGGGTCCGGCAAGCGAGACGAGAAGGTGTACGAGAGGAACCAGTGCGTGAAGCTCCGTAAGCGTCGAGCCGGGTCAAATCTGGTGGATATGGGCCGGTTTGCAGTGCGCACCCGTCGTGGATACGAGGCGGGTGACTCCGAAGCCGGAATGAATAGGCCGGTGAGGAGGCCACGAGGAAAGCCTGCGGCGTACTCGTGGCGAGGCTGCCGGGGTATAGCTGGGCACCTCCCTCGTCAAACGGTTGGTGGTGAACGTGGGAACCACCCGCGGTTGCCCTCACGGTGCTCCGGCCAGGACACCGAAGGGCAGGTCCGTCGTCGGCTGATGGCCGTGGGGTGGGGCGGAGGCCCCGTAGTAGTCCGAGCGGACGAGAGGTTCGTACATGGCGAAGGGGGCCAGCAAGTCGGCAGTAAGGATGCTGGAATGCCCGGAGGTCGCCGGTGAATACCGACGAACCAGTGCTCACGTTGTTTGGCGCTGAGCGCAGGGTACGGGAGATCCAGGCCAAGCTGCACCGTTGGGCAACCGACGATCCAGGTCGCCGGTTTCATGATTTGTTCAATCTCGTTTGTGATCCCGCCTTCCTCCTGATCGCTTGGGAGCGAGTGCGGGCCAACAAGGGTGCCCGGTCGGCCGGGGTGGACGGAGAGAGTGCCTTCTACGTTGAACAGCGCCGAGGCGTGGGAGTTTTCCTCGCTGAGGTTCGCGATGACGTGAAGGCGCAGCGATTCCGTCCGCTCCCCGTTCGCGAACGGATGATTCCGAAGGCGGGCGGGAAGAAGGATATGCGCCGTCTGGGTATTCCCACTGTGCGTGATCGCGTTGTGCAAGCTGCGCTGAAACTGGTGCTTGAGCCGATTTTCGAGGCGGATTTCGATCCGTGCTCGTACGGGTTCCGGCCCAATCGGCGGGCACACGACGCGATCGCCGAGATCCGCACCTTCGCCGGCGCCCCTCATCGCTATGAGTGGGTGGTGGAAGGGGATATCGCGGCATGCTTTGACGAGATCTCGCACGCGGGCCTGATGGATCGGGTGCGGCAACGGATCGCGGACAAGCGGGTCCTGATGCTGGTCAAGGCGTTCCTGAAGTCCGGAATCCTCAACAGAGAGGGGATCTTCAGGGACACGCACACTGGAACACCGCAGGGCGGCATCTTGTCGCCCCTGCTCGCCAACATCGCGCTGTCGGTCCTCGACGAGCACTTCGCTCAGCGTCACCGAGACCAGAGACTCCTGCCGCGTCGGGAACGTCGCGGCCAGCCGTCGTTTCGGCTGGTTCGTTACGCTGACGATTGGGTGGCTCTGGTCAGGGGCGAGAGGGCGGACGCCGAGGCGATACGCGACGAGGCGGCCGAAGTCCTTTCCACGATGGGCCTGCGCCTGTCGGAGGAGAAGACCACGGTGGTGCACATCGACGAGGGTTTCGTCTTTCTCGGTTGGCGTATCCAGCGCCACCGGAAGCGAGGCACGGCCAAACAGTACGTCTACACCTATCCCAGCAAGAAGGCGGTGAAGTCCGTTACGGGAAAGGTGAAGGCGATCAGCCGATTGGACAAGAACTTGCCGCTCGAAGTCCTGCTGCACAGGCTCAACTCGGTGCTGCGGGGCTGGTGTCTCTACTTCCAGCCGGGAGTTTCGAGCGCCACCTTCCGGTTCCTGCGTGCTTTTACTTGGCGCAGGGTCATCGGCTGGCTGCGACGAAAGCATCCTCGGGCGAACTGGAAGCAGTTGCGCCGCCGTTATTGCCAAGGCCAATGGTGGCCGAAGGACGGCGATACGGCGCTGTTTGATCCTGGACGGTTCGGAACGACTCGATACCGCTACCGGGGAGCAGCGATTCCCACTCCGTGGGCGAGCGTGACCTGAACCGACGGGCATCCAACGGGGCTTGTGGAGCGCCCGGTGCCCGGAGACGGGCACGCCGGGTGCGGGAGGCGGTCCGGGAAAACCCACCAGCAGCAATGCTGGCAGGGCGTCCCGGGCCGACCTCACAACCTCGTGGCCGATCCCGCCTTCCTGTTGGTGGCGTGGGATCGTGTCCGGGGAAACAAGGGTGCCCGCACGGCCGGAGTGGATGGGAAGACCGCCCGGTCTATCGAAGCCGGGCAGGGAGTCGAGGCATTTCTCGACAAGCTACGGACCCAGATCAGAGACCGCAGCTTCCATCCGGTTCCTGTCCGTGAGCGGATGATTCCCAAGGCGAATGGCAAGCTTCGTCGTCTCGGGATTCCGACCGTGGCGGACCGAGTGGTCCAGGCGTCCTTGAAACTGGTGCTGGAGCCGGTATTCGAAGCGGATTTCCTCCCGTGTTCCTATGGGTTCCGCCCGAACCGCCGAGCCCACGATGCGATCGCCGAGACGCGCTACCTCGCCAGCCACGGATACGAGTGGGTGGTGGAGGGCGACATCACGGCGTGCTTCGACGAGATCTCGCACCCGGCTCTCATGGATCGGGTGAGGAGTCGAATCGGGGACAAGCGGGTGTTGTCCTTGGTGAAGGCGTTCTTGAAGTCCGGGATCCTGTCCCGGGACGGAGCCTTCACGGACACACGCACCGGGACCCCGCAGGGCGGGATTCTGTCGCCCCTGCTGGCCAACATCGCGCTCTCGGTCCTGGACGAGCACATCGCCCAGGGCCTCGGAGGACCAGATGGAACCTCCGAGGATCGGCGCAGGAGACGGCGCCGAGGATTGCCCAACTACCGGCTGGTCCGGTATGCGGACGACTTCCTCGTGCTTGTCTTCGGGCGCCGAGACCATGCCGAGGAACTACGCGACGAGGTCGCGGAGGCATTGAAGCCAATGGGCCTTCGCCTGTCGGCGGAGAAGACAAAGATCACGCACATTGACGAGGGCCTTGATTTTCTCGGATGGCGCATCCAGCGCCACCGGAAACTGGGCACCGACCGGCAGTACATCTACACCTATCCGGCACGGAAGTCAGTGCGTTCCGCGACGGGCAAGGTGAAGGAACTGACCGGACGGCAGAACGTCGGCTTGTCGCTGGATTCCCTGCTCCACCGGCTGAACTCGGTGTTGCGGGGATGGTGCGCGTACTTCCGTCCCGGAGTGTCGAACGTCGCTTTCTGTTACCTCAGCCACTATGCGTGGATGAGGGTGACACGATGGATCCGGCGCAAGCATCCCGGGATCACATGGAAGCAGCTCCGTCGGCGCTATTACGACGGTGGCTGGTGGCCTGCCACGGAGGAAAGGGAACTGTTCAACCCGGCAAAGGTAAGCACGACCAGATATCGATACCGGGGAAAACTCATCCCGACCCCGTGGCCCACTACGGCATGAGGAACTGAACACCCCGAAAACGGGACTTGTGGAGAGCCCGGTGCCCGGAGACGGGCCAGGGTGATTGCAAAGTCTGAGGTTCTGGGGGCGGTGCTGGTCAGCTGAGTCCGAGGAGGGCCAGTGGCCGTTCGAAAGGGCGGAGAGACATC
>NZ_JBVHTA010000093.1:0-3963 GCF_055566095.1 Streptomyces sp. NPDC027962
GACCGCCGCGATCTGGCACAACGACCACACCGGACAGCCCGTCCTGCGCTCACTGACCGCCTATGACCACTGACCCCTTGGAATCGATCATCTAGGCATCGACCTCGAGATCGTCCAACGCGACCCCACCGTCCGCGGCTTGTAGTCACCGCGGATTTCAGCGGCCATGCACATCGCACGCTTGCGGAGTTCGGGGGGTGCGAAGAGGGACGCGCCATGACTCTGATCCCTGCACGGAATCGACCTTCCACATCACCCCGGGCGGTTCGGTCTGCCCTGGCGTGCTTGGCGTGGGACAAGCCCGTACTGCTGTCCCACCTACTCACTACTCGGCTCGTGCTCTGCCCGCTTGCAGATGCGATCTCATCCGGACCTGATCAGACGTTGTCCGGATCATCGGCCTCTTCGAGGAGGCGGGTCGCGAGGTCGTCGGCCCACTCCAAGGCCCAAACGCGGAGTGCGGTGATGGTGGCGTCATTGAGCCCGTAGGCGGCGAAGGCTTCGTCATCGGTCCACTCGGCGCCCGTGAGGTTCGCTTGCAGGTCCTCGCGCTCGAAGCGGCCGCGGGCGTGGCGGCGGCCGAACTCCTCGAGCTCGGTATTGGTCCAGCGGTGGGAGGCTGCGAACACGTCGATCAGGTCGCGGGGCGCTCCGCGGTCGGCGAGGGCACGGACTTTGGTCCCGATCACGTCCTCCTCCGCGAGGACGGGCCCGTACGGGCTCTGGGCGACCGGCCGCCAGAAGACCTCCTTGAGGACGTCGACTTCCGCATTCCTGCCCGGTGGCCGGGAGCGAGCGGGGCGTTTCCCCGGGGTGAGCTGGTTGCCGTACTCTGCTCAGCCCTGATCCGCTCAGGCTGGCATCTTTCCGATGGCGGATCGCGTGATGCGCATGTCACTCAACGACTCCGCGCCCGGCCAGAAGTCCCAGAAAAGTCCCAGAGGCACCTATGGGTTCCCTCCTGCCCCGAATTTGCGCAGGTCAGGAGGGTTTTCGCGCGGCATTTTCTCAGAGTCTTCAGATGTCGCGGAACTCATAGACAAAGCTTCTGACCTGCGCAAATGCCCCTCTCGAAGATCATCTTGCACGGTTGTTGCACAAGCCGAACGGAGCAGGACTCACGCGGCCCTGGTGTAGGCGCTCCGGACCGCGATGCGGACCTTGGAACCGGCTCCCACGACCCGGTGCACGTATTTACGCAGGGTAAACGCGGGATCGGCGTGTCCGAGTCGGTCCGCAAGTGTGTACACGTCTACCCCGCCGTTGATCATCATCGACGCGTACAGGTGTCGGAGCGCGTGCATCATCACGTCGCGGGACTTCTCCCAGCGTCGTCCCTTCGCGTCGGGCTCAAGAAGCTTGATGAGGCCGGCCGACGCCAGGGCGGGCTTCCCAGCGGTAGGAGTTGAACCAATTCGACTGAATGGCGGTCTTCTCCCGGGTGTAGAAGATCAGCCGCACCGTGACCGGGTCGCCGCCTTTGCTGCCCCACGGTCGGGTCACCTCGACCGGCGGGTACTTCTGCATGTGCTCGCGCAGGGGGATGGCCACGTCGTCGGTCAACTCGACCCACCGGTCCTTCGGGTCCTCCTCGTCTCCGCCCTTGGGGGAGGGCGTATACGAGGAACGAGCCGTCGTGGACTACTTGCCGTTGCACGTGCACCATGGCGCCGTCCGGATGTGCCCAGTCGATATCTTCTGGCGACAGGCCGAATATCTCTCCTTGCCGAAGACCCAGGCCGCGACCACAGTCGACGAGTGCTTTATAGCGGTCGGGAAGTTCGGCACGGATCTTCTCGGTGTCCTCGCATGTCAGGGTCAGCTCTGCCCGGCCGCCACCTCCTCGCTTCGGCTTGGCGTCCTGCACCGATTTGGCGAGGCACGGATTCTTGTGTATCAGGCTGTCGTCCACGGCCAGGTCAAAGACGGCCCGAAGATTGTCGAAGACCAGGCGCAGCGTGGAACTTTCGAGTAGCCTGCGACGGTCGTGCAGCCAGTCCAGCAAAGATGAGGCGTTCACGTCCTTTACGCGCATCTTCCCAACTGCGGTAGGAACGACGTGCAGGAGAACCCGCTCCTTGTGGCGTCGGTAAGTCCGTGGAGGTCGACGACGGTGCTGGGTGGGCGTCGGCCGAAGGGTGAGCTTCTCCTCTGCTCCGGCAAGGCTGACCTGCAGCCCTTCCATCTCGCCGAACCATTTTTCACGTTCGGCCTCGGCGATGCGGACAAGGAGGTTGTCGCGGATCTCAACGAGACGGCCACGCTGGGCGGGGTCGGGCCAGAGCATCGGGCAGCGGACACAGGCATGTTCGTGCATGCAGGGGGTGCCGAACGCGCGGCCGCACGCTCCGATGGAGACTTTGCGCCGCTCGAAGTGGCCGAGGAACTCTTGCCATTCCTCGTCGGTGGGAACGCGGTATTCCTCGCTCGGGCGGAGGGACCGGCGGCGGGCGAGGAAGGCCATGTGCGCCTGGATTGTCTCTTCGGGGTAGACGGCCTTGTAGCCGAGAGTTACGTTGATGTCCTGGTGGCCTGCGATCACCTGGGCGATGTGCGGCGGCAGACCGTTGAGGATGGCATCGGTGATGAACAGCCGGCGAAAGTCGTGCGGGGTGTAGCGAAGCGGGGCACCTATAACGTCGGTCAGGCCCGCGTCGGTGAGGGCCTCGTCGAGCATGGTACGAACGGTTTCATCGGTGAACGCGCAGTCCTCACCGTGGATGCGTCGTTGGAACAGCAGCGGGGCCGACTCCTGCCAGGCACATTCGCGGCGGTCGTAGGAGCGGACCAGGGGAACGGCGCCGGTGGCCTCCCGGGCTCGGCAGATGATCGCGCTCAGGGCATCGGCGAGTTCGGGGCTGACCAGCAGCAACCGCTCGGTATCCGTCTTGGACGGGACGATCTGCAGGAGGGGGACAAGTTCACCGGTGGTGGGCAGCCGGTATTGGACCAGGCTGTGGTGGCTGAGTTCCAGCAGTTCCTCGATGCGGATGTCGGTGGCACGCAGGACCTCGACCACGGCCCAGGTCCAGAAGGCTCGCTCGTCCTCGAGTCCCAGATCTCGGCGTTTTCCGGTGTTCGGGTCCTCGGCCCAGATCCTGCTGGCCGTTCCGTGCGGAACCACGGCACGTACGAGTTGCTGACCGGCAGCGGTGAACACCTCGCCGGGGGCGGCGTGCCGGGCGGCTTCCAGTAGCGCGGCAGCGTCCTTGCGAATCCTGCTCGGTCGTGTCCCTTGGTGTGGTGTAGCTGATCATTCGGTGGTGCCGGGCAGGCAGGTGGCGTTGTCCGGATAGAGGCTGTCCATGCTCTCGATGGAGAGGTAGCGGCGGGGGAAGGCGATCCACTCGTCGTGGAGCTCGACGAGGACAGCGGTGGCGAGCCGGTCGACGGCGCCGGTGTTCGGGAAGACCTGGACGACGTCGGAACGGCGTTTGATCTCCCGGTTCAGTCGCTCGAGCGGGTTGGTTGACTGGATCTTCTTCCAGTGCTGGTGGGGGAAGTCTGCGAACGCGGTCAGGTCCTCCTTCGCGTCGAGAAGCATCTCTCTGACCTTGGGGAACTGCTCGCCGAGCATGTCCGCGACGGTGTCGAGGTGGGCCCGGACCGCTTCGGCGGTGGGCTGGGCGAAGAGCGTGCGGATCGTCGCGGCGACCATCTCCGCGGCTCCCTTCGGGATCACCGAGAAGACGTTGCGGACGAAGTGGACACGACAGCGCTGCCAGGCGGCGCCGAGCATGACCTTGCGGATGGCCTTGACCAAACCGCTGTGGCTGTCGGAGATGACGAGACGGACACCGGTCATGCCGCGTTCCCGTAATGAGCGCAGGAACTCGGTCCAGAACGCTTCGGTTTCGCTGTCGCCGACCATGACGCCCAGGACCTCACGGCCGCCGTCCTCGGTGACGCCGGTGGCGATGACGACGGCCTGGGAGACGATCTGGTGGTTCACGCGCGCCTTGA
>NZ_JBVHTA010000094.1:0-3951 GCF_055566095.1 Streptomyces sp. NPDC027962
AACCCCAAGCCGTTCATCTGGACGAAGACCGCCGACGACATCCTCGACACCCTCGCCGCCTACTGCACACGAATTAACGACTCAGGACACTAGGGCGCGTATCGAGTCGTGATCAACGAATCGCGCCGTAGTGCCTTTGATCCAAATCCTTGAGGGCAGATCCCGAAGAATGGTCGACTCCCAGCTCGGGCAGGCCGGGCCGACGATCGCCGGAGTGCTCGCTTGCGAGCGCCTTACGTGGAACTCAGAGCGTCCAGCGATGCCACGGGAACGATGCCGTCCGCCCGACGAGCCAATGCCTCATCGATCGTGACCAGCGCATCGGCCTGAAGCCGCGTCACGGCGAGGTATTCGGCGTCCCCGATAGTGTCCCACCCCTGCTCCCGGGAGATCCGCCAGGCTGTGCGACGGGAGACCCGGTCGCCCAGCACCTGGGAGCCGTTGCTGCGGCTCGTCCAGGCCGCCAACGCGGACCGTCTGGCCGAGCCGGGCGGTTATGTGACGGGACAGATCAGCCACGGCAGTTGGAGTGTGCCCGTGCAGCGGATGCAATCCCTGCCGGGGCGGGCCGCCCAGTTCGAGGACATGCAGGACGAGTTCACGGCCGTGGAGTGCGTGCAGCGCGCGCTCAAGGCAGACGGTGTGGACGACGTCTCCTTCATGGTGGAGAGGGCGCCGGACGGGAAGACCATGCTCAGCCTCTTCGACGCGGGTCCGGCCGTGGAGCCCGGCTTCGGCAGTCCCTACCTGGGCGCGCTGCTCCTGGTCGAGGGCGCGGTCCCGGGGCCATGGCGCCGCCTTCCCGAACCGGTGCCCGGCGCGGGGCCGGCGCCGTCGGCGGACCCGGCACTGCTGGAGCGGACCCTTCGTGCGCGGATACCCGATGGGATCGGCGCCACGGAAGCGGAGATCGCCGAGACGGAGGCGCGTCTCGGCGTCGTGCTGCCCGAGGAGCTCAAGGTGCTCTACCGGGTGACACGGGCGAGGTGGGAGGACGAGGGCGGCGGCTACGAGGCGATGGAGCGCATCGCTCAAGCGGTCGGCTGCGAGCTCTTCACCCTGGACAGCGTGTTTGTCGCCGACGTGCAGTCCCGTCCGTGCCTCTGGGAGTTCGCCGCGATGGAAGCGGTCGAGACCGCGCCCGACGCCGCCGTGCAGGGGCTGGTGGGCTCGCCCGGCTGGATCGTCTTCGGCGACAACGGCGGCGGCGACCGGATCGCGGTCGACCTGACGCCGGGCCCGGGCGGGCACCTCGGGCAGATCGTCATGATCAGCCACGAGGAGAACACCGGTGCCGCCCTGATCGCCGACTCCCTCACCGACATGGTGCTCGATCGGGGGCCCGCGAAAGGCCACGGCGGCGGCAGCGAGGGCCGGCCGCCGGCGGTCGCCTGGGTGAACGCCCGCGGTGTGCCCAGTGTGGAGGCCGCCGCCCACCCCGGGCTGGAGGCCCTGAGCATCGGCGTGTGGGAGGACGAGCCGATCAGCCTCCGCCCCGTCATGGGGCTACCACGGCTGCGAACCCTCAGCGCCTACCCGGGTACGCTCGCCGACCCTCTGGAGATCGCCGAGCTGACCGGCCTCGAATACCTGGAGCTCGGGCCGGAGGAGTGGCGCGTCCTCCTCGACGCCGATGCCGTCCCGCGCAGCCTGTCGGCCGCCGCCATCGAGGTGCACGGCGATCGGCACCCGCTCCCGGTCGTGGCCCTCGCCAACGAACTCCTCGCCCTTTGGGACCGCCCCCGGATCAACCGGAAGATCCTCGAAGGACACCTTGACGGCCAGGGCGGCCTGGACACGGACGGCCATGGGGAGGCCCGGTGATCGAATCCGATGCCGGGAAAGCGCCCCCGGCCGCCCGGCGCAGAACAGATCGTCGCCGGGCGGCTGCGTCACGCGGTGGCGGCCGACTTGAGGGACGCGACGAAGGCGGTCCAGGCCGGGGCCGGGACGGTCAGGACCGGGCCGCTCGGGACCTTGGAGTCGCGGACGGGGACGACGCCCGTGTGGGCGTCGCAGACCTCGACGCAGTTGCCGCTGTCACCGTTGCTGTACGTGCTCTTGCGCCACGCGGCCGCGCCGGGGAAGGCCTCGGCGACTTCCACGCAGTTGCCGCCCGTGCCGTTGCTGTAGCTGCTCTTGCGCCAGACGGCCGTGCTCAAGTCAATCTCGTTGCTTGCCATGTCGGTCATCCTCAGCCGCTTGCTCGATCAGGGCGAGGGACGCCTCCGGAGGCAGCGCGGCGGCCCTGAGCAGATCGTACGACCTGCGGTACTCCTCAACGAGGGCCGGATCATCAATGGTGTCCCCGCTGTGCTGCGACTCCAAGTAGACCAGCGGCGGGGCATCGGGGAAAGCCATAATCGTGGCCGCGCCCATCATGAGGGGGTGCGGCCCACAGTTCCACGGAAGGATCTGTGGAACGATCCGGCGGCGTCGCGCCAACGCCGCGATGCGCTCCAGTTGTTCGGCCCACTGTTCCGGCGGCAGGATCGGCTGGCGCAGCAGCACCTCAGGCAGGATCGCCCAATACACGGGCGTCTTGTGGTTGTCCTCGAAGAGCCGGGCCCGCGCCATCCGGGCGGCGACCTTCTCCTCCACCTCGTCGTCGAGCGCCAGGGGCATTGCCGCCCGGACCAGCGCCCGCGCGTACGCGTCCGTCTGCAAGAGCCCCGGGATGAGCGTCGGGCACCACTCCTCGATGGTCTTGGCGTGCTTCTCCGCGTCCAATACCCGCTCGACGTAGCTCGCGTGGCCCCGCCGTTTCGCCCTCCGGACGTCCTCGCAACGCCGCCGGAAGAAGCCGTCCGTGCCGAGCACCCGGTCCACGTGCTCGGCCAATTCCGCCGGCATCCGGCGCGTGCCGCGTTCGATCTCACTGAGGTGGCTGGGGCCGTAGAAGCTGCCCTCCACCAGTTGCGTGAGGGTGAGCCCGGCCTCCTCCCGTTTCCACCGCAACTCGCTGCCGTAGAAGGTCGGAACGCCCGCCGACCCGTCGATGTCCTTGCGCTGCCCCATCGTCCCCACCGTCCTTGGTGCCGTTGCCGCCCGCTTCCCGGCGTTTCCCCGGCCCGTACCAACTGCGCCGCACATCAGGGCAGTTCAGAGCCGGTAGCCTGAACACTTTTCAAGCTACGTGTCTGATGGGCAGTGTGTGAGTGATTCGTCACAGAGCGCACTGGAAGGTGTGAACCCCCATGCACGACCAGCCCGACGCCCAGACCTGCGCCGAGGAGCTGCGGGCCGCCCTCGCCGCACACGGCATCACGCTGCCGTCCCTCGGTGTCGACCTGCCGACCTTCGCCGCTCGCTACCCGAACCGGCCGCTCATCGCGCTCGGCAACTGCAACCTGCTGACCGCCCGCGCGCTGGTCGCCGTTCTCCGCAAGGGGGCCGCATGATGCGACCACCCCTGACGCTGGCACTGTTCGCCACCCCGCAGGCCGTTGCCGCAGTGCGCAGCGCCCTGCGCGCGTACATGGGTGGTCCCTGCGCCGATCTCCAGCTCTGCGTGAGCGAGTTGCTGGCGAACGTTGTCCGGCACCTTGGTGAGGGCGTACTCGCGACCGTTCGGGTGGGCTGCGATCAGGACCGTACGCGACTGGAGGTCACCGACCCCGACCCGCGTGCTCTGCCCGTCCTGTGCGAAGCCGCCGCCGACGACGAGTCGGGCCGGGGTCTGGCATTGCTCGACGCGCTGACCCTGAGGTGGGGTGTGGACCGGGGGCCCGGCAGCAAGACCGTGTGGTGCGAGCTGGCGTCGGGGCCGTCAACGGGCGAGCGCGGAGGAGACCCGGGTCGGCCGGGAGGGCGGCAGGCTTGCGCTGTTCGCCACGGGTGACGCCCCCAAAGAGCGGGGTGCCGGGAATGTCCGTCGGGGTGATCACGGGCCGGGCGCTGTTGTACAGTCCGCGCCCCGTCGTGACGTAAGGAAAAGGTCCATGCGAACTC
>NZ_JBVHTA010000095.1:0-3756 GCF_055566095.1 Streptomyces sp. NPDC027962
CCTGACCGGTGAACAGGAACGCCGTCCTGCCACCGACCACCCGGCCCGAGACCACCCCGGGAGCCGCCGTACCCGCGGCCAGCGCCGCAAGCCCGGCCACCAGCTCCGCACGGTCCCCACCGACCACCACCGCGCGCCGCTCGAACGACGCACGCGAAGCGACCAGCGAGAAGCCGACGTCCGCCGGGTCGAGCTCGGGGCGCTCCTCGACCAGGTCGAGGAGCCTGCGAGCCTGGCCGCGCAGCGACTCGTCGGACTTCGCCGAGAGCGGCCACATCACGGCGCTCACGGCGCCGCCGACCGGGGCGTAGTCCTGCGGGGCGGGGGCGGCAGGCGCGTCCGTGGGCTCCTGCTCCAGGATCACGTGCACGTTCGTGCCGCTGACGCCGAACGAGGACACGCCCGCGCGGCGGGGCCGGCCCGTCTCGGGCCAGTCGCGGCGTTCGGTGAGCAGCTCGACCGCGCCGGCCGACCAGTCCACGTGCGGGGTCGGCTCGTCCACGTGCAGCGTCGCCGGGAGTACGCCGTGGCGCATCGCCATGACCATCTTGATGATGCCCGCGACACCGGACGCCGTCTGGGCGTGCCCGATGTTCGACTTGATCGAGCCGAGCCACAGCGGCTCCGTGCCCTCGCCGGCACGCCCCTGCCCGTACGTGGCGAGCAGCGCCTGTGCCTCGATCGGGTCGCCGAGGGTCGTGCCGGTGCCGTGCGCCTCGACCGCGTCGACGTCGGTCGTCGACAGGCCGGCGTTGGCGAGGGCCTGGCGGATCACGCGTCGCTGGGCCGGGCCGTTGGGAGCGGACAGGCCGTTGGAGGCGCCGTCCTGGTTCACGGCGGAGCCCCGGACGACGGCGAGGACCTGGTGGCCGTTGCGGCGCGCGTCCGAGAGGCGCTCGAGGAGTACGAGGCCGACGCCCTCGCCCCAGCCGGTGCCGTCCGCGGCCGCCGCGAACGGCTTGCAGCGGCCGTCGGCGGCCATGCCGCGCTGGCGCGAGAACTCGATGAACGCGCCCGGGCTCGTCATCACGGCGACGCCACCGGCGAGCGCCATGGAGCACTCGCCCTGGCGCAGGGACTGGGCCGCCAGGTGCAGGGCCACGAGCGACGACGAGCATGCCGTGTCGACGGTGATCGCGGGGCCCTCCAGGCCGAGGGTGTAGGAGACCCGGCCGGAGACGACGGCGGTCTGGCCGCCGGTGATGAAGTAGCCCTCGGCTCCTTCGGGGATCTCGTACGCCTCGGAGCCGTAGCCCTGCGAGCTGACGCCGACGAACACGCCGGTCGCGCTGCCGCGCAGGGTCGTCGGGTCGATGCCGGAACGCTCCAGGGTCTCCCAGGAGGCTTCGAGGAGGAGTCGCTGCTGCGGGTCCATGGCCAGCGCCTCGCGCGGGCTGATCCCGAAGAACGCCGGGTCGAAGGCGCCCGCGTCGTACACGAACGCGCCCTGGCGGGTGTAGGTGGTGCCCGACTTGGTGGGGTCGGGGTCGTAGATCGCGTCGAGGTCCCAGCCGCGGTCGGTGGGGAAGTCGCCGGTGGTGTCGCGGCCGTCGAAGACGAGCTGCCACAGCCGCTCCGGGGAGTCGGCACCGCCGGGGTAGCGGCAGCTCATGCCGACGATCGCGATGGGGTCGTCGTCGATCGCGAGGGCCGCGGCGGGCCCGCCCGATGCGGCGGACGCGGCACCTCCGCCGAGCGGGTCGGTTCCGTCGGGGTCGCCGAGGACCTCGGCGAGGAGGAAGTCGGCGACGGCGGACGCGGACGGGTAGTCGAAGACGAGGGTCGCGGGCAGGCGGACGCCGGTCGCGGCGCTGAGCCGGTTGCGGACCTCGACGGCACTGAGCGAGTCGAAGCCGAGCTCGCGGAAGGCGCGGTGCGGTTCGATCGCCTCGGGTCCGGTGTGACCGAGCACGGAGGCGGCCTGGGCGCGGACCAGTTCGAGGACGATGCCGGCCCGCTCAGCGGCGGGGACGGCCGACAGCTGCGCGGCGAGCACGGAGGGGCTGGCGTCGTCGGGCTCGTCGGCGGCGGCCAGGAGCTTCTTGACCTCGGGGAGGTCGGCGATGAGGGGGCGGGAGCGGGCCGCGGTGAGCGCCGTGGCGAACCGCTGCCAGTCGATGTCGGCGACGACGCCCGTCGTCTCGTCGTACGCGACGGCGCGCACCAGGGCGGCGACGGCGAGCTCGGGCGCCATGGGGCGCAGTCCGCGCCGCAGGACGAAGTCGGCGTCGTCGGCGTCGCCGAGGCCGCTGCCGCCGTCCCACAGGCCCCAGGCGAGGGAGGTCGCGGCCAGGCCGCGGGCGCGGCGCTGCTCGGCGAGGGCGTCGAGGGAGGCGTTCGCCGCGGCGTAGGCGCTCTGGCCGCCGCCGCCGAGGACTCCGGCGTTGGAGGAGAACAGGACGAACGCGTCGAGCGGGGTGTCGCCGAGGAGTTCGTCGAGGTGGCGGGCGCCCGCGACCTTGCCGGACATGGCGTCGGCGAGGTCGGCGAGTCCGGTGTCCTCGACGGCGGCGATGCCCCCGACGCCGGCGGTGTGCACGACGGCGGTGAGGTCGAGGTCCGCGAGCAGGGCGGCCAGGGTGTCCCGGTCGGCGACGTCGCAGGCGGCGACGGTGACGTCCGCGCCGAACTCGCGCAGTTCGGCGACGAGCTCGGCCGCGCCGGGCGCGTCCGCGCCGCGGCGGCTGGTGAGGATCAGGTGCTCGGCGCCGTTACGGGCGAGCCAGCGGGCGACGTGCGCGCCGAGCGCGCCCGTGCCGCCGGTGACGAGCACGCTGCCGCGCGGGCGCCAGTCGCGGGCGGGCTTGCCGGCGAGCGGGGTGCGGACGAGCCGGCGGGCGTACACACCCGTACCGCGCACGGCGAGCTGGTCCTCGTCGCCGATGCCGCCGAGGACGCCCGCGAGGCGGGCGGCGGTCCGCTCGTCCAGGGTCTCGGGACCCTGCTGCCGAGGGTCGTTCGGGAGGTCGACGAGGCCGCCCCAGCGCTGGGGCTGCTCGAGTCCGACGACGCGGCCGAAGCCCCAGATCTCCGCGCCTGCCTGGTCGGCGGGCGCATCGGTCGCCGCGGTGGACACGGCACCGCGGGTCAGCAGCCACAGCGGCGCCTCGATCACCGCGTCGCCGAGGGCCTGGGCCAGGGTGAGCGTGCCGGCCAGGCCCGCCGTCGCCTCGCCGCGTTCCGGATGCGGGCGCGCGTCACCGGCGAGCAGCGACAGGACGCCCCGGACGCCGGTGGGCATGGCGTCGGCCGCGGTACGCAGGCGCAGGGCGAGAGCCGTACGGTCGGTGTCCGCCGCGTCCCACGGCACGCGGGAGACGGTGGCGCCGTACGCGGTCAGCGCGGCCTCGATCCCGTCGGCGGACGCGCCGTCGGTGGGGGCGACGAGGAGCCAGCCGCCCTGCAGGTTCGGCGACCGCGGGTCGGCGAGGCGGCGCCAGGTCACGCCGTAACGCCAGGAGTCCACGAGGGACCGGTTCCGCTGCTGCCTGCGCCAGTTGGCCAGGACGGGGAGGGCGGAGCCGAGCGCGCTCTGCTGCTCGTCGTCGGCGACGTCGAGTTCGAGACCGTCGCTGAGTGCGGCGAGGTCGCCGCTCTCGACGGCGTCCCAGAACCGGGCGTCGAGCGGGTCCACGGTCACCTCGCCGGCGAGCTCCTCCGGCTCCAGCCAGTAACGGGAGTGCTGGAAGGCGTATGTCGGGAGGTCGACGGTCCGCGCGTCGGCGGGGAGCGTCTTGTCCCAGTCGACGGACGCGC
>NZ_JBVHTA010000096.1:0-3692 GCF_055566095.1 Streptomyces sp. NPDC027962
CGCGACCGGTCACCCGTCGTTCGTGATGTCCAACTCGTTCGCGGACCAGACGCTGGCCCAGATCGAGCTGTTCACCAAGCCGCAGGACTACCCGAACGACGTGTATGTGCTGCCCAAGCACCTCGACGAGAAGGTCGCCCGGCTGCACCTGGACGCGCTGGGCGTCAAGCTGACCACCCTGCGCCCGGAGCAGGCCTCCTACATCGGCGTCGACGTCGACGGCCCGTACAAGCCCGACCACTACCGCTACTGATCAAGCCGCGCTGCTACTCACCAGTCGCAGCACAGCGCTGTAGGCAGCAGTACGCACCGAGCAGCTCCGCTGCACAGCAGCACCAGGCAGGCCCCCGCACCCCCGTGTCGGGGGCCTGCCCCGTACTCTTCTCGAACGGCTCCGGCTGACGCCTCACCGCACAAGGACACCTACGCCCCCATGCCTCGCGGCCGTTATTCGCTCCACGATCCGCACGATCACACCCCCCTCGGTGAAGAACACTTCCAGTGCGCCCCCGGCCCTTCCGGCTGGCGCTATGTCTCCCGAACCACCACCCCTTCCGGCGCCGACGCCGGCTCCGTCGACCTGGCCCTCGACGAACTCGGCCGCCCCATCCGTCTCGAACTGCATGCTGCGAGCTGGCAGGTCCGCGGCGCAGCCATCGACGGCGTCACCTGGGTCCGCACTGACCCCACCGGCGCTCACGCGCAAGAAGGCAACGCCCCCGCCCACGCATTCACCGGCACTTCCCCCGCATTCCTCGTCGCAACTGCCCGTCTGCTGCGCCTCGCACCCGGCGCCCCTGCAATCCGCCTCCGTCTCGTCGCCTTCACGGACCCCGTCCTCGCGCCCCGAACCGTCGACCAGTCCTGGGCCTTGGTGAAGAGTGAAGCGCATGCCACTGACAATGGCCCTCTGACAGTGGACGAGTACCAGGTCAGCGCCCTGGACACGGGCGAACAGCATGCCGTCCACATCGCGGGAGACGTGGTCCTGGCAGCACCCGGCATCGAGCTCGAGGACCTCGAAACCCCGCCGTCGACCTTCCCCTGAAATGCTTTGGGCTGCAGCTGCTTATCCGCGGCTGAGCGCGTCGGCTGAGCGTGGGCGCGCCGACCGGCAGCGGTCGGCCGGTGCCTACGCGGGCGGAGCGAATCCGCCGGACGGCGTGGGCGGCGGGACCTTCGCCCCGTCCGTCGCCGAACGGCGCTGGGCCGTTCCCGACCCGAATCCGATGCCGACAGGCCCAAAGGCCGGAGTGGCAGTCGGCACTGCCGCTTCGGGAACGGGTCCGACTTCCGACAAGCCCGCCCCCGTCGCAGAGGCGGGAGCGGAATGAGCGTGGGTGTGGTGGGCCGGGCCGCCGACGGATGTGCCGGGGGTGCTCGAGGGTGCGGTGAAGGCCCGCCGGGCGTCACGGGACTGCCGCTCGTGCACCACGGCTGACAGATATGCAGCCGGCGGGACGCCCTCAGGCGCCGGCGTTCCCGTACGCGTCGCCAGATCAGCGGCCAGCTGCTGTGCCATGGACCAGCTCACGGCCGGGTCCAGCTGCCTCATCCGTGTCAGGTACTGGCGTATCGCAAGCCACAGGCCGTCCGGCACACCCGACAGGTCGAGCTGGGAGAACCGTCCGACGAGCCACGGTGGCGGGGGAGGCGCCACCATCGGGCCGCGCGCCGCGGGTATCCGCTCCCGCACCACCAGCGTTCCGGCGAAGACGTCCCCGATACGCCGGCCTCGCGCCGACACCAACGATGCAATGCAAGCGATGACACCGAACGAGAAGAGGATCTCGACGACTCCCATCGCGCCCCGCACCAAGGCATGGCGGAAACGTATCGGCCCCCCGTCATCCCGTACGACGCGCAGCCCGCACGCCAGTTTTCCGAGCGACCGCCCATGACTGAGCGTCTCCACGGCTATCGGTGCACCCACCAAAACCAGAAGGAACGAGGCGATGGACAGTGCCATGACAGCGGCTTCGTCCAGCGACGCCGTCGCCATGGCCAGCCCGATCGACAGCAGGAGATAGGCCGACCACACCACGACCAGATCGATCATGAGAGCGAGGGCGCGGCTCGGCAATCTCGCCGGTTGCAACCCCAGTACGACTGCGTCCCCCGTCACTAGCCCACTCACTGTGCCGCCCCTCGCGTTCGTCGACCTTCCCTGCCCCTTGAATACTCAGTCTGCCAAGCTGACCCGCAGCGTGTCGCAGCAGTGCAGTAGTACGGACCGTACGCACCCAGTGCCTGGAGCAGCAGCCGACCATGGATCTCGATGTCTTCGTGACCGCCCACCGCGCCGAGTGGGACCGCCTGGACGATCTCCTTCGTCGCGGACGTCGTCTCACGGGCGCGGAAGCCGATGAGCTCGTCGCTCTCTACCAGCGCACAGCCACCCATCTCTCCCAGATCCAGTCCAGTGCCCCGGAGCCCGCACTGACCGCAAGGCTCACCCAGCTCGTGGCACGCGCACGCGCCATCGTCACCGGCACCCGACGGGCAGGCTGGAGGGATGCGGCCGCCTTTCTCACGGCCGGTTTTCCGGCCGCGGTCTACCGTTCCCGCCACTGGTGGATACCGACCGCCGTGCTCTCCACTCTTGTCGCCGCCCTCATCGGCTGGTGGATCGGGACCCATCCCGAGGTGCAGAGTGCGATCGGCGCTCCGGAGGAGCTCCGGCAGTTGACCCGCCCCGGCGGTGAGTACGAGACGTATTACTCGAGCCACCCCGCGGCCGCGTTCGCCGCACAGGTGTGGACGAACAACGCCCAAGCGGCTGCCATGTGCCTCACCCTCGGCGCGTTCCTGTGCCTCCCGGTCATCTGGATCCTCTTCCTGAACATGCTGAATCTGGGCGTCGGCATCGGACTGATGTCCTCGGCAGGCCGGCTCGACGTATTCCTCGGCCTGGTGCTCCCGCACGGTCTGCTGGAACTCACAGCCGTCTTTGTCGCGGCCGGCACCGGCCTGCGTCTCGGCTGGACGCTGATCGATCCCGGTCCGCGAACCCGCCGCACGGCCCTGGCCCAGCAAGGCAGGGCCGCCCTCGGCATGGCGATCGGCCTGGCACTGGTGCTGTTCGTGTCAGGCCTGATCGAGGGCTTCGTAACCCCCTCCGGGCTCCCCACCTGGGCGCGTATCACGATCGGCGTTGTCGCTGAGCTGGCCTTCCTCGCCTACGTCTACATCCTCGGCGGCAGGGCAGCCCGCGCAGGGGAGATGGGCGATGTGGAGGAACTCGACCGCAGTGCGGAGCTCCCGACGGCCGCCTGATGTGCGTCGACGCCTCCCGAGCTGCTAGTCTCCTCCTCGCCTCGCGCACCCTTGACACTGGTGGAGCAGGGAGGTAGATTTTAACGGTTGCCTCGGACTGGACGAGTTCGGGCGTGAACATTTAGAGTCTGTCTGGCTCTCGCCGGGAATCGCTTCCCGCGGAGCCCATCCCGATTCCTTCATCCGGATCACGAAGCCGATTAGGTCGGCTGAAATGGTTCTGATAAAGTCGGGATCAGCCGAAAGGTAAAAGGCCCTCCAGCGGCCACTGGAAATGAAATCCGAACCGGAAACGGAGCGGAAAACGGATCTGGTAAGGTTGGAAACGCAAGACCGGAGGGAAGCGCCCGGAGGAAAGCCCGCAGGGGTGAGTACAAAGGAAGCGTCCGTTCCTTGAGAACTCAACAGTGTGCCAA
>NZ_JBVHTA010000097.1:0-3321 GCF_055566095.1 Streptomyces sp. NPDC027962
ATGTCTCTCCGCCCTTTCGAACGGCCACTGGCCCTCCTCGGACTCAGCTGACCAGCACCGCCCCCAGAACCTCAGACTTTGCAATCACCCTGCCCGCAGCGTGCGCGGGCGTTTGCTTCACTACCCCCAGCGGGCCACCTCCTCAAAGATGGGCCCGCTGGGGTTGCGCGACGGTACGGGCTAGACCTTTCCGTCCAACCAATCGGAAAGAGGCTCGGCATCTGCTAGAGAGGGAGCGACCCGGAATACGGCTGCTGCGAACTGCTGTGCCAGCATTGTCAGCGTCTGCTCAAGTTCGCCCTGTGTGAGGTCCTCGATCTCCGGATCGGGAACCCAATGAGTCCTGGAGACGCAGTGTGCTGCCATTGCTGACCCAACAGGGTAGAACTCGATGGCCCGTGCAGTCCCGGGCGCATAGAAATCTAGCCGAGCTCGGGAGCTTTCCCTGATGCTTTCGAGCACATCTGGCAGTTGTTCCAGGACGGTCGAAAGGTCGTACCCGACGTCGACTGTCCATTTGCTGCTTCCGAATCCGCTTACATGGAAGGTGTAGCCGGCTTCCTCTAGCAACTCGCAAGCATTAATTACCAGCGGCTCATAGCCATCCTCTATCTTCTCCAGCACGCCGCCTTCGGTAAGGTCTTGTGGATCATTTGTTGGCTCTGGGTCGGAGAGCGGCGCGACAATCCTCATAGTGAATGGCATGGCATGGCTCCTCAACAAGCATTCTTTAGGATCGGATATCCCGTTCTGTAGCCACCTTGTCGTTTCGGTACAAGAATGGCTTGCGTGGCCTGCACGATTTCACCGTCCGGGCATATGACCTGGCCCATTCCCTCAGGAATGTCGATCGTCTTCACATCGTTCAGTCCGTCATATGCATCCTTCGCCAGCTCTGCTGCCTTGGAGTCGTCAAGCCACTGCCCCTGTGGTGTACCCGTTGACCGGGCAACGTCTTTCAGCCTTTGCGTATTCTTGGCGTCTTGTCCATGCTTTCTGAACGCGTGGCCGAACGTCTTCACGCTGTTTGCAGCCCAGTTTAGATCCGAGGCTCCCGAGGCCGCATCCTCGACGCCATCGAGGCTTTTCTTGACATTCTTAATTTTGCCGTACGGCGTGACGGC
This sequence comes from Streptomyces sp. NPDC027962, assembly GCF_055566095.1. Taxonomy (NCBI): domain Bacteria; kingdom Bacillati; phylum Actinomycetota; class Actinomycetes; order Kitasatosporales; family Streptomycetaceae; genus Streptomyces; species Streptomyces sp. NPDC027962. The sequence goes on from NZ_JBVHTA010000097.1 coordinate 1,125, forward strand.
CAGGGCGAGCATGAGGCAAGTTGCGTCCATCGGCTCGTCAATGCACGCTTGGATTTCTTCGAGCGGGATGCCGATTCCAGCCCAAGTAGCCGCCCTGTACCCTTGGAGCATCTCCTTTTGCGCTTCCGGGTCGAACTCTCCACCAGCTACCAAACATCCAGCAAGGGAGCTGGGCGGCGCCTTAGGAGCAATTACGCAATCAGGCTTCCCCTGCTTCGCCGACTGCAGATCCTCAAACTCTGCTTCGGCCTGCTTCTGAGCTGCTTCAGCCTCTGCTCGAAGCTTTTCTGCAGTGATCTCCCAAGCGTCAGATGCAGCCTGTTCCGCTTCGGTGGAACTCTTACCAGCGTCAAGAGCCGATTGCCGGGCCACAACTGCTGATTCTCGTGCGTCATCAGCCGAAAGATGTGCATAGAATGTAGAGAATTCTGCCTGTGCGGCGGATGCCGCCGCGGCGTCCGCATCACGATTAGCTGCTTCTGCAGCCTGTCGGGCGGTATTTGCGGACTTGGCTGCTTGGGCTGCGGACGTTTCGGCCTCGTCGGCGGAGGTGTCGGCGTCCTTGGCGTACTTGTCTGCAAGCTCGGCGGACTTTGTGGCAGCGTCCGCTGCCTTGTCAGCCTCATCCCTGGCGTTATTGGCGTCGGCTGCGGCCTTTGTGGCAACCCAGGCGCGTTCCTGTGCCTTGGCTGCGACCAGGCCCGCCTCTGCGATCAGACGCCGGACCTGGGCGGTGTGATTGGCCGTGAGCTGGTCCTTGCGGTCGGCCATGTACTGGCCTGCCTGGATGAAGTACCGCAGCTGTTCCGGTGTGCCGGTCAGCGCGATCTGCGCCGCTGACTTCACTTCGCCCTGGCCGACGCTGTGCAGTTGGGTGGCTCGGACACGGTCATCGGAGTTGCGCGCAACGTACTGACCACTGTAAAAGAAGGCGGCGAGCGCCTTGGGTGAGTCGTCGTTCAGAGCTGCTTCTGCGGCCTTTTTGACGCCCGGCCCGCCAGTGCTGTGAACCTGGGTCACGTCGACACGATGGTCGCTTTTGCCAGCCTCGTACTGCCCGCTGTCAAGGAACTCAGTAATCGTCTGGGCATCGCCCTTCAGCGCCTCGGCAGCTGCAGTGCGGACCGCCTCGTAGGGCGTTTCGAAGGTCAGGTTGGAAACGCGCTGCCGGGCATCCTCGCGTTCGGCCTGCTGCCTGCCGGAACGCAGATATGTGAGAACGGCCGCATCGTCTCCAGCGAGCGCAGCCTCGGCAGCTTCCTGACTCCAGGAGCCGCGCGCTTTCAGCACCTTGAGCGCGTACTCGCGTCCCTCAGCGACCGTCGCCGCGACGTCCACGTTCGAGTTCGCCGCCTCAGCGGCCAGCCGCTCACCCTGTTCGTCGAGACCCTGGGATTCCTTGAGAATATGGCCCAGGCTGGCGGTGAACTCGTCGTCCGCCTTCTTCTGATCGCCGGCTCGTTCGATCGCCGCCGCGGTGCGCGTGGCAAGATCCTCGGCCTCGGTCTCTCGGGCAAGGTCGTAGACAGACTTCGCCGTGGCGACCGCGGAGGTCGCGGTGTCGGCAGCCAGCCTCGCGTCCGCCGCATGCTTGGTCGCTTCAGCAGCAGCATCCTGTGCTTCTCCTGCGTGCTGGGCCGCAGCCTCCGCTGCTGCAGCGGCCTTCTCAGCGTGCCCGGCGGCCGAGTTGGCCGCGGTGCGCGCCTCAAACGCAGCCGTCGCAGACTTTCGGGCGAGCGCTTCCGAGGCGTTTGCCGCGCGGTTGGCCTCGTTGGCATGACGCCGGGCCTGGGTGGCGGCCTCCCGTGCAGTGGAGGAGTGTGCGCCACCAGCGTCCGCGTAATCACTGGCCTCATCGGCTGCTGTCGCGGCCGCATTCGCGTTGGCAACCGCACTGCGGGCGGCTACGGCCGCCTCGGCTGCCTTGATCGAGGCATCGCCGGCCTTCTGCGCGGCGGTGGCCGCCTTCTTCGCCCCCGCCGCCGCGGTACGCGCGTCCTTCGCTGCCTTGTTGGCGTCCTCCGCCTTGTCGGCATCCGATGACGCGGCGGTAGCCGCATCGAATGCACGAGTGGCAGCATCGGCTGCGCCGGCTGCGGCGTTGGGGGGGGGGGGGGGGGGGGGGGGGGGGGGGGGGGGGGGGGGGGGGGGGGGGGGGGGGGGGGGGGGGGGGGGGGGGGGGGGGGGGGGGGGGGGG
>NZ_JBVHTA010000098.1:0-3240 GCF_055566095.1 Streptomyces sp. NPDC027962
CAGAGTTCGTCAGGAACCAACCGCTGCGACAGACCGACACCCATGACAAGCCATCATGCCGCATCGATCTGACACCACGTGAGACAAGCTCTAAGAGGGACTTCCAGTACGTCGACCACGATGTGAAGAGTTCGATGGCGAGGCTCGACGTTCACGCACCGGATCCGCGGCGCGAGGCATGACTTCTCGGTTGCGTGGATTCACGGAGTCGAAGTCAGATTCTCAGTAGACGTGAGGAACAAGAATGCTCACCTATCAGGATGTCGTCACAGCCAACCTGAATCCCTTGACCACCGCGGCCGTGTCCTGGGACAGGATGGCCGATGGGTTCGAGGATCTGGGAGTGGCTTACGGCGGGACCGTGCAGGGCGCAACGACCGACGGCGGCTGGGTCGGAGCCAGTGCTGAAGCCGCGAACGGCCGTTTCGCGGCGACCCGAAAGCAGTTCGACGCTGCTGCTGTTGAGGCCCGAGCCATCGCAGCGATCCTGCGGGACATCCACGGTCAGTTCACCGACCGAATCAAGGCTGTCAGGGATCTCGTTGCCTCGGCCAAGGAAGCCGACATGTTCATCGATGGCAACGGGCGTGCGCATCTTGATCCGAGCAAGTCCAAGGACGCCTTCGGAGGAGTCTTCGGTGAAGCCACCACGCGCCAAATGCTCGAGGCCAGTTGGACTGGGGCCGTCGCTGCGGCAGTGCAGTCCGTGGACGACGCTGACCAGGGCGCCAAGCTGGCCCTGCGTGATGCCGCCGGCATCAAGAGCTTCTTCCAGGAGATGTTCGACAACGCCCGTGGCGCCGGTCACAGCTTCAACGCGGACGCAGTGGGGGATATCGAGGTCGTCGAGGCCCGCGAGGCCAAGAAGTACGCAGATGAGATTCTCGCCGGCGAGAAGCCCAGCGACCTAGCCGAGTATGAACGCCTCATGCGTGACAACTCCGGCGACATGGCCTTCAGCCGGACCCTGCTCAACTCCCTGGGTCCTGAAAATACGCTCAAGCTCTCCAATTCTTTGAACGATCTGGCCTACTTCGATGACACGAAAGGTAAGCAATCCTACCTCACCGCCAGTAGCGGATTGGCAACATCGCTTGCTACTGCCACGCGAGTTCCGGAGTTCATGGGTCCCACGGACAGCAAAGGCATGCGTAAGCCTCTTCGCTACGGCACCCCGGAATACATGACTGCCTTCCAAGACTGGAAACGTACCACGGATGCGAGCTTCTACAATAAGTGGGTCGCGGACTTGGACAAGTATGGCGACGACAAGTACGACCTCAAGGTCGCTGGTGACAAGATTCAGATCGGCAACGGCCAGGATCAGCAAGTTCGCGGATATCAGAGCCTCGTGACCCTTATGCAGCAAGGAGAAGGGTTTTCGCCGAATTTCGTTGCTGATATCACGGACAACATGATCGCAACCGAGCGTAAGGATCCCGATATTTGGGATCTGCGTGGAAGCTACAGCGGCGAAGAGGACGGGTGGTTCGCCAATGATCCGGTCGATGGGGCCCTCGGAGTGATGGCGCGCAATCCCGAGGGTGCGGCGAGCTTTCTCGACCCAGGAACAACTGACGGAAAGGAGCGGTTCAACTACTTGCTCGGCACGGGGGAGGATGCCCGTGACTGGGAAGTCGTGGACACCCGGGAGTACCGAAAGGTTGAAACCACAGGCCCGGATATCGAGGATCCAGACACCCGCGCGGGTGTCGGGGCTGCGCTCACTGCTGCGGCAACCGGCGTGGACCCCTCGAATCCGCGCGGGAGATTCGTGGAGCACACGGCCGAGAACGATCGGGTGTTCCAGTATTCCCTCGAGTACCTTTCAAAACAGGGCGACGACATGCCTGCGAGCCTGCGTGAGGATATGGCCAAGATCATGACCAACCACGGTCATGAGGTGTACGTGGCGATGAGCGACCCAAGCGAGACGCGGGAGCCGACTAACGGCCCCAAGCTGGATGCCAGGCAGGTCATGGAGATGACCAAGCAGATCTCTCGGAGCCAGGAGTCCTACGGCATGCTCCACGAAGGCATGAACTATTCCATCCTCGAAGACTTCCACGACAGCTCAAGGAAGCCCGAAGACACCCTGAGCTCGGCTGGCTACGCGGTTGGGTTCATGGAGGAAGCCCGGTATAACGCGCTTAAGGGTGACCAGCGCGATTACACGTGGGACAAGGCGTGGAGCTACCACGGCTCAGGTGCCCTGCTCAACTTCATTCCCGTCTTCGGGGATATCGCCCAGCGCGGAGCGGACGCGATTACCACTGCTTTGATCATGGACGAGCAGCAGCGGCAGGCCGAGAAATTGACCAGCGATAATCAGGAAACGTACCACACCCGCAAGAACCAGCTCAACGCACTCGCCGAACAATGGCATTCGATCAATTCGGGCTGGGCAGAAAGTCATGAGGGGTACTCCCGCGAGGACGGAATGTACAAAAAGATCGGCGCGGCGGCCAATGATGGCAATAAGCTGGCTGACGGGATTTCGGGAGAACACTAGTGAAGGAATTTGGACGAATCGCTTCCCTCTCGTGTGCATTCATGGTATTGGCGACTGTGGGTTGCGCCGGCAAGGATCTCGCCATTCCAGAGAGATTCTGCGAGGTTCCTGTGGCGGAATCCGCCTTGTCGCCGCTCGTCCCGGAAGGAGAAGACCTTGAGGTGGAATATAATGAGCTCAAGGCGCAGTCTGGTGCGGCATGCTCTCTGACTGTGGATAATCAGTCCGTTCTGGCTGTCAACCTGCAGTACTGGGATCGGCCCCCGGATCCAGTGAACTGGAAAGCAGTGGCCTCCACGTCCAAGAACGCCAAGAAGAGGGGGGTTTCGTTCATGGGTGATGCGGTGATCGGAAGCGACCACGCCGTGGTCCAGGCGAAGTGTGACTCTCCGAAGGCATACATGTCATTCGTTTTCCATTTTCGCGGCGATCGTGTCGAGGATGCCCCTGGAGGCTTCAGGAAGCTCCAACGTTTCATCGATGACTTCGTACCGGCTGAAACGAAGAGGTTCAAGTGCACCGACTGACAGGTTCGATGCGTTCGGCAATAGGTCTTCAGTATTCTGTGAAAGTCGGGGCGGCTCGGCGGGATGTTCACCTCACTGCCTACGGCGCGCTTTCCCGGGGGCTGCTTGAGCCTCGATCCACCGCGTAGCGGCCGAGCTGTGGATGGAGAAACAGGAAGAGGTGCCCGCTGACCTGGGATGATGGGAGTTCCTACGCTTCCA
>NZ_JBVHTA010000099.1:0-2885 GCF_055566095.1 Streptomyces sp. NPDC027962
GCCGCCTGCAGCGCGCAGATCGGGTCGATCTCCGTGATGATCACCCGCGCACCCTGGCCGCGCAGCGACTCCGCACAGCCCTTGCCCACATCGCCATACCCGAACACGACCGCCGTCTTGCCACCGATCAGCACATCGGTCGCACGGTTGATGCCGTCGATCAGCGAGTGCCGGCAGCCGTACTTGTTGTCGAACTTCGACTTGGTGACCGCATCGTTCACATTGATCGCCGGGAACAGCAGCGTGCCGTCGCGGTGCATCTCGTACAGACGGTGGACACCAGTCGTGGTCTCCTCCGTCACGCCGCGGATGCCGGCGGCGAGTTCGGGCCAGTCGAGGGTGGAGCGGTGCAGCAGTTCGAGGATGACGCGGTATTCGTCGTTGTCGGCGGTGGAGGGGTCGGGGACGGCGCCGGCCTTGGTGAACTCGACGCCCTTGTGGACCAGGAGGGTGGCGTCGCCGCCGTCGTCGAGGATCATGTTGGGGCCTGCGTGGCCGGGCCAGGTCAGGGCCTGCTCGGTGCACCACCAGTACTCCTCGAGCGTCTCGCCCTTCCAGGCGAAGACGGGGACGCCCTGCGGGGCGTCGACGCTGCCGTTCGGGCCGACCGCGATGGCGGCGGCGGCGTGGTCCTGGGTGGAGAAGATGTTGCAGGACACCCAGCGCACCTCGGCACCCAGTGCGACCAGGGTCTCGATCAGCACGGCGGTCTGAACGGTCATGTGCAGCGAGCCGGTGATGCGCGCGCCGGCGAGCGGCTGGGCCGCGGCGTACTCCTTGCGGATCGACATCAGGCCGGGCATCTCGTGCTCGGCGAGGGTGATCTCCTTGCGGCCGAAGACGGCGAGGGACAGGTCGGCGACCTTGAAATCCGTGAAGTCAGCGGCCGGCTGCGAGGGCATGTGCACTCCTTGAGTTCTGGATGTTCTGGTGGATCTCGAGCGTCGCGGTGGAGCGGTTGAGCGTGATGTAGTGCAGTCCGGGGGCGCCTTCGGCGAGGAGCCGGTCGGCCATGGCGGTGGCGTGTTCGACGCCGATGCGGTGGCCGTCGGCCGGGTGGTCGCGGGCCGCGTCCAGGCGGCGGGCGAGGTGGTCGGGGAAGGTGGCGCCGGACAGCTGGGCGAAGCGGGCGATCTGCTTCACGTCGGTGGCCGGCATGATCTCGGGGATGATCGGGGTGTCGCAGCCGGCGGCCGCAACCCTGTCCCGCAGCCGTAGATAGTCCTCGGTGCGGAAGAACATCTGGGTGATCGCGTAGTCGGCCCCGGCGCGGCACTTGGCGACGAAGTGGCGGATGTCGCTGTCCCAGTCGGCGGAGCGGGGGTGGCGTTCGGGGAAGGCGGCGACGCCGACGCTGAAGTCGCCCGACCTGCGGACCAGGGAGACGAGTTCGTGGGCGTGGGCGAAGCCGTCCGGGTGCGCGGTCCAGGGGGCGTTCGGGTCGCCGGGCGGGTCGCCGCGCAGGGCGAGCACGTCGTGCACGCCGGCGTCGGCGTACTGGCCGATGATGTGGCGCAGTTCCGCGACCGAATGCCCGACGGCGGTGAGGTGGGCGACCGGGCGCAGGGTGGTTTCCGCGGCGATGCGTTTGGTGACGGCGACGGTGCGGTCGCGCGAGGAGCCGCCGGCGCCGTAGGTGACGGACACGAAGGTGGGCGCGAGGGCCTCGATGCGGCGGATCGCGTTCCACAGGGTGCGGGTCCCGGCTTCGGTTCTGGGCGGGAAGAACTCGAAGGAGAAGGAGGGTTTTCCGGTCGCGAGGGTGTCGCGCAGGGTGCTCATGCGCGGCCTCCGGCGTTGAAGTAGCTCGCCTCGGGGTGGTGGATGACGACGGCGTCGGTGGACTGCTCGGGGTGGAGCTGGAACTCCTCGGACAGCTGGACGCCGATGCGTTCCGGCCGGAGCAGGGCGGCGATCTTGGCGCGGTCCTCCAGGTCGGGGCAGGCGGGGTAGCCGAGCGAGTAGCGGCAGCCCTGGTATTCGGTGCGGAGCATGCCGTCGAGGGTGCCGGGGTCGCCGGAGGCGATGCCGAGTTCGGCGCGCACCCGGGCGTGCCAGTACTCGGCGAGTGCCTCGGCCAACTGCACGGACAGGCCGTGCAGTTCGAGGTAGTCGCGGTAGGCGCCTGCTTCGAAGAGCTTGGCGGTCTCCTCGCCGATCTTCGAGCCGACGGTCACGACCTGCAGGGCGACGACGTCCCTCTCGCCGGATTCCTCGGGGCGGAAGAAGTCGGCCAGGCACAGGTGCCGGCCGCGGCTTTGGCGGGGGAAGGTGAAGCGGGTCCGCTCCGAGCCGTCGTCGCCGAGGATGATCAGGTCGTCGCCCTTGGACACGCAGGGGAAGTAGCCGTGGACGACGGCCGCTTCGAGGAGGTTGTCGGTCTGCAGCCGGTCCAGCAGGCCGCGCAGCCGGGGGCGGCCTTCGCTCTCGACGAGTTCCTCGTAGGACGGGCCGGTGCCGCGGGCGCCCTTCAGGCCCCACTGGCCCTTGAACAGGGCGCTCTCGTCGAGCCAGGACGCGTACTCCCCCAGCGCGATGCCCTTGACCACGCGGGTTCCCCAGAACGGCGGCTCGGGGACCGGGTTGTCGACGGCGACGTCGGAGCGTGAGGGTGTCTCCGCGGGGCGCTCCTCGAGGAGGGGGGCGGTGGTCTGCACACGGCGCTGCTTGAGTTGGGGCAGTGCGGCGCCGGGGACGCCGCGTTTGACGGCGATGAGGGCGTCCATCAGGCGCAGGCCCTCGAACGCGTCGCGGGCGTAGCGGACTTCGCCCTCGTAGAGCTCGTGGAGGTCCTGCTCGACATAGGCGCGGGTGAGGGCCGCGCCGCCCAGGATGACCGGGTAGTCGGCGGCCATCCTGCGCTGGTTGAGCTCCTCCAGGTTCTC
>NZ_JBVHTA010000100.1:0-2602 GCF_055566095.1 Streptomyces sp. NPDC027962
CGACGACCCCGGACACCCGGCGACCCCACGGCCACCGGGCGTCCAGTACTGCCCACACCGACCCTGACCTGCTGCTATTTACGCGTCAGCGACCCAGGGCGGCTTCGCCGCCCGCCGTGGGGCGGGTAAATGGGCGCGCCGAACATCCCGTAGCCCTTGATCAAAACTGCGTCGCGGGGCGGCAACGCAGGAGGCGAAGGTCAGCTGGTCAGCTACCTGCGGATTTGCCCACGCCGGTTGGTATTTACGCGTCAGGGAGCGGAACGGGGGATCGATTCGGCATGTGCTTCATGCCGCAAGCAAGGCGGTCGAGCATGTGCTCTTTTCCGGGATCGGTGTGCGAGTGGAGCGCGTCAGCGACTCCTCCAGACGCCGTGGCGGTGGAGGCGGTGTCCACCGGTCGGCCTGGCCGGTGTCCGGACACCGAGGCCGGGCGAGACGCGTGCACAGCTCCTACCAACGGAGCTTGGACGAGGACCGTTGGGTGCTCGGCGGGTCGTGGTCCGGGCTCCGGGTACGCCGGTACGTCGACGTGTGGTGCACGGGTCTGCTCGGCCTCTCCGGGAAGAACATCAAGCTCCCTGTCATGAGCAGCTGGTTCACCATGAAGGGGTACCTGCCCGGGAGGAGGCCCGCCCGGCAGTCGTTGACAGATATGTTCAACTGGCCTGACTCTACTAGTGATTCACAAAACGGATACGTGGGGAGTCGGGTATGGCTGTTCAGTACCGGCAGGGCGACGTTCTTCTCCGGGCCGTGCCCAGGCTCCCCGAGGACGCGGAGCCCGTGGCGCGCGAGGGCGGCCGGGTGGTGCTGGCTCACGGGGAGGTGACCGGGCACAGCCACGCGATCGCCGAGCCGCATGCTCACCTGTTCGCCTCGCGCGACGACGAGCTCAACGGGATCACGGACCGGTACCTGGACATCGTCGGGTCGAGCGCCTTGCTGACCCACGAGGAGCACGATCCGATCACCGTGCCCGCGGGAAGGTACCGAGTACTGCGCCAGCGGGAGTTCACCGGGGACGCTGCCACGCGGGACGTGACCGACTGATGCTCGGCAGTCCTCACCGCCCCCGTGAACGCGGAGCCTCCCTGTCGGGGACCCGCTACTTGACCGACGGCCAGTGGGCCGAGGTCGACTGGATCCGCGAGGAGTGGCAGGCGCACGAACAGACCACCGGCCCTGCCGACCGGGCCACCACCGAGACGGCAATCAGCGGGCTGTACCGGATGACGTTCCGGTCGGCGCCGAAGTTCGTCTGGGTCGACTCGCCGGCCGCGGCCGACGAACTGATCCGTACGGCCATCGGCGACGAGCCCGGCCGGTCCCCCTTAGGCCCGCTCGGCCCCTGGCTGCCGACAGCCCACAAGCGCCAGCTCAGGGTGCCGGTGACCCATCTGGAGGAGCAGCGGGTGGCGAGGTGGCTGTCCGGGTTGTCGCAGCCGGTGGCCCAGTCCCTGAGCGGCACCGGCCCGACCTACCCCAGGGGAATCCACAGCTTGCCGGTGCGCACCCATTACAGGGCGGCGCTGTACGAGATTCCGCGTCGGCTCGGCATGAAGTGCTACACGTCCCGATCGAGGCGGCGGCTGGACCTGTGGCAGGACGTGGTCCGTTCGTGCGGCTGGTGGTGGCCCTTCGAAGACGCGTGCGTGGTATCGGAGCGGCCCTTGGAGGTGCACCTGGAACCGGGCCGCCGGGAGGGCACGTTCCGGCTGCACAACAGCGAGGGCCCCGCACTGCTCTACCCCGACGGCTCCGCCGTGCACGCCTGGCACGGTGTGCACGTCCCGAAGTACGTCATCACCGGCGAGCCGGAGGCCGAGGACTGGCTGGATGAGAGCAACAGCGAAGTCCGCCGGGCCATCGCCGAGCGCATGGGCTACGACTGGCTGCTCGACCGCTGCGGGGCGACGAAGTTCGCCAGCGACGACTACGGCTCCCTGTGGCGCATATCCGACCCGCGCGACCAGAACACCCTGGAGCAGGACTACGGCCCGCCGGTCGGTACCGGCCGGTGGTACTACCCGGACGGGAGCGAGCCCGAGGACGACATCGTGCTCGTCGTCGTGGAGAACTCGACTCCTGAGCCGGACGGGTCGTACCGGCAGTACGCGCTGCGGGTCCCGCCCGACCAGAAGGTGCCCCGCGACGCCATCGGATGGACCTTCGGCCTTCGTCCGGGCAGGTACGCCCCGGACCTGATGACCTGAGGAACGGAAACTCGCCACGCCAGGCCGTCGCCCCCGGCGCAGCGGTTGGCGCGCGAGGCGTACGCCTGGGGTCTGTTCCAAGTGGGGACCGTCCCGTACCCCAAGAGCGCCGGCGCACGAAGCCAGATTCGGTGCGAACCCCCGACAGCAACCCATCGAGCTCACCGAAGGACCGATCAGAGCTTTACCGATGCACGACAGACCCGTGCCTCGTCCAAGACCACCACGGACGGAGCAACGAGCCATGGCATCAACAGTCACTCGATACCGAACGTCGCCGGCAACGACCAACGAGACCGGCCAGCGGCCCGGGCCCGTGATGGTCTGGACACCGGAGCAGACCGGCGAGTTCCTCGACCAAGTCGCCGAGCACCGGCTCTACCCGA
>NZ_JBVHTA010000101.1:0-2455 GCF_055566095.1 Streptomyces sp. NPDC027962
CCATGGTCCTGTCCGACTCCCCCTCGACGAACTTCAACTCGTCCTGGAAGCTGTCCGCCGGCAAGACCTCCAGCACGGCCCAGGCCCGCTCACTGCTGAAATTCCCGCTGGATGAGATCCCGGCCGGTGTGAAGGTCGACGGGGCGCGGCTGGGCGTCTACTTCGACCAGTCGCACACCACCAACGGCAACGACGTCACCATCGCGGCGCACCGGGCGACCGGGGCGTGGGACGAGTCGACGGCGACCTGGTCCAACACCTCCGGACTGCTGGGCGAGCTGTCCGGCACCAGCGTGCAGGCCGATGACGGGGACGCGGGCACGACGGCCGCGACCGGCACCTGGCCGGCGTCCGGGTCCACCCTCACCCAGTACGCGATCGGCCAGGACTACCACTACAACAAGGACTCGGTCGCCGGGGACAAGTACACCTGGCAGCCGAAGGTCACCGACACCGCCACCTACCGGGTCGACGTCCACTACGTGGCGGCCACCGACCGGGCCACCAACGCCCCGTACACGGTGACCCACCGCGACGGCACCCAGACGTTCACCGTCGACCAGTCGGCCGGCACGAACGGTGTGTGGACCTCGCTGAACGGCGGCGCTCAGCTGCCGTTCGACAAGGGCACCGTCGGCAAGGTCGTCCTCGGCGACGGACCCGCCTCCACCTCGACCGCCGTCATCGCGGACGCCGTGCGCCTGGTGAACCCCGCCCAGATCGTCAAGAACCAGGGCGAGTACAACCAGTGGCACGAGTTCCCGGTCGCCGACACCGTGCAGAAGTGGGTGAACGGCACCGCGAACCACGGCTTCATCCTCAAGGCCGAGGACGAGTCGTCCACCGGTCCGCTCGGCGGACCCCGCTACGAGGCCGGTGACGGCTACTACGGCGGCGAGACCTCGAGCATCCCGCGCCTGACCGTGACCTGGGGCCGCGTCGGCACCGCACTCGACTCGCCGACCGTGGTGCACTCCACCGGCCCCGAGCTGCACTGGCCGGCGTACAAGAACACCGGCGGCGACGCCGGTGCGGACATCGTCGAGTACCAGCTGCACCGCTCCACGCAGCAGGACTTCACGCCCTCCGCGGCGACCCTGATCGCACCGATCGACAAGAGCGCCACCGCATACACCGACACCACCGCGGTCCCGACGCCCGACTCCTCGTCCAGCGAGATCGGGAAGTCGTACTACTACCAGATCGCGGTCAAGACCGAGGACGGTGACCTGCTCGGGTCCCCGACCCGGGTCGTGGGCATCCCCAAGGCCGGCCGGACGATGAAGATCATCCAGGGCAGCCAGGGCGGCGTCACCGACACCACTCTCTCCTCCGCCCAGCCGACCACCAACCAGGACACCATCCAGTCCTGGGGGGTGGGCCAGAAGTGGCTGAGCGTCGGCAACAACTCCGGCACCTACGGCAAGACCCGGGCCGTGCTGAAGTTCCCCACCAGCGACATTCCGGCCACCGCCACGGTGCTCGACAACCGGATGTACATGTGGGGCGCGGAGACCACCACGGGCAGCAGCGGAGCGATCTACGAACTCCACGCCCTGACCCGGGACTTCTCCGAGACCCAGGCCACCTGGAACAACGCCACCTCCACCACCGCCTGGACCAGCGCCGGCGGCGACATGTCAGCCACCGTCTCCGACACCGTGGCCAACATGTCGGACGTCGGCCGCCACTGGTGGGACGCCACCAGCCTGATGCAGAACTGGGTGGAGGACCCGGCCGGCAACAAGGGCGTCGCGGTCAAGCTGAAGGACGAGTCCTCCTCCGGCCCGCAGGAGCGCACCCTGTTCCTGTCGGCGGAGGCCGCAGACCCGCAGCTGCGCCCGTACATGCAGGTCATCTATGTCGACTCGACCACCCAGTCGACGTACTACGCCCCGACCACCCCGTCGCGGATGACTCCGAACACCACCTACACGGTGGACTTCACGGTCACCAACACCACGTCCTCGGCGTGGGCGGCGGGTGAGCGGGAGCTGTCCTACACCTGGAAGCTCCCCGACGGCACGGACGTGACGACGGGCGGCAACCAGCTGGAGACTCCGATTCCGGCCCTGCTGCCGGGCAAGTCGGCCACCATCCAGGCCCAGGTCTCGACCCCGATCAACTCGGACTCCGGCAACAAGCGCAACGAGTACGTGCTCGGCTGGGACGTCCGCAAGATCTCCGACGGCACCTGGCTGTCGGCGGGCACGGGCGGGATCCCGGCGCTGAAGCAGAACGTCGCGGTCGAGGACCCGACCTCCAACCAGCTCGGCCTGGAGAAGTTCTACTCCTACACGGGCAAGAACACCGGCGCCGGCTCGACGGTCATGAACAACCTGGCGGCGGGCAACAGCGTCTGGTCGTACAACGCGTTCACGAACCCGGGCCGTGGCCTGAGCACTTTCGCCCGGTTCGCCTACAACTCGCAGGATACCTCGGACACGGTCGCCGG
>NZ_JBVHTA010000102.1:0-2285 GCF_055566095.1 Streptomyces sp. NPDC027962
GGAAGGGCACACACTTCCTGGCTTTCCTCGGCCTCGCAGCGGTACTGACCTGCTACAAGAAGCTGGCCAACCTCACCATGTGAGACAAGCTCTTAGTCTTGCTGAGGGCGAACTGATCCTGAGCCAGACGCGCCTTCAGGTTGTTGACCTGCAGCGCCCACTCCTCGTGAGCGTCCTTGAGACCAGCCCCTGTCGCCCACCCATTGAACGCGCGTTCCGCGGCGTTCGTATCCTCATCGGCATAGACGCCGGCCTTGTTCACTCCGGGACCTATCCGCTCCACCAGTGCCTTGACCGCGGCACTTTGGCCCGATGAGCCGGTCTTGAGGTCAGCCGCATCGGCTGTGCCACCCGGGCCATCGGTGCCGTTCAATTGCATGCGACTCTCATGGCGAGCCGCCGCCTCGGCCTTCAGTTTTTCCCATTCGTCCCAGGCCATCGCGTTCCCCCGTGTTCATGGCGGTTGGTGGTGTGAGGCTGCCGCAGGTAGGGATCCTGGGGCGGCATGGAAGTCGGCAGGTATGACGATTGACCGCCGTGCGGCTGTGGCGCGGCGGGGGCGACCAGGGCAGGCTGCGTTTCTCCTCCCCTGCGGCGGGTGCGCATCACCGGGACGGCGATGGCGGCGCCGAGGAGGGCGGCGGCGCCGATGCCTGCGGCGATCCAGACGGGCGTCGAGCCGGAGTTCGCATTGGTTGCGGTCGGCGGGGCCGCGGGCTGCTCGGCGCCGACCGCCGGTTCGAAGGGCTTCGGCTTCGGGGCCGGCGACTTGGCTTCGGCGTAGCTGAAGTCGGGGATCGGGTACTCGTCGGCAGGGCCCGGGTCGCCCGGGGTCTTCAGCGCGATACGCGGGCGGATGACGCCGTAGCCGACGACGTCGTCCCGGCTGAGGCCGTCTTCGTTGCCGCTGGCGGTTTGCATCAGGACACGTAGCACCTGGTTGTTGGTCCAGTCCGGGTGCTGCGACCAGATGAGGGCGGCGGATGCGGAGGCGAGGGCGGTGGCACCACTCGTGCCAGTGCCTTCGCAAAGCTGGGTGCCGCCGGGGCAGGCCCTGACCATGTCCTTGCCGGGTGCCGCAAGGTCGACCTGGGGGCCCCACTGAGCGATCTTGAGGGGCTTGGCCTTTTCGTCGACACCTGCCACACCTACGACCCCGGGCGTCCCCGATGGGTACTCGACGACATTAGTCGTGTGGCCACTATTGCCCACTGCCGAAAAGATCAACTTGCCCTTCTCCAGGGCGTACCTGACCGCCGAAGTGATCTCTGACGGGCCGCCGTCCTTGGCACCTGCAGCCACTGCGCCCATGGAGATGCTGATGATCCGTGCTTCGGAATCAGCCGCGTAGCGGATCGCCTTGGCCATACTCTTGGCACGGTTCGGCTCAGAGTTCAGGCTGCCGAAGTCGAGTTCGCCTCGGGGGTAAGGCATCTTGATCGGGAGGATCTTGACGCCGGGCGCCAAACCGTGCGAACCCTTTGCCTTTCCACGCGCCCCCGTTGCAGCAATGAGCGCAGCCATGCCCGTGCCATGCCCCTCCTGGTCCGTGTGCTCATCGCCCTTCAGCCCGGAGTAGTCCACACCGTCAAGGACCTGCCCGCGCAGATCAGCCAGCGAGTCGTCGACACCGGAGTCGATCACGGCCACCGTGATGCCGCGCCCCGTGCTCGCCTCCCACATCTCCTCCGCATGCATCGCTTCGAGATGCCACTGCTCGTCCCGCACCGTGTCCGCGTGAGCCGGCGCGCTGGCAGCTCCGGTCAACATCAGTGCCGCTACTACAGAAAGGACAGTACGACGCCTCGTTGGTCGACTGCTCGTGGGGTTCATCTGATCCCTCTTACGGCTTCTGGGCGTGATCACTCGATGACCGGTGGCACAACACGACGATCATTCTGCCTCCAGGTCTCTTCGTCCTCAGTGAGGTACTCCGGCCGAGTGCCGTCGCGGCCGTCGCGGCTACCCGTCGAACGATTCGCCCCTTGAGGAGTTGCTGCCATCCCGGGCCGGCCAGAGGTAGCGCCGTGAGCGCCCGACACAAGCTCGGTGCCACCCGGGGTGAAGGGGCGCGAAACCGAGTGGCCGGTCTGCTGCGGTGTGCCGCCGACGATCCCACCCGTTTCCCGGGCGAGTCGGCGACCTGCGGGTGCTCCACCCTGCTGTGAGGCGCCGCCTCCCATGTGCCCACTAGGTCCTGTCCGGCGGATCATGTGCGGAGCCATAAGCGGATGGCTGCGACGGTGACCGTGCCGTGGAAGACATACGCCCGCTTGTCGTACCTC
>NZ_JBVHTA010000103.1:0-2188 GCF_055566095.1 Streptomyces sp. NPDC027962
AGATTCTGGCGAAGGTCCGCCTCGTCCAGACCAACATCAAGAAACTCGTGGCAAACAACTCGAAGTGACATCAACAGGATCACGAGACACTAGCCTCGCCGTTTCGGCAGCAGGGACTCACACAGTGGTACCCCCTCTCACCAGGACAGGAGGTACCACCGCGTTCATTTTCAGGGCAGGAATTCCCAGAACGGGCGGTCAGGCGCGAAATTGCGCGAACACACCGTCACGTCCTCACCCCTGAGGTAAGCCAGCAACCACTCGCTGAACGTCATCTCGTAGAGAGTGTGGGCCGGACTGTCGAGCTCCTGAACCAGGACGCTCCAGGGCAACGAGGGTTCATCAGGAACGCGAAGGAATACCCATTCCCCGGTCATGGCCGACGCCACCGGCATCAACTCACCGGGGTTCGCCCCTACCGGACTGGGCAGGAACTCTGCCATGTCCTCGTCGCGCCAGAACTCGAGATCCTCCCTGATGGTTCCTCCCAGACTATGCAGAAGATGGCCGGCAGGGTGCTCCAGATACAACTGCCCGTTGATCTCGATCGAACCGTAGGCGTTCACGATCTCACGGAAGTCCGCAGGGAATTCGACACCGAATTCCTGCTCCAGTTCGATCCATGGCGCCGGATCCGACCAGTTGAACCGGGGTTCACCCAAAAAGGCTTGGATCTCTGACAGCGTTGCCACCACTGGGCCCCTTCGATAAATCCTTCGACCGGTCGCGCAACAGACCGCCCGCCGGGTCAGCCTGGCGGGCCGTCGTATCGGAGCCGGTTCGGTCGATGCCCGACTGCTCAGAAGGTTCGGTAGTGGGGTGTCCCGACCGTCGCCGCAACGCTGAATACAAAGAAATCAGCCTCGGTGAGCACCCGGTAGACGAACTCCGAGGCGGTCATGTCGAAACGTTGGAAGGGCTCCAGCGGATCCACTCGCGCCACCACGGGCCAGGTCGACGGCTCCTGAGAGGTGTCGGCCAGCCAGTAGTACTCTTCCTCGATGAAGGAATAGCCCCACTGGACAAGGCCTTTTCCCTTGTGCTCGTCATCCATCCCGAGGATCCCGAACGGTTCGAACATCCGCCGGTTGTCGGGGTTTCCACGCGTGGACCTGAGCAGGGACTCGTGATTCGCGAGCACCGACTCCGTATCTCCTTGCGCCTCCAGCACCAGAACATAGTCGCTGAAGGCGCCCCAGGGTGCGAAGCGTCGGCGCAACTCCTTGAAGTCAGCCGGCAGAGGGCCCAAGGCCCTTTCGGTGTCGGACCAATCGGATTCGCCGGGCTCGGCACTCCAACCGGTCACGGCCACCAGACGATCAACCCACTCCATGTGCGCCCCTCTGCGCGACTCACAAACCTATTGCACCTTCATCAAGTGGGAGCCGGCCCCATGGACTCCTGGCACTTGTTGTTCTCCCGTGCTACAAGGCCAAGCGCTGGGATGCCGTACGCACTGTTCGGCAGGCGCGAGGACCTGACGTCGAACCACCACACGCTGCGCGCACCGGCCGAGTTGTACGTCGACGAGGCGGGTGAGGCCCTGGTCATCCGCGACGCGAACCAGAGCGCGGCCCGCTGGGGCGTCCTGCTCGCAGACCTGTCGCACGACGATCCGCGGTGCGGGTGCGCCCCGACCTCGCCGACATGAGCCGGGAGAACTGGGCGCCCCTGGCTGGAGCGGACGTCGCTCGCCTTCCTGGAGATCGTCCTGTCCGAGTCCACCCCCACGCGCCGTACCAGCTCGTCGACTTCCTGGACGCACCGGGCGACGAGATCGTCGCGGAACTGGAGAAGGGCGGCACGTGGCTGCCGTTCCCGGCCTGCCCGCCCGGCGAACCCGCCCTGCGCTGGTTCCTCTACGACGGCGTCCTCGTCTGCGACGCCGGCAGGGAATGGATCGAGGTCCGGGGCCGCACGGAGGAGGCGCTCGACGGCCTGCGGGACGCCCTCGACGGCGACTGGCTGAACGGCTAGCGCACGCCCGCCGGGAGCTCGATCTTGCGGGTGTACGGGCCCTCGTTCTTCTCGCCGACCTGCTGCTCGAAGCTGATGTCCTGGCCGTTGTAGGGGATCAGGAAGCCGAATGCGAGGCGGTGGTTCTTGATCCGGTACGTCTTCGCGTCCAGGACCAGCACCTCTTCCAGGCCGGAGAGGGTCAACTGCGCGTCGTCCACCGGGATGCCGG
>NZ_JBVHTA010000104.1:0-1950 GCF_055566095.1 Streptomyces sp. NPDC027962
GAGATTCTGGCGAAGGTCCGCCTCGTCCAGACCAACATCAAGAAACTCGTGGCAAACAACTCGAAGTGACATCAACAGGATCACGAGACACTAGGCGCCCTCTCGAACTGCAACGGTTCTTGTCGTAATACCGCCCGGGTTGGAATGGAGACTCCGACGGTATGACCCGGGGGCGGTTCAAGCTCCGCGTGGCGGGACTATCGCGGCCAGTAGCGTGGTGGTTCCTTGGCAGGGTCAACCAGATCGAACCGCTGTTTGCTGCCAGGGTTCAGCCCTTTGCTGTGGACGAGCTGCTGGCATTCCGATGTCTCGAGGTCACGGACGATCAGTGGCATGGCGGCGATCACTGCCCCCATGGCCAGGCCAGGCCTGCCATGCCCTTGTGGCCATGGCTGAACCGGATGTGATGCATGCCCGACCTCTTGATGGCGGCCGTCTCCGAGGGGTCCTCCAACTGGCGTCCATCCTTCGTCAGGAAGGCTTCGAAGCCTCTCTTCGCGGCGTCAGGGAGAAGAGCAAGATCCTTCTTCCCGGCCCACTTGATCTCGCTGACGTGGCGCACCTCATGCTCATGCAGCAGCCGCCTGAGCATTTCCAGCATCTGTACCGGGACGTTCTCGTCAATGAGGATGCGCATCAGGCAGCGCGCGGTCCCGGGCTGTAGCTGTCCACATAGAGGGCGAAGGACACTGCGTCACGGGCGGCCTCCGCTGTCACGCCGGGATAGTAGTCAGCGATCTTTTCGGGAGGGATTCCGTCCTCCACGAGCTCGGCCACAGCATCGAAAGGGACACGGGTGCCGCTGATGACCGGCTGCCCACCCTGGGTCTCAGGATCGACGCTGACGTATTGCTTGGGCCGCAGGAGGTGCGGGACCACGACGCCGGCGCGGGGCGCGAACTCCTGAAGGATGTCAGCCATGGTGGCGATCACCCGCTGCCCGGGATGCTCGACGAGGTCAGTCGCGTGATCGTCAGTCCCGTCGCGCACCAGGACGATGGAGTCGCCCTCAGCCACCAGGGAGTAGCTGGACAGGTGCTCGACCTCGCCGAACCGCTTCAGCGTGGCCAGAGCCTTGCGGATCTTCTGCAGTGACACGTCCTGTCGCAGGATCGCGAAGGCGCGTAGTGCCAGCACGTCACGGAAGGAGTACAGGGCCGGCTTGGCCGCAAGCTCAGGACAAAGGATGGGACCGTTGCCACGGTCCTGCCGCCATGACCGCAGCTGCCCGGTCGGGCCCCAGAGAGAGCCGCAGCCATACGAGTCGAGTACGCCATGGTCCACCCCCTCCGGTCCTCGTGAATTCCTCTGTACACCAGCATCCCAGCTCCGCGCCTGAGGACGCTACAGGAAGTGCGGCGAGGGCCCCAGAACCCTGCTCCTGGCGGTGCTGAGAACCTGGCCTGCCAGGGCGGGCCGAGACGCCAGGACTGCGGTGGGCCGAACGGGAGCGAACTCTCGTGACACCGGATCGGTTAGAGCTGGTGCACCATGCTGTCGCTTACGTGGCTGACCTGCGATAACGGTCAACGGCTCTACCCTGGGCGAAGGGGGCAGGACGTCTATCTCATCCCAATACCGGTGCGAAGCTCCCCGGATTGGCTCCTCGTTCCGACCAGCGATGCTGCCGTTCAGCACGGTCCTGGGGGCCGGAGCACGGGAACGGATGGGAACCTGGTGGGAACGGAAGGATCAGGAACGATGCAGCAAGACCAGACGGAAGTAGAAGCCTGTACCCGCTCTGACCTGCCACTTTCCGTAGGATCGGGTCATGTTGATCAAGATCGTGGTGATCGCGTGCTGACTCGTAATGCGTAGGTCTCGGGTTCGAATCCCGGAGGCGGCTCATAAAAGCCCAGGTCAGCAGCGCAGCGCGCCTTCGGCGCGCGCCGTGGGCGTGGTAAATCCCGTGGCGCGCGCCGGGGGTGCTTCTGTCTGCCCTGACGTGAG
>NZ_JBVHTA010000105.1:0-1885 GCF_055566095.1 Streptomyces sp. NPDC027962
GCGCGTCCGTCGACTGGGACAAGACGCTCCCCGCCGACGCGCGGACCGTCGACCTCCCGACATACGCCTTCCAGCACTCCCGTTACTGGCTGGAGAACACCGGCAGCGCCGGTGACGTCACTTCCGCCGGTCTGGAGGCGACGGATCACCAGTTGCTGGCGGCTGCGGTCGCCGTGCCCGGTTCCGATGGTGTGGTGCTGACCGGTCGGATCTCCCTCCGTACCCACCCCTGGCTGGCCGACCACGCCGTCATGGGCACGGTCCTCCTCCCGGGCACGGCCTTCGTGGAGATGGCGGTGCGCGCCGGTGACGAGGTCGGCTGTGACACGGTGGAGGACCTGACGCTGGCCGCTGCCCTCGTCGTCCCCGACCAGGGTGCCGTCGTGCTGCGCGTGGTCGTGGGTTCCCCTGACGACGACAACCGTCGCGAACTCTCGGTGTTCTCCCGCATGGAGGGCGAAGGCGAGAGCGACCAGGCTGTCTGGACCTGCCACGCGACCGGTGTCCTGGCACCCGGCGTCCATACCCCCACGTTCGACCTCGGCGTGTGGCCGCCGCAGGGTGCGGAGCCGGTGGACGTCTCCGACTTCTACGCGAACGCCGAAGCGGACGGCTACGGCTACGGCCCGGTCTTCCAGGGCCTGACGGCCGCCTGGCGGCGGGGCGAGGAGGTGTTCGCCGAGGTCGCGCTGCCCGAGGGCGCGGACCCGAGCGGCTTCGCGCTCCACCCCGCGCTCGTGGACGCCACGCTCCACGCGACCAGCCTCAACGACGGCGAACACACGGATGGATCCGGTCCGTTGCTGCCGTTCTCCTGGGCCGGCGTGACCCTGCACGCGCAGGGTGCCACCGCTCTGCGGGCGCACATCCGGTCGGCCGGGCAGGACACGGTCGCACTGGATCTGGCCGACCAGTCGGGCGCCCCGGTGGCTACCGTCACCTCGCTCGCGCTGCGGGCGGTGTCGGCCGAGGGCCTGTCCGGCGGTGCCGCCGGGGAGGCGTTCCACGGTGCGCTGTTCCGTTCCGAGTGGCGGGCCGTCTCGCTCCCGGAGGACGTACGCGCTGAGCCCTGGGCCCTCGTCGGGCGGGATACGCTCGGGCTCGCGGGCCCCTCTTCGTACGCCGCGGACGCTTCGTACGCCTCGACTGGCTCGCCGTCCACCCCGCTCGCCTCGTACGGCTCGTTCGACGAGCTGACCGGTGACGTTCCCCCGTACGTGTTCGTCAGCCTGCCGGACCCGGAGTCCGGCTCCGACCTTGCCATGCAGGTCCACGACGCCCTGCAGGAGACGTTGCGGATCGTGCGGACCTGGCTGGCGGAGGATCGGTTCGCCGGGTCCTGTCTGGTCCTCGTCACCCGTGGCGCGGTCTCCGGCGAGCCGGGCGAGCGGATCACCGCGCTCGCGCAGTCGCCGGTGTGGGGTCTGGTCCGTTCCGCGCAGGCGGAGAACCCGGGCAGCTTCGTCCTCGTCGACCTCGACGACGCGCCCGACTCGCTGTCGGCGCTGCCGGCCGCGCTGGCCACGGGCGAGCCCGAGCTCGTCCTGCACGGCGGCGAGGCGCGGGTGCGCAGGCTGGTCAAGGTGACCGAGGAGCAGGCGCTCGTGCCGCCGCGGGAAGGCCCCTGGCGGATGGACGTCTCCGCCAGCGGCATCCTGGAGAACCTCTGCCTGGTGCCCGCGTCCGACGCGGCCCAGCCGCTGCGCGAGGGCGAGGTACGCGTCCACGTCCGTGCCGCGGGCCTCAACTTCCGCGATGTGGTGACGGCGCTCGGCATGGTGATCGTCGACGAGGTCATGGGCGGCGAGGCGGCCGGTGTGGTCGCGGAGGTCGGTCCCGGTGTGACGGATCTGGCCGTGGGTGACCGTGTGGTGGGCCTGTTCAC
>NZ_JBVHTA010000106.1:0-1808 GCF_055566095.1 Streptomyces sp. NPDC027962
CTCCAGCCAGTAACGGGAGTGCTGGAAGGCGTATGTCGGGAGGTCGACGGTCCGCGCGTCGGCGGGGAGCGTCTTGTCCCAGTCGACGGACGCGCCGGCCGCGTGGGCCAGGCCGAGGGAGGTCAGGAAGCGATCCCAACCACCCTCGCCACGGCGCAGAGTCCCTTGCACCGCCACGGGCTTGCCCGACGCGTCGACGGTCTCCTGGAGACCGACGGTGAGGACAGGGTGCGGGCTGACCTCGACGAACAGACCGTGGCCCCTATCGACCAGTGCGGCCGTGGCGTCGGCGAACTCGACGGTCTGGCGCAGGTTGCGGTACCAGTACCCGGCGTCCATGCCGGTGGTGTCGAGCCAGTCGCCGGTCACGGTGGAGAAGAACGGGACCGCGGACGTCTGCGGGACGATGGGGGCGAGGACGTCGAGCAGCTCGGCCTCCAGCTCCTCGACGTGGACGGAGTGAGAGGCGTAGTCCACGGGGATCACACGGGCCCGGACACCATCCGTCTCGCAGCCGGCGACGAGCTCCTGAAGGGCATCGGCATCGCCCGAGACGACCACCGCCGTGGGGCCGTTGACAGCCGCGATCGAGATCCGACCATCGAACGAGGCGATACGGTCACGGACCGCGTCCGCCGTCAACGCGAGCGAGACCATCCCGCCACGACCCGACAGCGCACGAATCGCCTGCGACCGCAGGGTCACGACACGCGCCGCGTCCTCCAGCGACAGCGCACCCACCACGCACGCCGCCGCAATCTCACCCTGAGAGTGACCGACCACAGCCGCCGGCTCCACGCCCAGCGAGCGCCACAGCTTGGCGAGCGACACCATCACGGCGAACAGCACCGGCTGCACGACGTCGACACGCTCCAGCCACGCACCACTCTCATCCCGCAGGGTCTCGCTCAGCGACCAGTCGACGAACGGCGCCAGCGCCGCCTCGCACTCGGCCAGAGCATCGGCGAACACCGCCGACGACTCCGCCAGCTCCACCGCCATCCCCAACCACTGCGAACCCTGCCCCGGGAACACGAACACCGCACCGGCACCAGTCGACACCGACGACGACGGGGCAACGGCAGCAGACTCCGCCAACTCCCGCAGCTTGAATAGCAGTTCGTCCTGCTCCCGGCCGACGACCACATCCCGGTGAGCAAACGAGGATCGCGTACGGACGAGGGAGGCCGCCACGTCCACCGGGCGCAGGTCCTCGCCCGCACCCGCGACGAAATCGGCGAGCCGCGCGGCCTGCGCCGCGAGCGCCGCCGGCGACTTGCCGGCCACCACCCACGGAACCGTCACCGGGTCCGTGCCGTCAGCGACGACGGACTCCTGCTCCGGCGCCTCCTCCGGCGCCTGCTCAAGCAGCACGTGCGCATTGGTGCCGCTGATGCCGAACGACGACACACCCGCCCGCCGCGCCCGCTCGACCTCAGGCCACGCCCGCGTCTCCGTCAGCAGCTCCACCGCACCCGCCGACCAGTCCACCTGACCCGACGGGGCGTCCACGTGCAGCGTCTTCGGCAGCACGCCATGACGCAGCGCCTGCACCATCTTGATGACGCCACCGACACCCGCCGCGGCCTGGGTGTGGCCAATGTTCGACTTGAACGAGCCCAACCACAGAGGGTCGGTGTCCGCGCGCCCCTGGCCGTACGTGGCCAGCAGCGCCTGCGCCTCGATCGGGTCACCCAGCGTCGTACCCGTACCGTGCGCCTCGACCACGTCCACGTCCGCCGTCGCCAGACCCGCATTGGTGAGCGCGGCACGGATCACCCGCTGCTGGGCCGGGCCGTTCGGCGCGG
>NZ_JBVHTA010000107.1:0-1783 GCF_055566095.1 Streptomyces sp. NPDC027962
CCTAGAAGATCACTGAAAATCTTGCTGTGTGGGTGGTCCCGCCGGTGGCGGGGCCACCCTCCGTGCTTCATGGTGTGGCCGGAGTCAGGGTCCAGGTGCCGTTGGCCCGGGTGAGTCCGAGGTTGATCAGTCGGCGGAGGTTGAGGGCGGCGGCTCGGTTGCGGAGCCAGGTGTCGTTCTTGAGGGTGCCGAGGTAGCGCAGTCTGCGGTTGTCTTTGACGGTCAGCCAGGCGATGCCGCGTTCGACGGGTGGACGCCAGCGGCGGTAGGCGTCCTTCCAGGCGGGGTCGTCGGCTTGGGAGCGGGCGTCGGCCAGGCGCTGGTGCTGGGGGTGGACTCGCAGGACGCGGCCGGCCTTGGAGGTGGTGCAGCGTTCGCGCAGCGGGCAGCCGGTGCACAGTTTCTTGAACTGGGCTTGGCGAAAGCCGCCCTTGAGGGGTTTGCAGAGGGGGACGGTGTGCCCGGCAGGACAGGTGACCTGGCTGTTCTCGGTGTCGATGTGGAAGTCGTCGCTGGTGAAGCCGCCGGGGACCGCCATCCGGAGCGGTGGCGGTTTGAGGACGGCGTCATGGCCGGCCTGTTCGAGGTGTTCGCGCAGGCCGGCGGTGCCGTAGGCGGAGTCGCCGAGCACCTCGACCGGCTCGCCCTCGTCGGCGAGGAGGTCTTCGGCGGTCTTCGCCTCGTGGTTGGCGGGCCCGCTGCCGGGGGTCAGGGCGACCTCGGTGAACAGGCCGGTCTCCGGCTCGACGGCGACGTGGCCCTTGAAGCCCTCCTGGTGGCGGGTGCGGTTCTTGTGGATGTGCCTGGCCTCGGGGTCCACGGTGGAGACCACCCGGTCAGGGGCGGTGCCGCGGGTGATGCGCCAGCGGCCGTCGCGGCCGTCGGAGTCCTCGGCGGGCTCGACGTCCTGGCCGGCGACCAGAGCCAGCAGGCCGACCGCGTTCGCCGCCCGCTCGCCCAGCTCCTGCTCGGGCAGGCGGCCCAGCAGATTGAGCGCGTCGCTCACCAGCGCGTCGACCAGCTCGGCGCGGGCAGCCTCGTCGTCCCAGGCGATCCTCGGCTTGCCCGCATCGGCGTAGTCGTGCGCGGTTAAGTACTGCGCGGCGACCTGGCCGGCGCCGGGCACCTCGCGGATCACCCGGCGGACGGCCGAGATCAGCTGGGTGACCGTGTCCTGGGTGGCCACCGCGTCGTCGAACACCGTGGAGTCCAGCGCGCGGCGCCGCTTCCCGCGAAGGATGCCGGTGGCGGCCACGACCTCCTTGACCCGGGTGAAGATCCGCCCCGGATCCGCCGAGCGCTGCAGGCGGTGCCTGAAATAGGTCAGCAGCGAGGGGTCGAACGCGGTGTCGTAGAGGCCCAGCCCGCACGCGGCTTTCCACCGCAGGTCGCACCGCAGTTCCAGCACGGTCTCCACGTCCGAGGTCCCGAATAGGCTCTGCAGCACCACCGTCGCCGCCAGCACCTGCGGCGGCAGCGACGGCCGGCCGTTGGCCGAGGGGTACATGTCCGCGAACATCTCCGACGGCAGCAGCCGCTCGCGATGCTCAGCCAGGAACGCGAACACGCTCCCGGCCGGGATCAGCTCCCGGCAGGTCTCCCACACATCCGGCCCGACCGTCTCCCCAGCCCATTCCCCCTGCACACCAACAGTCTGACCCCGCATCAGCACCCACGGGGCTCGAACCAAAGATTTTCAGTGATCTTCTAGGGCGTGTTTCGAAAGTCCCGCCTGGCCCACGACGCCTGGCACGCACACTCGCTGCGTTGTCGGAGTCATCCA
>NZ_JBVHTA010000108.1:0-1702 GCF_055566095.1 Streptomyces sp. NPDC027962
CGGTGCTCGACTGGCAGAAGGTGTTCGCCGGCCGTCAGGCGGCCGGTCGTGTCGACCTCCCCACCTACGCCTTCCAGCACGAGCACTTCTGGCTGAAGCTCGCCGCGCCGCTGGGCGACGTGACCGCCGCCGGCCTCGACGCTCCCGGGCACCCGTTGCTCGGCGCGGCCGTCGTCCTCCCGGATTCCGACGGTGTGGTGCTGACGGGCCGGTTGTCGCTGCGGACGCATCCGTGGCTGGCCGACCACACCGTCATGGGCAACGTCCTTCTCCCCGGCACTGCGTTCGTTGAACTGGCGCTGCGCGCGGGCGACGAGGTCGGCTGCGACCTCGTCGAGGAACTGACCCTTGCCGCCCCGCTCGTCCTTCCCGAGCAGGGCGCGGTGGACCTCCGGGTCGTCGTCGGCTCGGCCGACGACCACGCACGTCGCACGCTGACCGTTCACTCCCGTGCCGAGGACGCGCTGCCGGAGGAGCCGTGGACCACCCACGCCACCGGTCTGCTCGGTCTCGGCAGTGCGGCCGAGCAGGCGGCGGGGCTCACCGAGTGGCCGCCGGCCGGTGCGGAACCGGCCGACGTGGACACCCTGTACGCGGACTCCGCCGCGGCCGGCTTCTCCTACGGCCCCGTCTTCCAGGGCCTGCGGGCCGCCTGGCGCGGCACGGACGGCGTGGTGTACGCGGAGGTCGCCCTCCCCGAGGACGCCGACGCCGCCTCGTACGGCATCCACCCCGCCCTGCTCGACGCCGCCCTGCACGCCATCGGTTACGGCGAGCTGCTCGCCGACGACGGCCAGGCCAGGCTGCCGTTCTCCTGGAACCACGTGGCCCTTCAGGCCGCGAACGCCTCCGAGCTGCGCGTCCGGCTCGCCCCCGCGGGCGACAACGCCATCGCCGTGACCGTGGCCGACGGCACCGGTGCGCCCGTCGCCTCGGCCGCGTCGCTGGCCTTCCGCGCCGTCTCCGCCGACCAGCTCTCGGCGGACCGTGACCCCGCGACCGACTCCCTGTTCCACGCGGAGTGGACCGAACTCCCCGCCACCGCCCAGGCGCCGGAGGCGCTCTCGATCGCCTTCCTCGGTACGGAGGGGTACGGTCCGCTGCCGGACGCCGCCGCGTACGGGGACCTCGCCGAGGTCCGGGACGTCCCGGACGCCCTCGTCGTGCGGATCCCCGCGCCGGCCGACGCCCTTGCCGACGCCGGCACGGTGACGCCGACCGCCGAGGCCGTCCGTGAGGCGACCGGCCGGGTGCTCGACCTGGCGCGCGCATGGCTGGCGGACGAGCGGTTCGCCGACGCCTGCCTGGTGCTGGTCACCGAGGGCGCCCCCGAGGCCGCCGGACGCCATGCGACCGACCTGGTGCACGCCCCCGTCCGTGGCCTGATCCGGGCCGCGCAGGCCGAGAACCCCGGGCGATTCCTCCTCGTCGACCTGGACACCGAGGTCGCCGAGGGTGCCGGCGCCGAGGCCGCCGTCGCGTCCGGCATCGCCGCCGCACGGGCGGCGGACGAGGGCGAGATCGCGATCCGCGAGGGCCGGGTTCTGGTGCCGCGGCTGGTGCGGGCCGCCCGCCCGGCCGGCCAGGAGCCGGTGGAGGCCGGCGCGTTCGGTGCAGGCACGGTTCTCGTCACGGGCGGCACGGGCGCGCTGGGTGCCCTGGTGGCCCGCCATCTGGTGACCGAGCACGGCGTACGGAGCCT
>NZ_JBVHTA010000109.1:0-1597 GCF_055566095.1 Streptomyces sp. NPDC027962
TGGGATGATGGGAGTTCCTACGCTTCCATCAGACCCGAGCAAGAGGGCACCTCGTAAGTGAAATCGTCCCACAGTCCGGCAGCGACCTTCGCTGCGTTCGACGAACCGAATCTGATCGCGCATGCCGGGCTGGTCCCGGTGATCCGGCTGGCCGAGCGGTGCGGTCTGCCGGCCCTGGTGGCCGAGAAGGTCAGACTGACCGGCGCGAAGAACGGCGCCGGAGTGGCTGCCGACGCGAAGGTGATGAGCGTCGTGGGCGGCATGGCCGCCGGCGCGGACTCCATCGACGACCTGGACGTCCTGCGGCACGGCGGGCTGCCGAAACTGTTCGGCGGGGTGCGGGCGCCCTCCACGCTTGGCACTTTCCTGCGGGCCTTCACCTGGGGACACGTGCGCCAACTCGAATCGGCGGCCCGCGTGTTCACCTGCAACCTGGCCGCCCACACCGGACTGGTTCCCAGGGGTGACGAGGTGGTGTTCGTCGACATCGACTCCAAGGTCAAGCAGGTCTACGGCCCGTCCAAGCAGGGCGCCTCCTTCGGCTACACCAAGGTCCGCGGCCTCCACTTCCAGATCGTCACCGTCAAGACCGCGACCTGCGCGCCGATCATCGTCGCCACGAGGCTGCGCAAGGGCTCGGCAGGCTCCGGCAAGGGCGCCGCCT
The DNA here is from genome assembly GCF_055566095.1 of Streptomyces sp. NPDC027962. Lineage (NCBI taxonomy): Bacteria > Bacillati > Actinomycetota > Actinomycetes > Kitasatosporales > Streptomycetaceae > Streptomyces > Streptomyces sp. NPDC027962. The sequence goes on from NZ_JBVHTA010000109.1 coordinate 665, forward strand.
CGCTGCTGCGCGAGGCGTTGGCCACGGTGCGGGCGATGGGCATCACCGCGCAGATCGTCGTCCGCGCGGACTCCGCCTACTTCTCCCACAAGGTCGTCGCCGCCTGCTGCACGGCCAAAGCGCGCTTCTCGCTGGCCGTCGCGGTCACCAAGACGATCCGCGCGGCGATCGAGATGATCGCCCCCGACGCCTGGACGCCGATCAAGTACACCGACGCGATCTGGGACGACGAAGAGCAACGCTGGATCTCCGACGCCGAGATAGCCGAAGTCCCGTTCACGGCGTTCACCAGCAAGAAGAAGGCATTCCGCACCACCGCCCGGCTGATCGTGCGCCGGGTGAAACGACTGAACCCCAAGACGGTGCCCGACGGGCAGAGCGAGCTGTTCGCCGTCTGGCGCCACCATGCGGTCTTCACCGACAGCACCTTCGTCCTCACCGACGCCGAACCGATGCACCGCGCTCACGCCGCGGTGGAACAGGTCTTCGCGGACCTGGAGGACTCCGCCCTCGCGCACCTGCCCTCGGGCAAGTTCACCGCGAACGCCGCCTGGCTCGCTCTGGCGGCAGCCGCCTACAACCTCACCCGCGCCGCCGGAACCCTCGCCTCCGCCTTCCACGCCAAGGCACGCACCGGCACCATCCGCCGCCACCTCATCAACGTCCCGGCCCGGACCGCCCGGCCGGGACGGCGCATCGTGCTGCACCTGCCCCAACGCTGGCGCTGGGCCGACGACTTCGCCGATCTGTGGGCCGCCACCGGCCAGCGCATACAGACCTGACCACCGACCCCCGCCGTCCGCCCACGACCTGGAAGACCTCGGAGAACCCGCCACCGGCAGCGGCCAACCGGAAACCCGCCCTGCCCGAAACCGAAAACCCACCCCAAAAACAATCACATCGCGTGATCAGAGATCACGCGGTGGATCGAGG
>NZ_JBVHTA010000110.1:0-1546 GCF_055566095.1 Streptomyces sp. NPDC027962
GCGCGGATCTTGTAGCGGGCTTTCCAGTCGTCGGTCTGCTGGAGAGCGCGGGTGCGTTGAAGGGCCTGGTGCTCGTCGTGCTGCCGCAGGGTGAGTTCCCTGCGTTCGGCCCTGGGTGAGCTGACGCAGTCGCGCAGTGCGGGGCAGTGGCGGCAGTCGGCCGGGGAGAATCTGACCCGGATCACGGGAAGCTGCTGCTGAGAGCAGCGCAGAGCCCACTGGGTGCTGGTGGCTCCGTTCGGGCAGGTGACGTGCTGCTGGTCCCAGTCGATGGTGAAGGCGTCCTGGTCGTAGCCGCTGCCGTTCTTCGCCTGGGCGACGGTGATCGCCTGGAGCGGTCCGTGCAGCTCGATGCCGTGCTCGCGGCGGGCGGCCGCGATCTGGGAGGCGGTGGCATATCCGGTGTCGACCCAGTGTTCGCCAGGCAGGCAGTCCCGTTCGGCCAGGCCGTTGTGGATCTCCTCGCTCATCACGCTGTCGGGGACGGTGGCGACGGTCGTGGCCACGTTCGTGATCAAATTCGGGGTGTCCGGCTCACAGGTCTCGGTCAGATGGGTCTTGTATCCGTCCCAGAGGATGTCGCGTTTCTTGCTGCCCCTGGCTTCGGGGTCATAAGGCGTGACCAGGCGCTTTGCGCCCGGCGGTCGGTCTTTTGGGTCCCGTCGCCTCACCTCGCCCCCGACCAGATGGAAGTGCTGGACCCACATCTGCTGCAGGATCTTCACCTGCTCCAGCTCCCGGAGCCCGGCCGGTGCCTGAGGCGAGAAGACGGCCTCAAGCAGCCGCATCCCGTCCGTCCCGATCCGTCGGCCGGCCTCCTCCCGTCTGCTGTGGGCCTTGGGGAACCGCGAGTCCTCGGCCCGGGTGGCGTAATGCCGGAACCAGTCTGGTCCGGCGGTCTCCGCCAGCCAGTCGGGGGCGGCCTGCGCGAGCGTGTTCAACGCCGAACGCAGCGTTTCCGCGACCATCTCCAGCCAGCACAGTTCCCGAGCCGCGGACTGCACATGCGTGGAGTCGGTCCGGGCCCGGCCGGCGGTCTTGAGCAGGCCCTTCTTCCGGGCCGCGGCAAGGATGCCGTCCAGCACCCGCCTGCCCGCCTCCGCGTCGATGAGACGGTCCCGGAACTCCGACAGCACTGAGAAGTCGAAGCCCGGATCAGCCAGTTCCAGTGCGAGGGCGTATTTGAAGTCGATCCTCGCCCGCACCGCCTCGGCGGCCTGCCGGTCGGTGAGCCCCTCCACGAACTGCAACACCAGCACCAACGCCAGCCGCCCCGGTGACCAGGCAGGCTTCCCCCGCGCCGGGAACAGGTCCGCGAAGTCCTCGTCGGTGAACAACGGACCCAGCTCGTCCCTCACCCGGATCGCCAAGCTCCCCTTCGGGAACGCGGCCCGCGCCACCCGCACCGTCTCCGCCGGAATCTCCCCCGACCCCTTCGGCTGCATAGACATCGACACCCACCCCATACGACAACGTCGGCTCCCAAGACCACAACCAGGTCTTGGGAGCCGACGTCACGCACGGGCCCGAATTAACCAACAGCGTC
>NZ_JBVHTA010000111.1:0-1546 GCF_055566095.1 Streptomyces sp. NPDC027962
CGCCCGGGGCCGGGTGGCCGAGCTGCAGGCGCTGCGCGAGCAGGCCGTGCGCGGGCCGAGTGAGAAGGCGACCGAGGCGCAGCACGCCAAGGGCAAGCTGACGGCGCGTGAGCGGATCGCTCTGCTGCTGGACGAGGGCTCGTTCCGTGAGGTGGAGCAGTTGCGGCGGCATCGTGCGACGGGGTTCGGGCTGGAGGCGAAGAAGCCGTACACCGATGGTGTGATCACCGGGTGGGGCACGGTGGAGGGCCGCACGGTCTTCGTGTACGCGCACGACTTCCGGATCTTCGGCGGTGCGCTGGGCGAGGCGCACGCCACGAAGATCCACAAGATCATGGACATGGCGATCGCGGCGGGTGCGCCGCTGGTGTCGCTGAACGACGGCGCCGGCGCCCGTATCCAGGAGGGTGTCTCGGCGCTGGCCGGTTACGGCGGCATCTTCCAGCGCAACACCCGCGCCTCGGGGGTGATCCCGCAGATCTCGGTGATGCTCGGCCCGTGCGCGGGCGGCGCCGCCTACAGTCCGGCGCTCACGGACTTCGTGTTCATGGTCCGCGACACCTCGCAGATGTTCATCACCGGCCCCGATGTGGTCAAGGCGGTCACCGGCGAGGAGATCACCCAGAACGGGCTGGGCGGCGCGGACGTGCACGCGCAGACCTCCGGCGTGGCGCACTTCGCCTACGACGACGAGGAGACCTGCATCGGCGAGGTCCGCTACCTGCTGTCGATGCTGCCCTCCAACAACCGGGAGAACCCGCCCACCGCGCACAGCGGCGATCCGGCCGACCGCCGCTGCGAGGTGCTGCTGGACCTGGTGCCGGCGGACGGCAACCGCCCCTACGACATGCACCAGGTCATCGAGGAACTCGTCGACGACGGCGACTTCCTGGAGATCCACGAACGCTGGGCCCGCAACATCATCTGCGCGCTGGCGCGTCTGGACGGGCAGGTGGTGGGCATCGTGGCCAACCAGCCGCAGTCCCTGGCCGGGGTGCTGGACATCGAGGCCTCCGAGAAGGCCGCCCGCTTCGTGCAGATGTGCGACGCGTTCAACATCCCGATCCTCACCCTGCTGGACGTGCCCGGCTTCCTGCCCGGCGTCGACCAGGAACACGGCGGCATCATCCGCCACGGCGCGAAACTGCTGTACGCGTACTGCAACGCCACCGTCCCGCGCATCTCCCTGATCCTGCGCAAGGCCTACGGCGGCGCGTACATCGTCATGGACAGCCAGTCCATCGGCGCCGACCTCACCTACGCCTGGCCCACCAACGAGATCGCCGTCATGGGCGCCGAGGGCGCGGCGAACGTCATCTTCCGCCGCCAGATCGCCGACGCCGAAGACCCCGAATCCATGCGCCTTCGCATGGTCAAGGAGTACAAGGCCGAGCTCATGCACCCCTACTACGCCGCAGAACGCGGCCTCGTCGACGACGTCATCGACCCGGCACAAACCCGCGAGGTCCTCATCGCCTCCCTCGCGATGCTGCGCACCAAGCACGCCGACCTGCCCTCCCGCAAACACGGCAACCCCCCGCAGTAA
>NZ_JBVHTA010000112.1:0-1514 GCF_055566095.1 Streptomyces sp. NPDC027962
AACAAGAACCCCAAGCCGTTCATCTGGACGAAGACCGCCGACGACATCCTCGACACCCTCGCCGCCTACTGCACACGAATTAACGACTCAGGACAGTAGGAGCTCTTGTGCCATGTGGTGAGCGGTTGCATCTCGGGACTCTCCTCAGTGCGTGCGGGCCGGCGTCCCAGTCTGCCCACATTGGCCGCCCCATCGACGCGAACCATGCAACAAGGAGTGCGGTTGTACCGCCGCACGAGAGAGGGGGAACTCATGAACGATCCATCGCCCAACAACGTCGGCCGCTCTGGCGGCTGGACAGCTGAGCAGGCCATCGAATTCGGCGCAGCCCGGGAACTTCTCAGTGCCGTCATCGCCGCTTGCAGCCGTCGGATCGCAGCAGCCACATCCGCCGAAGACAGAGAGCAGATGCTGATCGAGCAGCGGAGACACATCACCGAGCGCCGAGAGCTGACGGTGCTGGACCACGAGGCAGTGGCCCGCATCCGCAGGGACTACCCCGACCTGCTGCGCCGGCTGAGGGACGAGCCAGCATGACCGACACGCCTCTGTACCCGGCACCCATGTCGGATCGGGACAACGCCCGGCTGTTCAATCAGCTGATCCGTCCCACGCTCACCGGCACACCGCGTGAGAGCCCCACTGTCCTGTTCGTGGCAGGCCCACCGGGCGCCGGAAAAACCACCGTTCAAAACACCTTGCTCCAGCACATGCAGCTGACAGAAGCCTTTCCGCTCGACGGCGACGATCTGCTCAGCTTCCATCCCCGTCACACGGCATTCAGCCAGGACAACGACCTCACCGCGTCCTTCCTGGCTTCCGAAGACATCAAAGGCCGCTGGTGGACCCGCACGGCCAGACTGCTGCGCGCACAGCGCCTGGACATAGTGATCAGCGCCCCGCTCGCCGGCCCGGACTGGGCCCTCGCCCGGTTCGCGGAGTTTCGAAAGGCCGGCTACGGCGAAATCGATGTTGCCTTCGTGGCCACGCACGAGGCACAAAGCCTGCAGGGAATCGTCGCCCGGTACCACCAAGGGCACCACGACATCGGCTACGGCCGCTGGATCCCCCCTCAGTGGCACGATGCTGCCCATGCGGGGGTCCTGGATACCGCCGACCGGATCGACGCCCTCGCCGCAGTCGACAGGGTGTACGTGGCCCGTCGCGACGGCACACTCGTCCACACCAACCAGCTCGATCACTCCAGCACCTGGACACTTGGCGGCGCGACTCGCCAGGCCATCGAAGCCGAACGCAACCGGCGTTGGACCGGCGAGTAGAGCGCACAGTTCCTACAGACACAAGGACGCCTGCGGATCGAGATGAGCGCCGAGTGGGCCCCGCTGCTCGACAGCATCGACCGCCGGGCCATCCCGGTCATCGCACCGCTCACCGTGCACGACGATGCACAGCTGGCAGCCAGGGTGATTGCAAAGTCTGAGGTTCTGGGGGCGGTGCTGGTCAGCTGAGTCCGAGGAGGGCCAGTGGCCGCTCGAAAGGGCGGAGAGACATCT
>NZ_JBVHTA010000113.1:0-1414 GCF_055566095.1 Streptomyces sp. NPDC027962
AGATTCTGGCGAAGGTCCGCCTCGTCCAGACCAACATCAAGAAACTCGTGGCAAACAACTCGAAGTGACATCAACAGGATCACGAGACACTAGCCCCGAGATACGCGGAGCTTTGTGGATCCGATGCAGACGAGGTGCACCTGGCCGGATCGTTTCGAGACCTATAAGCAACGGGGAGTATCTGCGGCTCCAGGGCCTGCGACTGCCGGTACGAGTGTCCGCGCCGCGAGTGCGCACGACGTTCGAAGCGCTACGGGACCGTAGCCACTGGCACGGCAGCGAACGGGCAACCATCGACCCTAACCATTCGTCTCAGACTGAGGCGGAGCGGTACGTGGGCAAGCCGACTCCTAAACAGCGCGACTTGCTGGACTCCGTAATCGAGGACGGCCAAGGCGACATGCTGAAGCGGGCCCGTACGCCGCTGAGAGTGGTCACTGCGCAAGACGCAGCGGAAGCCGCACGGCAGCTGCCGCAGGTTGTGGCGGATCTGCGACTGGACGAGACGGTGATCGCTGAATTGACAGGCGCGGAGCGTGACGTCTTCGCCGCGTCCTGTGTGGACATTTTTGCCGGTGTGTTCGGGCCTAAAGGCAAGCCGTGCCCGGCACGTCCGTGGGTGTGCCTGGCCTGCCCGTTGGCCGTCTTTGCGCCCCGCCATGCGGTGAACCTTCTGAGGTTGAAGGGGTTCTTCACTGAGCAATGGCGACAGATGCCGTCAGGTGAGTTCATGCGGCATTTCGGCTACTACTCTGCCAGGGTCGACGAAGTGGTTCGCAGGTTTGAACACGGTGTCATTGATCGCGCCCGTCGGTGCCTGGAGACGGAGCCGAGCGCGCTGCCGCTGCGTCCTGAGGAGACAACAGCATGAAGCATGAAATCGGGACCGTCGCCGTACGGCAATCGATTTTCGCGGGTCTTTGGGTGTGTGCGGAGGCCGATCTGCCCATGCCTGCTGGCGTGCCCGGGCCTTGCTTTGACGACGACGTGTGGGATTTCGCTGATGTCGTGGGATTGCCAGCCCAATGGGGAACATCCGAATTACGCTTCAACTTCCGTAACGTGGAGAACCCGATATGGCGTTTGGTGGCGAAGGAGTACATCTTCGCCTTGATGGTGCCCACCCATCCTGCGGTTGCCCAGCTGCCGCTCGCGTACCGTACAGCGCGGAGCATCCGCACCTGCTCTGCCAAGTTCGGGCGCCTGGCGGGCTGGCTGAATTGGCTCAGCCGCAACGGTGTGCTCTCCCTTGCCCAGGTCGGCGACCGAGAATGCGATGGCTATCTGATTGAGGCCCGCAAGGTTCGAGACCGTAAGACTGGCAGGGCGATTTCAAAGTCGGGGTGATCTTGTAGGCGTGCAGGTCACGGCGGTGTGACGATGTTCTGTGGGCGCGCGACGTACGCAACGAAGC
>NZ_JBVHTA010000114.1:0-1404 GCF_055566095.1 Streptomyces sp. NPDC027962
GATCTGACGCCCTCTTACAGCCCCCCATAAAGCACTTGGCGGACGCCTTGATCCGCGGCCTGCATTGTTCGCAAGCCGACCGAAGTCGGAAAATCGTTCATCTCCATGAAACGGCGCACTGAGGAGACTAGGGCGGGTGACCGAACAACAGCTGTCGCGGAGGTCCACGGTGTGTTGAGATGCGTGTTCCGAACCGCAACCTTAAAGTAATACAACGCATTTGGGATGAGGGGCTGATCGGTCGTGAAGGTTCCATGGTAGATTGCGCCGTATGCGCGGGGCCTAATGCTGTGGCGAAACGCATCGGGCTGAGATTCAGGACCCCAGACGATATTGCCATCGTTGTAGTTGTTCGATCGCCAGGAAAGAGTGATGCTTGCCGCGCTGTGGAGGGTCCGTGGCTGCACTTTGACCACCTCTACCACAGGCGTCGCGACGGAGGCGCCGGATGTACCTTGAGTGGGACCGCTACCCACGGAGATTGGGGGGAATGTCCTCTGCAGCTCCTCGGATTGGCTGCCGCTCCACCAGAACGACACACTGACCATGACCGTGGTTGTTCCGAGCGCCTCAATCGCTGTCTTGGGCACCTCTACCGATGTCTCATCTCCGTCCAATTCAGAGAAGAACACACCGTTCAGGTCGATACGCACCTTCTCTGGCGGATCCGAGGCTGGGGAGAGGCCGTCGACTGCCCACTCTACGGCGAGACCACCGTCTTCGGTCGTCGTGATTGACTTCAGTTCCGGCGCGTGACGTGTCACGGCAATCTCCTGACGGCTATTGCAGCATGGCGAACCGGATTCGACGCCCCGGCCAGCCCATTGGTCACTTCTGCTCTGGAGGCGACATCCTGATGGGTGGGTAGAATGTTACTCCGTGCCCCCAACCTGGTCGCCCAGCTCTATCTTCTGCCATTCGGCAGTTGGGCTCTGACCCACGGCGAAGGCCATCCTCTGGCCGGTGCAAAGCCAGAGCGTACAGGAATCCAACACGCGCATACCCCCATCGCGACCACCCTTATGCAGGACGAGAATTATGTCTCCGACCGTAGCGTTCTTGGGAAGTTTCGGCGTTCCGCCGCGCTGCACTCGGTGGTTGAGGTTGATTATCGCGTTCACTATGCTCACGCCGCCAGGATAGTCTCCATTGAAGTTAACCGTGAGACCATCTGTCGAGTCGTGAACAAGTGCTCGACGATGTCCACCTTGAGCTGACCTTCGTGATGGCGCGTCGAGCATGAGGTCAGACGTTTGGGACTTGAGTACGGAGCCTTCAATGAGTACCCACTCGTTTAGCTCTTCGTCGAACTTAATATCTCCAAGCATAACTGCCTCCCAGAGTCTCAGTCGACGACTACAACGGTACCTGCGCATTCAGCACTGTGCCAACTGCTCCGCGCAT
>NZ_JBVHTA010000115.1:0-1355 GCF_055566095.1 Streptomyces sp. NPDC027962
GCTGCACACCTACAATCACCACCGCGGACACACCGCGCTGAAAGGCCAACCACCCGCCAGCCGCGTCCCCAACCTCTCAGGGCAATACACCTAGGGGCCGCCGCCGGACTCCCCTCGAAGGCGGCGGTGCGCCGGCTCGTCACCGTGACCCTGACCGGACTGCTGCCTTCGGCCCATCCCGTCGAGGCGGGCGACGCAGGAGCCCAGACAGCACTGCCGCATCGTCACGGCTCCCACTGACGTCCCCGGCGTGGAGACCGTGCGCGGACGCAGGCCCGATCAACAGCACGGCGCGATGACAACCACGTCGGAGCGTGGTTGGCACCTGGTGCTCCGTGTGCCGAGGTTTCGTGCTGCGCAGGCGGGGGCCCTGCGTGTTCTGTGAAACCGGAAGTCAGGGGTGATCGCCGTTCGCGACGGCTAGGCGTTTGGTGAAGGTCTTGCCGGCATCCCTGGACTCGTAGACGCCGTCCTGGGTCGCCGCGAGGATGTTCTGCTGGTTGACGGCGGTCAGGGCCTGGGGCTGGCCTCCCGGTACGGTCGATGTCTTCTTCCAGGTCGTGCCGCCGTCCGTGCTGACGCTCAGGGCGCCGGAGAAGTCGACGCCGAACAGCGCCTTCGGTGACGCCCAGGAGAGGAACTCCATCCCCGGCCCCGCGTTCATCCGCGACGCCAGCACGCCGGGCTACGCGGTGACACCGACGGGCGCGGCGCGTTCGAGCCCAGTGACGCGAGGTCCTTCTCCTCGGCTACGGCGACTGAACCGGCCCGGCCTCCGCCACCCCCATCGGCGTCGGCCGCCCGGCCCGCGACGCCGCCCGCGGAATCGCCGCGCTCGTGGCACGCCGATCGGCGAGGCGCTGTCAGCGGACGGCTGTCAGGGTGAGCTGTCGCCGGCGGAAGTCGAAGTGAGGGTTCGGGGAGCGGTACAAGTCGGCGACGGTCATGAACTCGTTGAAGAACGGGTCCCATCGGGTGGGGTAGTACATGCCTCGTGCGAGTCCGGTCTCGGTCTCGGCGTCGAGCCGACGGTGCAGGTCGTCGATGACCCGATCGAAGACGGATCCCATTCGGCGAGGCCCGAGGACGCCGGCGGCGCCGACGGGGCCGAGGTAGTTCACGACGTGGAACGGCCCGGTGGCGGCGTTCAGACCGCTGCGAACGTCCGGCCGACGCCGTTCGGCAGCCGGGCGAAGACGCGTATGAGGATGAGCAGCGGACGCGTCAGGATGTACCCGAAGAGCATGTGGAAGGGCAGCTTGAACCGTTCCGGGTTCGGTAGAGACTTTAGATTGTGGTTGTGACCTGGGGTTTCGGGGTTGTGCGGTAGTAGTTGGTCTCGTATTCGACGGGTG
>NZ_JBVHTA010000116.1:0-1338 GCF_055566095.1 Streptomyces sp. NPDC027962
GATGGTGTCCCGCCGAGTGGTGTAGCAGCGATCTTCGTATAGCCCCTGGCCATGAGGCGGCCATCGCGCAACTCTCCGAGTAGCGAAGCTCGTTGAGAGAGGTGACACGATGGCCTTGTCCCAGCATGACTTACTCCGGCTGATGGAGTCACTGCGTACGGCGGACGGAATCGAGTTGATCAGGGTCCTGGCCCAGCGGATCCTGCAGGAACTCATCGAGGCCGAGGCCACCGCCCACATCGGCGCGGAGCCCGGCGAGCACGCCGAGACACGTACGACCTGGCGCAACGGTCACCGCGACAAGGTGCTGACCACGCAGGCCGGGGACCTGGACCTGGCGATCCCCAAGGTCCGCACCGGCAGCTTCTTCCCCAGCCTGCTCGAACGCCGCCGCCGTATCGACCAGGCCCTCTACGCCGTCATCGTCGAGGCATACGTCCACGGAGTGTCCACCCGCAGCGTGGACGACCTGGTCAGGGCCCTGGGAGCGGACACCGGCATCTCCAAGAGCGAGGTCTCCCGGCTCTGCGCCGGACTGGACACCGAACTCACCGTCTTCCGCACCCGCCCGCTGGACCACACCCGCTTCCCCTACATCTACCTGGACGCGACGTACTGCAAGGCCCGGGTGAACCACCAGATCGTCTCCCAGGCCGTGGTCATCGCCACCGGCATCACCGAGGACGGCGGACGCGAAGTGCTGGGACTGATGGTCGGCGACAGCGAGACCGAGGCGTTCTGGAGCGAGTTCCTGCGCTCCCTGCGCGAACGGGGCCTGAACGGGGTCCGCCTGGTCATCGCCGACCACCACTCCGGCCTGGTCAAGGCCGTGCGCAAGGTCATGCTCGGCGCCGGCTATCAGAGATGCCGCGTTCACTTCCTGCGCAACGTCTTCGCGGTGATCCCGAAAGACTCCGCGGAGATGGTGGCAGCGACGATCCGCACGATCTTCGCCCAGCCCCACGCCGCAGCCGTCCGGGCCCAGCTCGACACCGTCGCCGACATGCTCGGCCGCCAGTTCCCCAAGGTCAGGGCCATGCTCCTGGAAGCGAAGGAGGACCTGACCGCGTTCGCGGACTTCCCTGATCGGCACTGGAAGAAGATCCAGTCGACCAACCCACTGGAACGGATCAACCGCGAGATCAAACGCCGGACCGACGTCGTCCAGATCTTCCCCAACCCAGACGCCCTCGAACGACTCACCACCGCCGTGCTCATCGAGATGCACGACGAGTGGATCGCCTTCCCCCGCCGCTACCTCCCCGAAGGCAGCATGGACAAGATCTACCCCAACAACGATCAGATCGGTCCGGCTACACCACCACAGGGGACATGACC
>NZ_JBVHTA010000117.1:0-1330 GCF_055566095.1 Streptomyces sp. NPDC027962
TGAACCGCCCCGTGTCAGGTAGAGACTCGATTCCGTGAAAGGATTGAGTCATGGCACGACCCTCCCGTTACCCGCTTGAGTTGCGCCGTCGCGCGGTGCGCATGGTCGCCGAAGTGCGCGACGACCACCCGAACGAGACGGCCGTCCTGCAGGCGGTCGCGGACAAGCTCGGCATCGGCTCCCGCGAGACGCTGCGGAACTGGGTGAAGCAGTACGAGATCGACGCGGGGCAGCGTCCGGGGACGACGACGGAGGAGTCCGCCCAGCTCAAGGCGTTGAAGAAGGAGAACGCCGAGCTGAAGCGGGCGAACGAGATCCTGAAGGCCGCGGCGAGTTTCTTCGCGGCCGAGCTCGACCGGCCACACACGCGCTCGTAGCGTTCATCGACGAGCACCGGGACCGCTTCGGCGGGGTCGAGCCGATCTGCAGGACGCTCACCGAGCACGACTGCAAGATTGCTCCTTCCACGTACTACGCCCACAACAAACGCCTCCAAACGCCCTCCGCCCGTTCCGTGCGCGACGAGGCACTCAAGGAGAGGATCCAGCACGTCTACACGTCCAACTACCGTGTCTACGGAGCCCGGAAGATCTGGCGCGAGCTGAACCGGCAGGGACATGCGGTGGCCCGCTGCACCGTCGAGCGCCTGATGCGCGAGCTCGGTATCCAGGGAGCGGTGCGCGGCAAACGCGTCATCACCACGATCCCCGGCGGGCAGGCCCAGCGGGCCCCCGATCTGGTCGACCGCGACTTCGTCACCGTCGCCCCGAACCGGTGCTGGGTGGCGGACTTCACCCACGTGAAGACCTGGTCCGCGACCGTCTACGTCGCGTTCGTCGTGGACACCTTCTCCCGCCGGATCGTCGGCTGGTCCGCGGCCACCGTGAAGGAGACCGTCTTCGTCCTGGACGCCCTGGAGATGGCCATCTGGCAACGCGACCGCGACCAACAGCCGGTACAGCCAGGCGAGTTGATCCATCATTCGGATGCCGGGTCGCAATACACATCGTTCAAGCTCGCCGAGCACCTGGACGCCGCCGGCATCGCGGCGAGCATCGGATCCGTCGGTGACGCGTACGACAACGCCCTGATGGAGTCCACAATCGGGCTGTTCAAAACCGAGTTGATCAAGCCCCAGCGGCCCTGGAAGACGCTCTCCCAGGTCGAGTTGGCCACCGCCGAGTGGGTCGACTGGTACAACCACCGAAGACTCCACGGTGAGATAGGCCACGTCCCGCCCGTCGAATACGAAGCCAACTACTACACCGAACTCACGAAACCCCAGGTCACAACCACAGTCTGAGATCTCCACCGAACCCGGGGCGGTTCA
>NZ_JBVHTA010000118.1:0-1316 GCF_055566095.1 Streptomyces sp. NPDC027962
CGACGAAACGACAGAGCAACACTCCCGCGGAATCACCGCCCCTATGCCCGACCAGCGAAAACACCGTCCTCAAGACCGGAAAGACAACAGCCACTGAGAGCCGCGCAGCACCGTTCGCAGCCTGCACCAGCATTGACACTTGGTCAGAGCCGTCGGTTCCGTAGCGGTGGCGGGGGTAGAGTGCCGCACCGCTGGCAGACAGGAACAGACTTGCGGCCCCGCGCCAGCGATGGTTGCCGGGCAGCAACAGCGTGGCCGCTGCCGCCGCCTGAGCCACATGCAGGGCTGTCGTGGTCCGTTCACCGCTGACGGCCCGCATCAGCCGCTGGGTGAGCGGGAAGGAGCCGAAGTAGCTGTCCTTGAGGATCGTGAAGTCGTTCAGCCCACCCCTGCGGGTCTGCTTGCGCTGGGTCAGGTACTCCAGCGAGGAACCCAGTGCGGTGGCCGCGCTCAGACGCTCAGATATGCCGATTGCCCGTTCCCGGGAGATCGGGAGGGGGCGAAAGACCGCAGAGGCGATCTTCTTTGAAAGCTTCACAGATTTCACTCCACAATGTGCCGGTATTTGCCCATTGTGCACCGGCTAGAATGGCCCATGATCCGTCGGGCCAGAACGCGACTCTGGCCCGACGGATCGTCATACGGAATTACGCGCGTAGAGCGCGGGGCTTACGCGCTGCATAGCGCTTCTACTTGCCAGCTCCGGCGTCGTAGGCCGCGACGGTGGCGGCGCTGAATGCAATGCCGGCCGAGAACGCCTTGGCGGTGAAAGGCACCGCGAAAGCGGGGGTACCAAGCACCGGGTAGGCGGCGGCGGTGAGGCCACCGGTCTCAGTTTCCGTGATGTCGTTCGCCGGCAGCTGGCCGGTCGCGTGCAGACGCGTGATGACGTCCGTCATGGCAAAATCCCCTTCTGGAAAATCAATGCTGGTGATGCGGCGGCAGGATTCGCCCGAGGTCAGCCGTTGGCCTTGCCGGCCGTGTACGCGCCGACAACGGAACCTGCACCGGCGGTGAAGGCACCGACGGCCTTCCAGCCCGCGATGACCGTGATGGTCGCGGGGGTGGCCAGAATGGGGCCGTGCGAGGCGGGCGCGTGGGTGCTGTCGATACCCCCGAGGTCCTGCTTCGCATTGAAGTAAGCAGCGATGTCGCTCATGATTTCTCCCTGGCGTGAAACATTTCCGGCGGAGAATTCATGAAACGCATACCAGAGGGCTTAGAGCTTGTCTCACATGGTGAGGTTGGCCAGCTTCTTGTAGCAGGTCAGTACCGCTGCGAGGCCGAGGAAAGCCAGGAAGTGTGTGCCCTTCCGC
>NZ_JBVHTA010000119.1:0-1310 GCF_055566095.1 Streptomyces sp. NPDC027962
GTGAACAGGCCCACCACACGGTCACCCACGGCCAGATCCGTCACACCGGGACCGACCTCCGCGACCACACCGGCCGCCTCGCCGCCCATGACCTCCTCGGTGGCGGCCATGCCGAGCAGCGAGACGAGGTCGCGGAAGTTGACGCCGGCGGCCCGTACGGCGACCCGGATCTCCCCCTCGTCGAGCGGGGCCACGGCCTCGGGGGCGGGGATCAGCTCCAGGTTGTCGAGGGACTCGCGCACGGTCGCGTCGAGCCGCCAGGAGGGCGCGTCGGCGGGCGGCACGAGGGCGCCCGCGGCCGCCGCCCGCACCAGACGGCGTACGAGCACGCTCGTGCCACGCAGCGCGAACTCGCGCTCCTCTCCGTGCGCCAGGACGGCCGGCAGGGACCGTACGAGGGTGTCGGCGTCGGCGACGTCGTCGACGTCCACGAGGACTAGGCGGCTGGGGTGCTCCGCCTGCGCGGACCGCACCAGGCCCCACACCGGCGAGTGCACGAGGTCCGCGACCCGGTCACCGGAGCCGGCCGCGACCGCGCGCCGGGTCACCAGGACGAGGCGGGCGTCACCGAACCGGTCGTCGGCCAGCCACTGCTGGACGGTCGCGAGCGCGTCAGAGGCGGCGCGGTGGACGGCGTACGCGAGGGCGTCGCCTCCAAGGTCGGAGACTTCGGGGGCCGCGTAGAACGGGGCGATGACGACATCGGGCCGGGTCGCGTCCGGCTCGTCCGCGACGGCCAGGGCCAGCTCGTCGAGCGAGACGTACGACGGCACGTCCGCGAGCGCGAACGGATCGACCGCGCCGACGACCGCCCAGCGGCGGTCCGCCGCGACCTCGGGCTCGGCCGCACCCGGCAGCGCGGTCCATGCCGCGCGGAACAGGGCGTCGGAACCGCCGGGCCGGGCGGAGAGCTGCGCGGCCGTGACGTCGCGGAACACGAGGGACTCGACGCTCGCCACCGGCGCGCCCGCGCCGTCGGCCAGCCGCAGGGTCACGGTGTCGCCGGCCGACCTGGTCACCTGCACGCGCAACCGCGACGCCCCGGAGGCGAGCAACGACACGCCGCTCCAGGAGAACGGCAGCTGCACCGCGTCGGCGTCCTTGCCGACCCCGGTGGCGTGGAGGGCGGCGTCCATGAGGGCGGGGTGGAGCGCGAAGCCGCTCGGGTCGGCCCCGTCGGGCAGCGCGACCTCGGCGTAGACGTCGTCACCGTTGCGCCAGGCGGCCGTCAGGCCCTGGAAGACCGGGCCGTAGCCGTAGCCGTCCGCTTCGGCGTTCGCGTAGAAGTCGGAGACGTCCACCGGCTCCGC
>NZ_JBVHTA010000120.1:0-1305 GCF_055566095.1 Streptomyces sp. NPDC027962
ACGAAACGACAGAGCAACACTCCCGCGGAATCACCGCCCCTATGCCCGACCAGCGAAAACACCGTCCTCAAGACCGGAAAGACAACAGCCACTGACATCCACGGCTGACATCAACGGCGGTGGATAGCAGCAGTCATGCCCGTCCCCTCGCGGCACGTTCTGCCGGGGCTGCTCAAGCCAGAAGCAGTGTCCGGGCGAACTCCTAAAGCGGGTGTCGCAGGTTCGAATCCTGCTGGGGACACCAGGGGAAACGCCTATTCAGAGGGGGTTTCGTGACAGCCCATCTGGGACTGCCAAGGCGGGCCGTACACATTGTGTACACCCTCCAGGGGATCGCCAGCGCGGGCCGCCACTTCGATTGCGCACTGATCGAGCAGCCCGCGCAGCAGTCCGGCGAACGACACGAGTTCCTCCGTCGCGAGAGCATGAACTGACGCTTCACGTCGAGAGCGTCGGTCACCGCATTGAGACGGTCGGGCCACAGGTGCCCGTACGGGGCGAACTGTGGCCCGGCGCGCGCCGTCCGCTCGTCGATTTCCAGCCCGCCCCGCTCCAGCCCGCGTGAGCAGCCCGTACGCCAAGTCCCCGCCTGCGCTGCCGCAGACGGGGGCTCCGCCCTGTGCGTTAGTTCCTCCGGCGACGCCCCTGCGCATAGGGGCCGTGGCGATCATGTTCCCGCCATTCCTCGTCATGGGGGTCGCGGTCTTCGCTGCCCGCGTTGTCTCCAGGAGTCGAAACGTGTTCCCCCTTGTTGACCTTGGCCAGCAGCGAGGCGAGGGGATCAGGGGGCTCGTCGCTGAAGCGATCGGAGCCGCGCTCGGGCGGCGGCCCCGGCTCTGTCCTGTCGTGACGTGACCGTGATGTACCGCTCATGAGCAGCCCCCTCCGACTCACTGAGATGCACTCGAGATCTTTCCCTGGAAGGTCGCGGGTAACCCGACTTCGGCCTTGCCAGTGCTGTGCAATCTTGCCGGCGGCCGACCGCCATTGGACGCACTCCAGACCTCAACATCCGTCTGTACCTTGCGCGGTGGCTTCGCTGGCGGGGCTGGGAACGTCTCATTCAACAGCGTTCATGCTCGTTCAGGGGAGACCCGCCCGCGCACACGTCCCGGCGGTCAGCCACCAATGAACGCCGGTGAACGCCTCTGCACATCGCCCACCACCCCACCATCACAGTTGGATGGCGTGCTGGTCTACAGGCGTGCTAAGTAGCTGTTGTCGTACCGATCTTGAGGCTTGTCGATCGAACGCGAGTCCCGATTGGGTGATCGCGGAGTGCTCGGCGCATACAAGTAGGGCCTC
>NZ_JBVHTA010000121.1:0-1241 GCF_055566095.1 Streptomyces sp. NPDC027962
GCCAGGTGCAGGGCCACCAGCGACGACGAGCACGCCGTGTCCACCGTGACCGCCGGACCCTCGAAACCGAAGGTGTACGAGACACGGCCGGACGCGACGCTGCTGGCGCTGCCGTTGCCGAGGAACGCCTCCACCTCTTCCGGGACGTCCGTCAGGCTGCTGGCGTAGTTGTGGTACATGACGCCGGCGAAGACGCCGGTCGCGCTGCCGCTCAGGGCCGTCGGGTCGATCCCGGCCCGCTCGAACACCTCCCACGACGTCTCGAGCAGCAGTCGCTGCTGCGGGTCCATCGCCAGCGCCTCACGCGGGCTGATCCCGAAGAACCCGGGATCGAACTCCGCCGCACCCTCCAGGAAACCGCCCTCGCGGGTGTAGGTCTTGCCCGCCCGGTCGGGGTCCGGGTCGTAGATGCCGTCCACGTCCCAGCCACGTTCGGCGGGGAAGACGGAGATGCCGTCGCGGGCCTCGACGAGCAGCCACCACAGGTCCTCCGGGGATTCCACGCCGCCCGGGTAGCGGCAGCTCATGCCGACGATCGCGATCGGTTCGTCCGCGGCGGCGGTGGCCGCCACGACGACCTGGCTGAGGTCCGCCGTGCCGAGGAGTTCGGTGATGATGTGCTCGGCGAGCGACTGCGGGGTCGGGTAGTCGAACACCAGCGTCGCCGGCAGCCGCAGACCGACCGCCTCACCGAGCTGGTTACGCAACTCGACCGCCGTCAGCGAATCGAACCCGAGGTCCTTGAACGCCCGCGCCTCATCGATCGACTGCGCACCGGCGAAGCCCAACACCGCCGCCACCTGCGCCCGCACCACCTCCAGAACGATCGGAAGCCGCTCCGACTCCCCCACCGGCAGAAGACGACGCGCCAGAGCCGAGGACTCCTCGGCAGCACCACGCGTCGCCACACGACGCACCGGTACCCGCACCAGACCACGCAGGAGAGCGGGCAGGTGGTCGGGCTGGGAGCGCACGGCCGCCAGGTCGAGTCGCATGGGGACGAGCAGGGAGCGCTCGTCCTGGACGGCGGCGTCGAGGAGCGCGAGCCCCTCGGCGGCCGACAGGCCGTCGACGCCGGAGCGCTGGATGCGCGCCAGGCCGTCGGCACCGAGCGTGCCCGCCATTCCGGCGCTCTCCGACCACGCACCCCAGGCGAGGGAGATGCCGGGCAGGCCGAGGGCCTGCCGGTGCGCGGCGAGGGCGTCGAGGAAGGCGTTGGCGGCGGCGTAATTGGCCTGACC
>NZ_JBVHTA010000122.1:0-1192 GCF_055566095.1 Streptomyces sp. NPDC027962
CAGGTCAGCAGCGCAGCGCGCCTTCGGCGCGCGCCGTGGGCGTGGTAAATCCCGTGGCGCGCGCCGGGGGTGCTTCTGTCTGCCCTGACGTGAGCTGCTACGGGTCCGGGACGCTGGAGGGGTTCGTTCCGGCCGAAACCGAGGTCTCTGTGATGCCGGTGAGCTCGCAGGTCAGCATGGTGCCGAGGGCCGTCCACGGGAACCGTGGAGTGTTGCTGTGAGCACGTGCGTCAGAATTCCTGATCCACCCTGGCCCTCCCGGAACGGCGTACCGCTCGGCCGCCTGGGGAGGGGCTCTGGACATGGACGTACTGCACGAACGCTGCGCCGGTGTGGACGTCAGCAAGAAGGACGCCAAGGCGTGTATCCGCACTCCGAGTACGAAACGGCGCGGGTCGTTCACCACTGAGACCACAACCTGGGGCGCGACGACGAACGCCGTGCTCGCCCTGCGCGATCACCTGCTCGCCGCCCAGGTCACCCTGGTGGTGATCGAGGCGACCTCGGACTACTGGAAGCCCTTCTACTACCTGCTGGCCGACGAGTTGAACGTGATCCTGGTCAACGCGCGGCAGGTCAGGAACCTGCCCGGCCGCAAGACCGACGTCTCGGACGCGGCCTGGCTGGCCCAGCTCGGCGCCCACGGCCTGGTCCGTGCCTCGTTCGTCCCGCCGCAGCCGGTGCGCGAGCTGCGGGATCTGACCCGAGCCCGCACCCAGATGACCCGCGAGCGCGGCCAGATCGTGCAGCGGCTGGAGAAGATGCTGGAGGACACCGGGATCAAGCTCGCCGCGGTCGCCTCCGACATCATGGGCGTCTCCGGCCGGGCCATGCTCGAAGCCCTCATCGCCGGGGAACGCGACCCGCAGGCCCTCGCTGAGCTGGCCAAACGCAAGCTCCGCAGCAAGATCCCCGAGCTCACCGAGGCCCTGACCGGCCGCTTCCGCGAGCACCACGGGTTCCTGACCCGGCTGCACCTGGACCACTACGACCAGCTCACCGCCGCGATCCGGCAGCTCGACGAACGGATCGAGGAGACGATGGCCCCCTTTCGCCCCGCCCTCGACCTCCTCGACACCATCCCCGGGATCAACCAGGCCGTCGCCGAAGTGATCATCGCGGAGACCGGCGGCGACATGGCCCGCTTCCCCTCCGCCAAGCACCTCGCCTCCTGGGCCGGGGTCTGTCCCGG
>NZ_JBVHTA010000123.1:0-1166 GCF_055566095.1 Streptomyces sp. NPDC027962
CTAGTGTCTCGTGATCCTGTAGGCGTTACTTGATCTCGCGTATCTCGTTGTTACCGACATGGAGCTCTCCGTGGAACAGGCCGCAGAGTTGCGGGAGTTGGCGAACGGTCGGGATGTGCCCGCGGACCTGGCCACACGGGCCCGGATCGTGTTGTGGTCGGGCGAGGGGCGTCGACGCAAGGACATTGCCGAGCTGCTCGGGGTGTCGCTGCCGACCGTGGACCGTTGGAAGACCCGTTATGGCCAGCGTGGACTGGCCGGACTGGAAGGCGACCGTCCCGGCGCCCCGCGGGAGCAGGTACCGGCGCGGGCGCGGGCGCGGGTGATTGCGCTGACGCGGATGACGCCGCCGGCTGGTACCGGGCTTTCGCACTGGTCGACGCGCGAGTTGGCGAAGTACCTGAAGCGGATCGAGAACATCACCGTGTCCTGGCACTACATTGCACGGGTCTGGCGCGAGGAAAATCTCAAGCCGCACCGCAACGGCACCTTCAAGATTTCGAAGGACCCCGCATTCGCGGACAAGGTGGCCGACGTGATCGGGCTGTACCTGGACCCGCCGGGCGGCGCGGTCGTGCTGTCGGTCGACGAGAAGACGCAGGTACAGGCGCTGGACCGGACCCAGCCGGTGCTGCCGGTCACTTTCGCGGCCACCGAGAAGCGCACCCACGACTATGTCCGGCACGGCACCACGAACTTGTTCGCCGCACTCAACGTCGCCACCGGCGAAGTGACCGGCGAGTGCAAGCCGAACCGGAACGCCAAGAACTTCCTGGCCTTCCTGAAGAAGGCGGTCAAGCCGCACGCCGGAAAAGAGATCCACATCGTCCTGGACAACCTCTCCACGCACACCACGCCGGAGGTCAAGGAGTGGCTGTCGAAGAACCAGCATGTCCACTTCCACTTCACCCCCGTCGGCTCCTCCTGGTTGAACCAGATCGAAATCTGGTTCGGAATCCTGACCCGGCAATCGATCCGCCGGGGCACCTTCTCGAGCGTCAACGTCCTGATCACGCAGATCCGCGACTACATCGACTCCTGGAACTCCGAGGCCAAGCCCTTCACTTGGACCGCCACCACCGAAGAGATTCTGGCGAAGGTCCGCCTCGTCCAGACCAACATCAAGAAACTCGTGGCAAACAACTCGAAGTGACATCAACAGGATC
>NZ_JBVHTA010000124.1:0-1130 GCF_055566095.1 Streptomyces sp. NPDC027962
TGTCCTGAGTCGTTAATTCGTGTGCAGTAGGCGGCGAGGGTGTCGAGGATGTCGTCGGCGGTCTTCGTCCAGATGAACGGCTTGGGGTTCTTGTTCCACTCGTTGATCCAGCCTCGGATGTCCCGTTCGAGCTCGACGACGCTGCGGTGGGCTGAGCGGCGGAGTTTGCGGCAGGTCAGCTCGGCGAACCAGCGTTCGACGAGGTTGAGCCAGGACGCCGAGGTGGGGGTGAAGTGCAGGTGGAAGCGGGGGTGTCGCAGCAGCCACTTCTTGACCGGCTCGGTCTTGTGGGTGGCGTAGTTGTCCAGGATCAGGTGGAGTTCGAGGTGCTTGGGTACGGCGGCGTCGATGACCTTCAGGAAGCGGAGGAACTCCTGGTGGCGGTGGCGGCGGTAGTGCTGGGCTATGACCGAGCCGGAGGCGATGTCCAGGGCGGCGAAGAGGCTGGTCGTGCCGTGCCGGACGTAGTCGTGCGTCATCTTCGTCGGCGTGGTCGGCGCCATCGGCAGTACCGGCTGGGTCCGGTCCAGGGCCTGTATCTGAGACTTCTCGTCCACCGCCAGGACCAGGGCGTTCTCCGGTGGGGACAGGTAAATGCCCACCACGTCGCGGACCTTGGTCACGAACTGCGGGTCGGTCGACAGCTTCCACGTCTCCACGATGTGCGGCTTGAGACCGAACGCCCGCCAGATCCGCGAGACAGCCGACTGCGACATGCTCTCTGCCTCGGCCATCGAACGCGTCGACCAGTGCGAATCACCCGTCGGCGGCGCCTGGCCAAGCGTCCTCGCGACCAGGGCTTCGACCTGCTCGTCCGTGATCTGCCGCGGCGCCCCCGAACGCGGCCGGTCCACCAGGCCCTCCAGCCGGTCCGCAACGAACCGGGACCGCCACTTACGCACCGTCTCCCGCGAGATGCCCAGGTCATCCGCGACCCGCGCGTTCGACGCGCCGTCCGCACACGCCAGCACGATCCTCGACCGCAACACCAGCGCCTGAGACGCCGTCTGCTTGCGCAACCAGCCCCGCAGCACCCGGCGTTCGTGATCGGACAGCTCCAGAGGCAACGGCTTCGGACCAGGCATCACCCCACCCTACAACCGCAAGCGAACTAACGACTCAGGACACTA
>NZ_JBVHTA010000125.1:0-1120 GCF_055566095.1 Streptomyces sp. NPDC027962
CAGCCAGAAGTGCTCGTGCTGGAAGGCGTAGGTGGGGAGGTCGACACGACCGGCCGCCTGACGGCCGGCGAACACCTTCTGCCAGTCGAGCACCGCACCGTGGGTGTGGGCCTGGGCCAGGGCCGTGGTGAGGGTACGGATCTCGTCGCGGTCCTTGCGCAGGACCGGGGCGAAGAGTACTCGGTCGTCGTCGGGAAGGGAGCTCTGGCCCATCCCCGACAGCACGCCGTCGGGGCCGAGTTCGACGAAGGCGGTCACGCCCTGCTCGGCCAGGAACCGGACGCCGTCGGCGAACCGGACGGCCTCGCGGACGTGCCGGACCCAGTAGCCGGCGTCGAACGACGCGACCAGCTCACCCGACACGTTCGAGACCACCGGAATCCGCGGCTCGCGATACTCCAGCTCCTCCGCCACTCGACCGAACTCGGCCAGCATCGGCTCCGTCAACGGCGAGTGGAAAGCATGCGAGACCGTCAGACGACGGGCACGGTGCCCGGCCGCCTTCCACGCCTGCGTGATCTCCTCCACCACCGACTCGACACCGGAGATCACGACCGACGTCGGCCCGTTCACGGCCGCGATCGAAACCACGTCGTCGCGACCTGCGATCAACTCGACAGCCTGCTCGGCAGTCGCCTCAAGCGCAGCCATCACACCGCCGTCCGGCAACGCCTCCATCAGCCGACCTCGCGCAGCGACCAGCCGGGCCGCATCCGCCAGCGACAGGACACCGGCGACGTGCGCCGCCGCAAGCTCGCCCACCGAGTGCCCGGCAACGAAGTCGGGCTTGAGGCCCCACGACTCCACCAACCGGAACAACGCCACTTCGAGAGCGAACAAGGCCACCTGCGTGGAACCCGTACGGTCGATCAGACCCGCCTGGGGGCTGTCGGCCTCGGCGAACAGAACCTCCCGGGTGGGGTGTTCGGTCCACTCGTCCAGGACCGCGCACACCTCGTCCAACGCCGCCGCGAACACCCGGAACGCGCCATACAGCTCACGCCCCATCCCGATGCGCTGCGCACCCTGACCGGTGAACAGGAACGCCGTCCTGCCACCGACCACCCGGCCCGAGACCACCCCGGGAGCCGCCGTACCCGCGGCCAGCGCCGCAAGCCCG
>NZ_JBVHTA010000126.1:0-1112 GCF_055566095.1 Streptomyces sp. NPDC027962
TATTGATCCGAAACGGTAGGTGTTCTGGGTCGTTGATCCCTGCGTGAGTGAACTGGCGGGGGACGCACGGGAGTTGTCGCCGTCGGCGCAGGAGGCCCCTTCGGCTGCGGGCGGTGGCAGCGTTGGTGGCGGGCTGGGCTCGCGAGGATGTCGCGGCGGTGTTCCAGGTCTCGCTCAAGGCGGTGGACAACTGGTGGGCGAAGTGGCTGGCCGGCGGACGCGAGGCGCTCGTGGCCCAGCCGCGTGGGCGCCAGGTCGGGGAACATCAGGTTCTCGATGCGGTCGAGCAGCGGGCGGTCCGGCAGGCCGTGCTGGATCACCGGCCCTGTGACCTGGGGCTGGCGGGGCAGTTGTGGACGCGCGCCGGGGTGGGGGACCTGATCGCGAAGCTGTACCGGGTGCGGCTGACCGAGCAGGGCGTGGGCAAGTACCTGCGCCGCTGGGGCCTGTCGTTCCAGCGCCCCGACAAGCGGGCCGTCGAGCAGAACGCGGAGGCGGTGAGCGTCTGGCGGGAGGAGACCTGGCCGGCGATCCGTGCGAAAGCGAAGGCCGAGGGCGGCGAGGTCCTCTTCGCCGACCAGGTCGGCATCCGCTCCGACCAGGTCACCGGCCGCACCTGGGGCGCCAAGGGGTGCACTCCCGTCGTGCGCCGCTCGGGCAACCGGTTCTCGGTGAATGCGATGTCCGCGATCAGCACGAAGGGTCAGATGCACTTCATGGTGTTCACCGAGACCTTCGACGCCGACGTGATGTGCCGCTTTCTCGACCGGCTCGCAGGCCACTTCGACCACAAGGTCCACCTCGTCGTGGACGGCCACTCCGCCCACCGCTCCCGCAAGGTCCGCACCTGGCTCGCCGATCACCCGGACCGGATCGAGCTGTACTTCCTGCCGTCGTACTCGCCGGAGCTGAACCCCGACGAGCTGGTCAACGCCGACCTCAAACGGAGCCTGCCGATGCACAGCCGGGCCCGCGACCAGGCCCAACTCGCCGCCGAGACCCGCCGGTTCTTCCACCGACGCCAACGCCAGCCACACATCGTCCGCGGCTACTTCGGCGGCCCCCACGTCCGCTACATCCTCGAATAGAACCCTTTGAGTTTCGGATCAATA
>NZ_JBVHTA010000127.1:0-1102 GCF_055566095.1 Streptomyces sp. NPDC027962
TCGAAAGGGCGGAGAGACATCTCGCGGAGTGCGGCGGCGATGTTGGTGTGGCCGGCAGCACGGAGCTGGTTGATCGCGAAGCTGCGGAGGGTCGCCATGTTCTCCGGTCCGTGTCCGGTGCGGACCTTGGAGGCGTCCTCGCGGAAGGCGGTGTCCCGCACGAAGTGGAGCCTGTTTTCAATCACCCACTGTGACCTGACGATCTTCGCGATTCGCTCAGGGGATGCTTGCCTGCTGGTCAGGTCGGTGATGACGTAGACGGTCTCGCGGGTGCGCTTGCCGGTCTTGGCCGAGGTGCGATGCCGCACGATTTTCGCGACCTGGGTGGCGTGCGGGAAGTCGACGCCGAGGTCGGTGACGGTCAGGGTCTGCACCACGCGGGTCTCCAGGCGTCCGTGGCCGGTGGACCGGTCGTAGAACTTCGCCGTCGCCTCGCCCCAGGGCAGGGTCCGTAGCTGTTCGTACAGGCCCTTCTGGTTCTTCTTCACGGTGAACGCGTAGTGCGCCTTCTTGGTCTCCACCAGGAAGCGGGCGTGGTCACGCTGAGTGTGGAGAGCGTCGGCGGTCACCGTCACCCCGGTCAGGTCGTAGGGCGCCAACAGGGCGGCGAAGCAGGTGATTTCATTCGTCTTGTCCG
This sequence comes from Streptomyces sp. NPDC027962, assembly GCF_055566095.1. Lineage (NCBI taxonomy): Bacteria > Bacillati > Actinomycetota > Actinomycetes > Kitasatosporales > Streptomycetaceae > Streptomyces > Streptomyces sp. NPDC027962. The sequence goes on from NZ_JBVHTA010000127.1 coordinate 638, forward strand.
GCACCCGCAGCTGGGTGACGGTCTGGCCGCTGCCGGTCATGGCGGCCAGCAGGTGGGCGGCCGGGGTGGTGTTGTGGCGCGAGCCGCGGGCGCTCTTGCCGTCCACGGCCAGGGTGTCGGCCCCGGCCGGGTCGCAGCCCAGCAGGTCGGCGAGCCCGCCGGGACAGGTGCGCTGCACGACCCGGCGGATCGTCGCGCCGCTGGGCGCGATGCGCACGGCGAACGCCGTGGCGGTGCGGGCCCCGAGCCGGGCGAGGGCGTCCTGTGGCGCCTCTGCGGCCCACTGCCCGATGGCCGCGAAGGACTTCGCTCCGGCGACCACCGCCGAGCAGGCCGCCAGCATGACGGCCACGAAGGGGTGACGCTTCCCGCGCCGGCACCGCGGATCGGCCAGTGTCCGCAGCCGCAGCGCCAGCGGGCCGATCGCACGGTGCTGACGGCTGGGCGACTTGATCAGACAGACGG
>NZ_JBVHTA010000128.1:0-1084 GCF_055566095.1 Streptomyces sp. NPDC027962
GGGTGCCGTCGAGCAGGACGACGACGCCACCCTTCCGGGCGATTTTCTTCAGGGCGCGGTCCAGGCGCGGGGCACGGGCCGACAGCAACTCGATCACTTCCAGCAGCCAGCGGCGCACGGTGGACGCGGAGACGCCGTTGCCGCCCGCCATGTCGGAAAGCCGCTGGTCGTGGCGGAGGACTGCCAGGACGATCAGGGCGATCCGGCCGGGCGGGAGCTTGCGCCAGCGGGAGCGGATCTTCTTCAGGTGGCTGCGGACCAGGCCGGCGACCAGGTCCAGAGTGGCGCTCGACAGCGGCAGGTGGCACTGGTAGACAAGCCCTTCAATGCCCTCGGCGGGGCTGGTGTTCTTTCGCATGGATCCCCAACTCCCGTCGGGGACATGCGCGTTATGCCGGAATCAGGCCGCCGCTGCCGGTCAGACGGACGGCTGCGGCAGGGCGGTGAAGCGGCCTGCGGGGGTGCGGTGCAGCCAGCCTCGGTCAGCCAGGCGCCTGAGCTTGTCGCGCACCGGTTCGACCTGTCCAGGCTGGGTGCCTCTGCCGAGTTGGACGCTGACGTCCTTTGCCGGGACCGGCTCCGAGGCCGCGGCCACGATCTTCATGATCGCCTGGTAGTCGGCGGGCAGCGCGCTCTCATCCATGCCCGGCTCGCGGTGCGGGACCAGCAGCATCCCGCCCGCGCCCGGAGTTGTCACCCGCTCCAACTCCTCAGCCACGGCCGGGTCGTCGGCCTGCCCGCTCCGCTCGGCCTCGATGAACTGCCCGATCACCACCTCTGCTGCCTCCAGCCGGGCTGCCTCGGCATCGATCTCGGCGAGATCCTTGCGCAGCCGTTCGGCGCGATCGGCCAGCACCACCCTTCGCTGCATCACCCAGACCAGCACATCCGCCACCAGCATCCCCTTCCCACCCGGCTCTCGTCGGAGCCTACGAGGCACTCCCAACCCGGCATCGGGATTCCGGCGAACCGGCAATGCGCCGGATGATCACCTGCTACCGATCACGACCCCGACCGGCACGAGAACCTCAGCCCCAGCCCACGCCAGCCCCATGACCAGCGAATTCAGGTTGAACAATGCTCA
>NZ_JBVHTA010000129.1:0-1065 GCF_055566095.1 Streptomyces sp. NPDC027962
TGTATTGCCCTGAGAGGTTGGGGACGCGGCTGGCGGGTGGTTGGCCTTTCAGCGCGGTGTGTCCGCGGTGGTGATTGTAGGTGTGCAGCCAGCCGGGGAAGGCGTCGCGTCGTTCCTGCTCTGAGCGGTAGGGGCGGGCGTAGGCCCATTCGTCGAGCAGGGTGCGGTTGAAGCGTTCGACCTTGCCGTTCGTCTGTGGCCGGTAGGGCCGGGTGCGCTTGTGTGTGATCCCTGCGGCGGCGAGTGCATCGCGCCAGGTGTGCGACTTGTAGCAGGCGCCGTTATCGGTCAGCACGCGCTCGACGGTGATGTCGCAGTCGGTGAAGAACGCGTGGGCGCGGGCCCAGAAGGCGGTGGCGGTCTCCTTCTTCTCGTCGGTGAGGATCTCGCTGTAGGCCAGGCGGGAGTGGTCGTCGACAGCGGTGTGCAGGTAGCTGTAGCCGGCGTTCGAGCGGGTCTTGCGGCCGGCCTGGCGGCCCAGGACCTTGTGCCCACCGCCGTCGGGGATGTTGCCGAGCTTCTTGATGTCCACGTGCACCAGCTCCCCGGGCCTGTCGCGTTCGTAGCGGCGTATGACACGGCCCGTTGCCCGGTCCAGGTGCGTGAGGCGGGCCAGGCCGAAGCGGGTCAGCACGCGGTGCACGGTCGAGGGCACCAGCCGCAGCAGATGGGCGATGCGGGCCGGTCCCCATCGGCGCAGGACACGGACCTTGATGATCCGGCGTTCGGTACGGGTCGGGGTCCGGCGCGGGCTGGTGTGCGGGCGGGAGGAGAGGTCGCTCATACCCGCCTCGCCGAGTCGGCGGTAGCGGTCGGACCAGCGCTGGGCCGTGGTGGGCGAGACCTGGAAGCGTTCGGCGGCCCGGCGCAGCGGCCAGCCATCCTCGACCACGCAGCGGGCAAGACGCAGGCGTCCGGTCTCGGTCAGGGGTGCATTACGGTGGGGCACGAGGGCCTCTCTGGTCGCCGGTGCAGATGTCGCAATCCACACCGAGCCAGAAGGCCCTCACCCATTTCAAGATCCCACGTCAGTGATCGCTGTCACCAACCTCCATGGACAGAACA
>NZ_JBVHTA010000130.1:0-1039 GCF_055566095.1 Streptomyces sp. NPDC027962
GGCCGAGGCCCGGCGGGCGGCGGGTCTGCCGGCGACGTCGCTCGCGTGGGGCTTCTGGGAGCAGCGCAGCGGCATGACCGCCCACCTCTCCGACGAGGACGTCGAACGCATCAAGCGCACCGGTGTCCTCCCCCTCCCGACGGAGCTCGGACTCGACCTCCTCGACCACGGCACCGCGTCCGCCTGGCCGGCCCTCGCGCCGATCAAGCTCGACACGGCCGCCCTCCGCGAGAGCGGCATGGTCCCGCCCGTCCTGCGCGGCCTGGTCAAGGCGCCCGCCCGCCGTACCGTCGAGGCCGGCCCGGCCGCCGCGTCGACGGAGTCCCTGGCCGACCGGCTGATCGCCCTGCCGGGCGCGGAACGCGAGCGGTTCGTCCTCGACCTCGTACGCCGCAACGTGGCCACTGTTCTCGGCCACGACGGCGCGGAGGCGGTGGAACCCGCCCAAGCCTTCAAGGAGATCGGCTTCGACTCCCTGACCGCCGTCGAGCTCCGCAACCGGCTGACCGCGGCCACGGGCCTGCGGCTGCCCGCCACGCTCGTCTTCGACTACCCCAACCCGACCAGCCTCGCCCGCCACCTCATGAGTGAGCTCGTCCCCACGGACACCGAGACCCCGGCCGACTCGCAGGAGGCGCAGCTCCGGGCCGCCCTGGCCCAGCTCCCGCTCGCCAGGCTCCGCGACGCGGGCCTGCTCGACGCCCTCCTCACGCTCACCGGGCTCGCCGACGGGACCGCCTCCGACGAGGACGCGGCCGACGGCGAGGGCTCCATCGACGAGATGGACGCCGAGAGCCTCATCCAGCTTGCCCTGAGCAACCCCGACTCCTGACCTGAGACCTGTGGAGCATGTGATGGCTACGCCAAACAACCAACTCGTCGATGCCCTGCGCGCCTCACTGAAGGAGACGGAGCGGCTCAAGCAGCAGAACCGCCAGTTGATCGGCGCCGGCACCGAACCGATCGCGATCGTCGGCATGGCCTGCCGCTACCCGGGCGGCGTGCTGTCGCCGGAGGACCTGTGGCGGATGGTGGTGGA